>CAYQDJ010000036.1:20066-28676 GCA_964416255.1 uncultured Nitrospira sp. | reverse complement strand
GCCGGGGGCGGCGCCCTGTGCCTGGCTGAAATGGGCGACATGAGCCTGAGCACGCAGGCGAAGGTGCTACGTGCGCTGCAGGAGCAGCAGTTCACGAGAGTCGGCGGCAGCAAGCTGATGAAGGTCGATGTGCGGGTGTTGGCCGCGTCGAACAAGGATTTGGAGCAGGAGATCGACAAGGGCCAATTCCGGGAAGACCTCTACTACCGGCTGAACGTCGTCCCGATCATCGTCCCGCCCCTTCGCGAACGCCGGGAGGATATTCCGGCCCTGGTCCGGCATTTCATGCACATCCATACGGAAGAGCAGGGACTCCGCATGAAGGAGGTGACGCCGGAGGCCATGGCGGTGTTTCAACAGTATGAATGGCCCGGCAACATCCGCGAGCTGAGAAATCTGATCGAACGCCTGATGATCATGGTGCCCAGCCCCGTCATCGATGCGCCGCAGGCGTCTTTGTCGCTGCAAGGACGGGCCAGCAGCCCCGCGCTCGCCGCCCATGCCAGCCCCGCGGTCAGTCCGCTGCTGCTCAAGGCGTACGACTCGCTCCGCGAGGCCCGCAATGCGTTCGAGAAGGACTACATCGCCCGCAAGTTGCGCGAGCATCACTGGAATATTTCCCGCACCGCGGAAGACTTGAAAATTGAGCGCAGTCATCTGCACCGAAAGATCAAACTGTTGGAAGTCGAGATGCGGCCCGAGGGATGAGGAGAGGAGGATGATCGCGCGCCCATGACGACCTACCGCGATTCAGGAGTGGATATCGAGGCGGGAGACGCGTTTGTCGACCGCATCAAACCGTTGGTACGGTCGACCTTCCGTCCGGAAGTCCTCACCGATCTCGGCGGCTTTGGCGGGCTGTTCGCGTTGCAGTCGAAGAAGTATCAGGATCCCGTCCTGGTCTCGGGCACCGACGGCGTGGGGACCAAGCTCAAGATCGCCTTTTTGATGGAGAAACACGATACGGTCGGCATCGATCTGGTGGCGATGTGTGTCAACGACATCGCGGTGAGCGGCGCCGAGCCGTTGTTTTTTCTGGATTACTTTGCCACGGGCACGTTATCGCCGGCCAAGGCGCAGGAGGTCGTCAAAGGCATCGCGGAGGGCTGCCGGCAAGCGGGCTGCGCGCTCATCGGAGGAGAAACGGCGGAGATGCCGTCGTTTTATCCGGACGGTGAATATGACCTGGCCGGCTTTGCGGTCGGGGTGGTGGATCGTCCGAAGCTGATTGACGGCACGACCATTCGGCCCGGGGACGCCGTGATCGGCCTTGCCTCGTCCGGCCTGCATAGCAACGGCTACTCATTGGCGCGGCGGGTGTTGCTGGACGATGCCAAGCTGACGGTCGCGAGCCGTCTCGCCGACCTGGATCGGCCGCTCGGTGACGTGCTACTCACGCCGACCCGGATTTACGCCAAACAGATTCTGACCTTGCTCCAACACGCTCCCATCAAGGGGATCGCGCACATCACGGGCGGCGGGATCACGGAAAATTTGCCCCGCGTGTTCCGTCCGGGCGTGCGCGCGCGGATTCATCGAAGCCGCTGGACGGTTCCGCCCATCTTTTCCATCATCCGCGAGCTCGGTGCGGTGGATCGAGAAGAAATGTATCGGGTGTTCAACATGGGCATCGGGATGATTCTGGTCGTGGCCTCCGATTGTGTCGACACAGTGCTGACGCGCGCCTCGGCGCTGGGCGATCAGGGCGTCGTCATCGGCGAGATCTTCGCGGGATCGGCAGAGGAGTCGGCCATCTACTATGCCGACTAGACGATCAGACCCGCTTCGAGTGGCCGTGCTCGCCTCGGGCCGCGGCTCGAATCTCCAGGCCTTGATCGAGGCCATTGAACGAAAGGAACTCGACGCCCTGATCGTGGCGGTCCTCAGCAACAAGAAAGACGTCCCGGCGCTCGAGTGGGCCAGGACGCACGGCCTCCCCGACCTCTTTGTGGACCCCAAGCCATTCGTCGGCAGGTCGGATGGCCGCGAAGCGTACGATCAGGTGCTGCTTGACCTTCTGGAGGAGCAGCGAACGGAGTTGGTGCTGCTCGCGGGATATATGAAGATCGTCACGCCGGTGCTCGTCAATGCGTATCAGAACCGGATGATGAACATTCACCCGTCGCTCTTGCCGTCGTTTCCCGGCTTGGACGTCCAGAAGAAAGCGCTGGAATGGGGGTGTAAGCTGGCGGGGTGCACCGTCCATTTCGTGACCGAAGGCGTGGATGAAGGTCCCATCATCCTTCAGGCCGCGGTGCCGGTGCTCGACGCGGATACGCCGGAGAGCTTGGCGGCGCGTATTCTCGAGCAGGAGCACAAGTTGTATCCGCGGGCCGTCCAGTTGTTTGCGGAAGGCCGTCTTCGTATCGACGGCCGGCGGGTGTTCATCGAGCAGGGCAAACCGGTCGGGGAGGCGCTTATCAGCCCGTCCTGACACGGCGAACGGGAACCGCCGGTAGAGACTCGAGGAAAGGTTGTGTATAATGCCGCTCGACGGACATGCGGGTCATTCCTCCCCGTTCTCTTTCCGCAGCCTGACGTCTGCGCGATGGTGCGCAGAGAACCCTGCGGAGTTTTAACGGCCTGCAAGTCCGTTTCCCATCGTGTGGGGGGCTAGCTCAGTTGGGAGAGCACTACGTTCGCAACGTAGGGGTCGGGGGTTCGACTCCCCTGCCCTCCACCACTATCCTTACCAAGCAGTTGTCACCCAATAATCCCCATTAAGCCATAAGTCTTGGGACACCTTGTCCCGACCAATGACAAAGTGGATGAATCGCCATTAGGTCCCAGGACGGATGCCCGGGTACATCTCATTGATTCAGAAAACATCTTCGCCAAACCGCCACAGCCTTCAGAAACGGGCCTGACGCTTGCACAACGTCAGAAAATACAGGAGGGACGCCATGAATAAATCTATGCTATTGGCGATGACAGGTGTGCTGATCAGTTTGATTTCAGGCTGTACGACCGAGAGACATTATCATAAACCTCCGACGGTAATTCACGAGGAACGGACATCTACGGATGCGCGCTCAGAAGCGCGAGAGGGAGCCCGTCAAGGGGCACGCGAAGGTGCTCACGATACATTGAGATAATAGACCGCCGAGAACTCGCCGGGTCTTTTGTAGTCATCGAAATCTCAAGGGCACCCGTACTGTCGGAAATAAATCGGTAGCGGGTGCCCTCCAGCAAACCTCGTTGATCGCATTGACCGCCCCTACCATCCGCACAGGGCCGTCTTTTTCCCCAAACACATAGCTCGACCGCCGCTTGCGTGCTGGTCTTTGATCCGGCGTGTGTCAAACTGGCGCGTCACAGACTGGTGCGTCTGCACGGTCTTCTATCTTCGCAAGCAATACACCGGGCACTCCAGTTGTCATTACCCCTTTGGAAGTACCTCCAAGTGGTTCTTTCGCCGTGGCCAATCCTCATCTACACTTTGCTTCACAGCCAGGCCAGCATGATTGCGATACACCCAATATGGGTTGACCCGGTAACGCTCAAGCTCTCGTTGGTCTACTCCTAGAATGGGAATGACGTGACTACAATCTTGATCATCGATGACTCGGCGAACGACCGGGTCATATATCGCGGGTTCTTGGGGCAGAGTCCTCTTCATTTCCAGGTGCACGAAGCCGAGGATGGTCAAAGCGGGTTGACGCTTGCGGAACAGCTTAACCCGGACTGTATCCTTCTTGACCTGAACCTGCCGGACCAGTCGGGTTATGAAGTACTGGGGCATCTGGTCGGTCTAGGACGGCCGCCCCAACGAACGGTGATTGTGTTGGCGGAAGTTGGCGGGGAAATCCTTGCGGAGGGCGCAATGGCTCTTGGCGCCGCCGGTTTCCTCGTGAAGAGTAGAGTGGATGCCCTGACGTTAAACCGAACCATCCAGCAAGCGCTTCGAATCCCGCCCAATTAGGCAGGACGTGATGCCCCGGAGACTTCAGCGCCGGGATTGTCCGGGATAATCAGGGTGTCGCCCACGTGCTTGAGCACAGTCCCATCTAATGACTCTCCTTCACCACGCGACAGATCGCCCCGTGAAGCTTCTCGACGGCGGCCTCCTTGGTCAACACAAACGAAGCGCCGGCCCTGAGCATTTCCGCCTCATTATCGCGGGCATTGACGGAGACTCCGAGGATGCAGATATGGGGATGCCGCATTTTGATTTCCCTGGTGGCATCGATCCCATTCATGACAGGCATATTCATGTCCATGACGATTACATCGGGAGTCACTTCGCCCACACGGGCGACCGCTTCCCGACCGTTAGATGCCTCTCCGACCACTTCCATATCAGAATAGTTTTTTAAAACGCTGTGGAGTCCTTCCCGCATCATGGCATGGTCGTCAACCAGCAACACCCGAATCGGCCTCCCTTGAACGTCTCCTGCCGTGTCAGCAGGAACGGTTTCTGGCTCAGACGTCCTGCCGGAGTCCGTGGCTTGTCCGGAGGGGAGAGGGCTGAGCGGAAGACTGAGCGTGGCCGTTGTTCCAATTCCCGGTTGAGAATCGAGATGAAAGCTTCCCCCTAACGATCGCATCCGTTCTCGTACGCTGAACAGACCAAAAGACGATTCGGCGACGGCTGCCTCAATCGTCCGAGGATCGAACCCCACTCCCTGATCCCGCACAACGATCATCAGCAAGGAGTCATGGTGCGTCACCGAGACCCAGGCGTGACTCGTGCGCGCATGCTTCCGTATATTCATCAGGAGTTCCCGGACTGATTGAAACAGTAAAATGGCATGGTCCTGTACCAGGTCGAGGGATTCTGCGGGAGTGGCGACCTCGACCGTCATCTCAAAACGGTGCATTCGTTGGGCCAGCCAGTGCAACGCGGCCACCAGGCCAAACTGGTGGAGCACTTGGGGACTTAAATCCGCGACCAGCGTCCGTGTGTAGGCGAGACACTCACCAATCACCTCATCGCACTTCTTGAGCAATTCCGACACCTGCTCGTGAGAAGCCGTCAGTTGTCTTGCTCGAGCCAAATTCAAGCGGCTCAAGACCAGCATCTGCGCCAAATGATCGTGAAGTTCGCCGGCCAGCCGTTGTTGCTCGCGCTGTTGAATCAAGTTGAGTTCCGTCGCGAGCGCGCGCAGCCGATCTTGATACGACCGGACTTCTCGCGTCCGCTCTTCCACTCGCAATTCCATCTCGTTCCGCCATGCTTGGAGTTCGGCTTCGCGAGCGAGCCGTTCGGTAATATCCCGCAGAATCACGGTGTAGAGTTTCTCGCCCTTAATGGGGAGCTGAGAGATGGACGCCTCGATGGGAAACTCTTCCCCGCTCGTCCGTAGTCCATACACGGTTCCAAACTGTCCCATGCGGCGCGCCGTCGTCCCCGTTCTCCCAAACTCGGCCACATGACTGCGGTGCTCGCGGCGGAACCGTTCAGGGATGAATCGATCCAGCGGTGATCCAATCACCTCTTCCGTGCGACATCCAAAGAGCTGCTCGGCGGCGTCGTTGAACAGCGTAATGCGATAGCGGCTGTCGACCGAGATGATGGCATCCATGGCCGTGCTGACGATCCCAGAGAGCCGCTCTTCACTGTCACGAAGGGCCTGTTCCGCCGTCGTGCGCGCGGTGATATCCGTCTCCGAGCCGATCATGAGCAGGGGGCCGTGGTCGTCCCAGATGGCGACCCCTCGATCGAGAACCCAGAGAGAGGATCCATCCTTGCACAGCGTCCGATACTCGCAGTGATATTCGGGAATGACGCGGCCCAGATAGGCGGTAATCGTGTCCATCACGCGCGCGGCATCCTCGGGATGGATGCGGGACGCCCATTCACTCTCCGCCGTCCCAATATCAGCATCCTCGTAGCCGCGCATTCGTTTCCAACGGTCGGACAGAAAGACCGTCCGGTTCCGGATATCCCATTCCCAGATCCCATCCGTTGATCCGCTCAAGAGCAAATTCCAGCGCTCTTCACTCCGCTTCAGCGCCGCTTCGGCCTGCTTCCGTGCCGTGATATCCAGGATGGCGGCAATCGTCCGGTAGGGGCGGCCCTGGGCATCGCGAAGGAGGGCTGCCTCCACTTGGACCCAGATGACTCCGCTGTCTTTTCGAATGTACCGCTTTTCGACTCCGTAGGCGTCAATCTCCCCCCTGAGCAACGCTCCAAAGCCGGCCGCATCGGCGGGACGATCCGCTGGGTGCGTGAGGTCCTGCGGGGTCATCCGCAGCAACTCCTCCCGTGTATATCCGGTCAGTTGGCAAAACGCCTGATTCGCCTCCCTGAGTCGACCCGTCTGCGCGTCCACTTGGGCCTTTCCGATACTCGCCAATTCGAACGCCGTGCGGAATTGAACTTCCTTTTGACGCAGCACCTCGTCCGTCCGCCGTGCTTTATTCGTCAGCAGCGTGATGGCGACGGATTCCGTTCCGAAGACCGAGAGGCTCAGGACATACTTCGTGTCGAATGAGAGTGAATAAATCGGTTCAAAAAACAGAAAATCGCCGAGCAAGGTGGACAACAGTGATGCCGCCAATCCCGGCCCGAGGCCCCCCATCCAGGCGGCGACCATCACCGCCAGGTAGAACGTGACGAACGGCATGGTGTGCGGCATCCAGGGAGAGAGGGCGGCTCGAACCGTCGCCGCGAGAAGGACGGCGGCGATGGCCAATCCATATCGAGCCGGCCCAGTCTGGAGGGACATGAGAGCCTCTCTCCTCGGAAGGTGACTTGGTATCCGGCGTATTGGGGGCACTATACGGACCGGTGTCGACGCGCTAACCTAGGTCGAGCCCTAGTTTAGCTGTGCGGGGCAGTGGATTCACTCGTCGGATGCAGAGGAAAGAAAACCGGCATGCGGTACTTTCTCGGTACGCGCGCAAGTCGGCTTACGAACGCCCCATGACGTCCTGAATGCTGTGGTGCAGCTGTTCGGCCGCCGCCTCTTTGGTGAGGAGCACGGCGGCGCCGGCAAGGTGCATGGCGTGTTGATTCTCCTCGGACGCGTTGACGGATAATCCGATTATCTTGATGTCGGGATGCCGGGCTTTGATCAGGGCGGTCGCTTCGATGCCGCTCATGTGCGGCATGTTAATGTCCATGATCACGACCGACGGGCGGAGCCGATCCACTTCGGCGACGGCTTCACGGCCATCACCGGCCTCGCCCACCACACGGATGTCGGTATAGGTCTCCAAGACGCTGCGCAAACCCTCCCGGATCATGGCATGGTCATCCACCAGCACCACCCGCATGGTGAGATCCTTGGCCTCAGGTTGGAATCGTGACGAAGCCCATCCACTCCCTTCGCCCGGACGCGAGTTGAACTCCCCCTCACAGGACTCTGGCCGAGCCTCGACCGGGATTGGCAGGGTGAGTGTCGCAGCGGTCCCTGCTCCAGGAGTTGACTGCACAGTGAACGACCCGCCCAGCGCCCTCATCCGCTCTCCGATACTGAAGAGCCCGAATTTGGTCGACGACTGGGCTTCCGTCAGGATCGCCACATTGAAGCCCACCCCATGATCGCGGACTTCCACCAGAACGCTCGCTCCTGGGCAGTGCAGGGTCACCTCTGCCTCGGACACATGCGCGTGTTTTGCGCAGTTGATGAGCAATTCGCGGACGGATTGGTACACGAGCACGGCTTGTGCTTCCGGAAGCATGGTCGACGCGTGCTCCGGCAGGTGGTGGTGCACCGTCAAGTCGTAGCGCTGCATCTGTTCTGCCAGCCATCTGATGGCTGCCGGCAGGCCGAATTCATACAGGGCCGAAGGGCCGAGATCGGCGACCAACGTGCGGGTGTAGGAGAGAGACTGGCTGAGCGCCTCATCGGTCTGGCTCAATAAGCCGGCGCAGGCGGGGTCCAGCGAAGGAATGCGCTTGGCCTGGGCAAGTTTCAACTTGCCCAGCACCAGCAACTGCGCCAGATGGTCGTGCAGTTCGGTCGCGACGCGCTTGCGCTCCCGCTGCTCCGCCAGGTTGAGCTCCGTGGCGAGTGCCCGGAGACGGGCTTGCGATTGCTCCAGCTCCCTGGTGCGCTCAGCCACTCGACTTTCCAAGCTGACGTTCAAGCTCTTGAGGGTGTTGCCGGAATCGACCAGCTCCTCCTCCAGCTGAATTCTGACCAGCGCCGCCGCCGCCACGTTCGCCGCGGCTTGCAGGAACTGCGCGTCGCCCTCGCGAAAGGAGCGCTTGCCGGCGGAAAATGCGGCGAGGACGCCGTAGGGACGCTCCTTGTGTTTGCCGTGGATGAGGACACTCATACCGCTTTGGGCGCCATGGTCGCGCACGAAGTGGGCCGGTGAGAATCGGGTTTCTGCGGTTAAATCCTCGGCAATGATCGGCTCGAGCGTCATGACGTGGCCCGAGGCGGTGGCCGGACGGCTGGCCCGGAGGGTGAAACTTGCGAGCGAGCCCGTGTCGGCATGAACTTTCTCCCGTCCAACGAGGTGCGCGCTCCAGCCAACACCCGCTCGCAAGACAAACGAATGTTCGTCGGGGAGATACTCCATGATTTTCACGAAGTCCACCCGGAGGGCCTGCGACAAGGTGGACGCCACCTTGTCGAGAAGGGTTGACGCGTTGTTTTCACTGAGCGCGTGTTGACTGAGGTCGAAGAGGGCTTGCTTTCGAAACACCTCTTA
>CAYQDJ010000036.1:15831-20056 GCA_964416255.1 uncultured Nitrospira sp. | reverse complement strand
TCGGGGTGGTGGGCGTAGAGGGCTCGCTCCCGAGACACCACGGGCCGAAGGTGTGTCTCGGTGTGCTGCCGTTCAATCGCATAGTCGATGGCACGGCAGAGGAGATCGGAAGAAAGGTTTCCCTTACAGAGATAGTCCTGAGCCCCTTCCTTCAGAGCCTGTTGGGCCAGCGACCGTTCTTCGACCGTCGACAGTACGATAATGGGGAGGGCGAACGCGTGTGGCAACGTCCGGCTGAGCGTCTGGTCGATCCGGCTGTCGGGAAGCTGGAGATCAAGCAGGAGCGCGTCGTGTCGGTTGGCGCTGAGCTGAGCGAGTCCGTCGGCGAGAGACGCGGCGCGTGAGAGGACGATGCGTGCGTCTTCGGCCTGCCTGAGATACCTCGCAATAATAGCGGCGTGCTCGTCATTGTCTTCAATCAACAGCACATGGAGCAGGCGCGGGGCCTTATTGACTCTGTGCGTGTCCAAGCCGGGGTCCTCGATTCCAAGCGGACCAGTAGAAGCACATGTCTTGAATCATCCTCCGAAAGCGGTCTCCATCGAGCGGCTTCACCAGGTAACTGTTCGCATGCAACCGATAGGCTTGCAGCCGATCGACCTCCGCGTCCGACGTGGTGAGGATGACCACCGGAATCATTTTCAATCGTTCGTCCTGTTTGATCTCGGCCAACAACTCGTGCCCGTCCTTTTTGGGGAGCTTCAAATCCAGCAGGATGACGTCCGGAAGGGACACGCCCTGAAACCGTCCCTCCCCGGTGAGGTATTGGAGCGCTTCCACACCATCTGAAGCACGATCAATCTTCTTCTGGCCAGGCTCTTTCTTCAGGCTCCTGATGACGATCTCCGCATGGTCGTCGTCATCCTCGACGAGAAGGAATGTCGTCGGTCGTGCTTCTTCTTCATAGCTCATCAGCTACGGCCCCCTTCGGTTGGGAACTTTTGGAAACGCGAGCCAGAACTCCGACCCTTGTCCCAACTCGGACTGCACCCACACACTGCCGCCATGAAGCTGCATGATGCGCGACACGATAGTCAGTCCCACGCCGGTGCCTTCCTTGCTGGAGTCGAGTCGCTGGAACAGCCCAAAGATCTTGCGATGATATTCTGGCTCGATGCCAGGCCCATTGTCTTTGACGCACACATGGACCTCGTGGCCGGCATCCTTCCACAACACCTGAATCAATGGATCGCCGGTGTCGGAGGCGTATTTGAGCGCATTGCCGATGAGATTTTCAAGGACCTGGGCGAGCCGCTTTCGATCGGCCGGAATCACCGGCAAATCCGGCGCCGGCTCGAACTTCGCGTGTTGAGCGCGAAAATGCTCCGCGGCATTCTCCGCCACCTCGTTCAACACCGCTTGGACGGCGACCTCCTCGTAATGCAATTCCATGCGGCCGATGCGGCTCACCTGCAGGAGGTCGTTGATGAGTTCCTGCATGCGCCGGTGGGCCTTTTCCAGGCGCTGCAGCGAATCGGTCACTTCCGAAAATTGTTGCCGGTCGATGTCTTCCTTCAGGAAGCCCATGAACGACATGCTGGTGACGAGCGGCGCTTTGAGATCGTGCGACACCGTGTAGACGAATTGTTCCATCTCCTGGTTCTTCTGCTGCACTTCTTCATAGGCCAGATGGAGTTTGTCGTCGATCGCCTTGCGCTCGCTGATATCGAGGATGGACGCCAGGATGTAGCGGCCGTCCGGCGTGTCGATCGGATTCAGGCCGATTTCGACGGGGATTTCCGTGCCATCCTTCTTCAAGCCCGCGAGGTCTCGTCCGGCGCCCATCTGGCGCTTCTGCGGGTGATCGATGAAGCGGTCCCGATCCGCCGGGTGATTGCCTTGATACCGCATTGGCACCAGCGCTTCGACTTTCTTGCCCAGCAGTTCGCCGCGGCCGTAGCCGAACATTTTCTCCGCTTCCGAGTTGCTGAGGGTGATGGAGCCGGTCGTATCGACCATGATGATGCCGTTCGGGACGGATTCGACGATCGTCCGGAACTTCTCCTCCTGTTTTTTGCGCTCGGTGATATCGACGATCGACGCCACCACGAAGGAGTTGTCATCGGTTCTGATATGATTGAGACCGATCTCGACGGGGATTTCGGTCCTGTCCTTCCGGATGCCGGTCAGGTCGCGGCCGGCGCCCATTTGTCGTTTGGAAGGATTGTGCAGAAAACTGTCGCGATACGTGGGGTGCTTCTCACGGACTTTGGCCGGGACGAGGAGTTCGATCGGTGCGCCCAACAATTCGTCTCGGTCGTATCCGAACATCCGTTCGGCTTCAGTATTGCAGAGGATGATCTTTCCTTTTTCGTCGACCATGATAATGCCGTTGGGGACCGACTCGATGACGGTTCGTAGCTTCGCTTCTTTTTCGAGCTGAAGCGAATCAGTGGACTTGCCCGGTTCAGACTGCATCCTGTTGCCCCCTCGGTCGAGCACCGAATGGCCCCTGAGGAATTGCCTGCCGGGCGACTGTACTAGAGGGCACCTAGGAGTCTACTAGGGGTCTCCCTAGGGGGGAGGCTGTTCCTGGTCAGTATGGGGCACATGACTTGGCGCAGGATACTAGGGGCTCTCCCAAGAGGCGTACGGGTTCCCACTCGCCGCAAGTGATCAGCAGGGGTGGGTCGGGGTCTCCTCCCATCCGACTCCCACCCAGTGCGCAGATTCAATCGCAGCTTGCGGGATCCCCGGTGCCTGGATGCCGCCGCGGCTGACTTGGGCCGGGCGGCAGGTGGCGCCGGCGGAATCTGCAAACGAGAGGGAAAACAGGGGGCTGGGGGAATCACGATCGGCAAAAAACGACAGGGTCACGGCCAGGGTAAATACCCGGTCGGATTGCTGCACAAAAAAGGCCTCGTAGATCGTGCCTCGCTGCGGATCCTGAATGATCGTCATGTGGGGGCCGCCGTTCTTCGCCGTGTTGGGCGACCAATCGGGGGCGTACATTCGGCGAACGACCCGTCCGTCTGGCGTGCGAATCTCCCAGGGCGCCTCCCAGTGCCACCGTTTGATGAGGTCCCCCGACGGGAGCCGATCGGTTTGATAGACGTAGAGACGGTGAGGCAACATGGGGACCGCCCGGACCCTCTCCTGTTGCGCCGTTGCATGGACCGGAACCGTGTCGCGCGGCACCGGTTGGCCGCAGCCCGGGCCGTGCAGCACCACCATCAGGAAGAAGAAGAAACGAACTCGGTGCTGCGCCATTCGTGCTGTGCCTCGCAAGCGGTGAGAAGGTGGCTGGGCGAACGTGCGCGCCCTGTCGCCATGCCGGTGCGTCTGCCGGTGGATCTATTGTACAGGAACGCGGCGGTTCCAGGCGCGATCGCGGGGTGCGAACCGGCTACCGATACACGACGGTGACCTGGGCAAGAAACGCTTCCAATTGCGTGACCAGCCGTTCGATGGCCGGCACGTCCCGCCGTGCGGCGGCCAACTCCATGGCTCCGCCGATTTCGCTGATGACGTCGAAGCCGTAGCCGCCGCCGTCCCCTTTCATACGGTGGCCCAAAATGCGCACCGTCTCCAGCTCGGCGCGGCCCAGGGCCGCTCGAAGCGTGGCGAGGTCTTGATGACGATTGGCCAGAAAGATCGGAACGATGTCTTCCAGTTCGCGGCTGATCATGATGGGGGGAAGAGGGGATGACATGGTTTAGGCGGCCGGCGCTGAATAGGCGCAGAGGACGTCCAGTAAGGTGGTCTTGGTGACGGGCTTGGTGATGTGCTGGTTGCAGCCCGCTTCGAAAATTCTCGCGGCCTCTTCCTTCAGCGCGAAGGCGGTGAGCGCGACGATGGGTGTCGGGGGCATGGCATGGTCGCGTTCCCATGCGCGGATGGCTTTGGTGGCGGCGTAGCCGTCCATGACCGGCATATGCATATCCATCAGGATCAGGTCGTAGCGGCCGCGCGTGAACCGGTCCACGGCAATCGCCCCGTGCTCCGCCACGTCCAGCCGATGGGCCGTGTGTTTCAGATACGATCGGATCAGCAATCGGTTGTCGGGGGAATCTTCGACGAGCAAGATGTCAAGCGCCCGGCCGGCGGGCGCCGACGGCTCCGGAGACGCCGGGTCCACGTGCGGGTCGATGGCCGCCTTGGTCCGGCCGAGGGCGATGCTGATGGCCTGGAATAGATCCGCTCGGCGGATCGGCTTGATGAGATAGCCTCCCAACCCCAGATCATAGGTGCGGGCGATGTCGTCGGCCCAATGGTCGGAGGTCAG
>CAYQDJ010000036.1:0-15821 GCA_964416255.1 uncultured Nitrospira sp. | reverse complement strand
CACCCGAGCCGCGTTTCACGTCGAGCACCAATCCGGTGAGCCCCTCCGCCAGCTCGCAGGCCTTGACGGCCCCCGCCACCTGAAACCCGTCCATGCCGGGCATGCGGCAATCCAACAAGAGCAGTTCATAGCGCGTTGAGTTATTGGCCGCCCGCCGCAGTTCGACCAAGGCCGCTTCTCCGCTGTTCACCTCGTGGACCAGCGCGCCCCATGCGCCCAAAGTTTCCCGCAGGATCAACAAGTTTGTGGGGTGGTCGTCCACGATCAGGGTGCGGACGCCGGCCAGATTGATGAAGGGCGCCGGTTTCGGCACGCGTCGTGCTGATTGCACCTGCAGTTTGACCGAGCAGTGAAACGTGCTGCCCTGCCCCACGGCGCTCTCGACCCAAATCCGGCCATCCATGCGTTCGGCCAGATGTTTGGAGATGGCCAAACCCAGTCCGGTTCCGCCGTATTTTCGTGCGATGGCGGCGTGCGCTTGGGTAAAGCTGTCGAAAATGGCCTCGAGTCGTCCGGCGGGAATTCCGATGCCGGTGTCGGTGACGGAAAACCGGATGGTGCCGGGGACGGCCGCGTCCGGGTCGTTGCCGATGTGGAGGATGACCGAACCCTGCTCGGTGAATTTGATCGCGTTGCCGAGGAGGTTGATCAAGATCTGCGTCAGCCTCGTCGGGTCGCCGATCAGGGCACAAGGCACGTCGGGCGCCAAGTGGCAGGCCAACTCCAGCCCTTTTTCATTCGCCCGCATCGCCAGCATCTCCACCGCTTTGTCGATGAGTTCCGCCAGGTCGAAGTCGATGGATTCCAGTTCCAGGTGCCCGGCTTCGACCTTGGACAGATCCAAAATGTCGTTGATCAGATTCAGCAGCGTGCCGCCGGCTCGGCGAAAGATTCGGAGGTATTTGCGCTGCTCCGGGGTCAACTGTGTTTCCCACAGCAAGTCGGCCATTCCGATGATGGCGTTCATCGGGGTGCGGATTTCGTGACTCATGCTGGCCAGGAATTCGCTCTTGGCGCGGCTCGCGACTTCGGCGGCTTCCTTCGCCAGCAGGAGCGCGTGGTCGCTTTCTTTGCGCTGATGGGCCTCCATGGCCAGCGTCACAAACGTCGTCAATGAGTTCGCAAAATGGATTTCTTCGGGCGTCCAGGCGCGCGGGGCGCCGATATGCTCATTGCACAGCACCCCCACCACCTTCCCGTTCAGGCGAATTGGGGCATCCAGCATGGCGCCGATTCCAAGAGGGCGAAGATAGCCGGGGGAAAACTCGCGGGTGCGGACATCGAGATGCGCGTTTTCCGCGGCGATCGCATATTCCTCATGGGTGAGGGCGTTAAAGTAGGCCGGATAGTCCTGCGCACTGATGACCGTGCCGGACGTATGGCGCGCGGAGGTGTGTTCGAAGAGATCGAGCAGGCGAAGGGAGTTCTCCCGTTCTTCGAGCAGCCATACGCTGGTCCGTTCCACGCCGAGCACCCGGCTCCCCATCTCCGTCAGCACCTCAATCGCCTGATCGAGGTTCCCGGTATAGATGGCCTCGTGCTTGGCCAGTTCGCACAACGCGAATTGCTGCAGCTCCAGCATGAGGGCCCGGCGTTGCTCCGCCTGTTTGATGTGCTTCTGTTCGGTAATGTCTTCGGAGATGCGCAGGATGTATCGGGGCCTCCCCGTGTGGTCGAAAATCGGAACTTTTTTGGTATGCAGACTCCGCGTCCCCTGCGGGGTGGTGATGGACTCTTCGGGGATATCGATCACGCGCTTCTGCTGCAAGACGTCGCGATCCGAGGCCATGAAACATTCCGCTTCAGCGGCGGGGAAGAGGTCGTCATCGTCCTTGCCCAACCACTCGTGCTGGTGCGCCCCCAGCAGCCGCTCGCCGGCGAGATTGAGCCGCACGAATTTCAGGGTCTGGGCGTCCTTGACGAAAATCATGTGGGGGAAGTTGTCGATGATCGAGGTCAGGAGCGCGTCCTCCCCTCCAGGGGACGGACCAGACGGGCGAGGCGAACTTGTCCTCTGCCTCCTTGACCGGCCCGAGACGTTGGAAGGGCGCCGAGGCGGACTGTTCGGCGTCGGTCTGGTTATCGCGGATTTCTTCGGCATGCGGGTCTGTGATTGGGACTTCCGACCGTCGGATCCAGGTTCCGAGTTCCGGGGCCATCGGTGTATGGATTGGATCTGCGCATTCCCATCGGCGCCGCGCGGATCGCCTACTCGTTGCGAAGATTTTCCACCAGCGTAAGCGTGCTGGCCGGCTTGGCGCGATTTCGGCCGTCTTGTTTCGCTTGATAGAGGGCGTGGTCCGCCGCTCGGATCAAATCCGTAGGCGACGTATGCCGATTGGGGATGATGCTCGCATAGCCGAGGCTGATGGTGACCACGTCTTCGTCGGTATGTCGGATGTTGAGCGCTTCGATCCGGCGTCGGAGCCCTTCGGCGACTTGGGCGGCGCCGTCGATGCCGGTGCCGGGCAGGACAATGACGAATTCATCGCCTCCGTAGCGGGCGACCAAATCGCCGGGGCGATTGACGGCGCTGGACACCGCCTCCGAGACCTGTTTCAGGCATTCGTCGCCGGCGGTGTGTCCTTTGGAGTCGTTGTAGGTTTTGAACCGGTCGATATCGAACATGATGAGCGACAAGGGGGTCGATTCGCGCAGGGCGCGCCGCCATTCCTGGTCGAGAAAGTCGTCGAATTGCCGGCGATTCGTAATGCCGGTCAAGCCGTCCAACGAGGACAGTCGCAGCAGCATGTGGTTGGCTTCCTGCAATTGGCGCATGACTTCCAGCAGTTCCTGTTCGCGGGCCCGTCGGCGGTCGACTTCATGCACGAGACGAAGCACCGACCGGACCCGCGTCAACAGCTCGATTTTATTGACGGGCTTCGCCACATAATCCATGGCGCCCGCGGCAAAAGCCAGTTGGAGATCCACCGGATCGGTTTTCACGGTCACCATTATTATAGGCGTCTCGCGGAACCGGTCGACGGCTTTGATCTGGCGGCAGGCTTCGATGCCGCTCATGCCCGGCATGAGGATGTCCATGAGGATCAAGTCGACGCGCGCCGCGGCGTGTTTGCCGCCGTCCAAGCCGAGGAGCTGGAAGGCGGCGCAGGCCGACTCCGCGCACAGAACCGTGTCATAGCCGGCCGCTGAGAGGATGGATTGCAGCAACAGCCGGTCGTCCTGGGAGTCGTCGACAATGAGGATGCTCATCGAACTTGTTGGCCTCGTGGGGTTGGAATTGGAGAATCGTAACAGCTAGCCCTAGTAAACACCAGGATAAAGCTTCTTAATACAGGGTTGGCACAGTCCATGGCTGAATTCCGCCTCGGAGCGTTCGGCCAGGTATTCCTCGATCTGCTGCCAAAAACCGTTGTCATTGCGGATGTTCTTGCAGGATGCGCAGATGGGAATGAGTCCGCGGAGCACCTTGACTTCGTTCAACGCGCGCTGCAATTCGTCTCGGCTGCGGAGGAGCTCGGCTTCGCGAGCCTTCCGGCAATCCATTTCCTTCTTCAACGTCAGGGCCGAGGCCACGCGGGCCAGCAACTCGATGCCGTTCACGGGTTTGGTGATGTAATCGATGGCGCCGGCGGCAAACGCTTCCGCCAGGTTGTTCAGGTCGTTGTTCGCGGTGACCATGATGATCGGAATGTCCCGGAGACGGCTCTGGTGCTTGATCCGTCGACAGGCGGTGACCCCGTCGATCGCCGGCATCAAGACATCCATGAGGATGAGGTCGATCGCGGGCGGAGGGTCGCGGCCCTCGATGTCGAGGAGGTCGAAGGCGGCTTGGGCGGAATCCACCGCTTGGATGTCCGTATGGCCGGCCTTGGTCAGCACCGTGCGCAGCAGGAGATGCTGGTCCTGGGAATCGTCGACGATCAGGATGCCCATGGGTCTTCCTGCTTGGCCGCTGGTGGTGACACGGCGTCCACTCCCGACGGGATGGGCTACGGTGCCTGCAGTTTCGCGCGGACCAAGTCGCTGAGCTGTTTGCCGTCCACCGGCTGTCCCCCGAGGCGAGCCATGAGGGCCTTCATCACCGCGCCCATCTCCTTCGGGGTGGTCGCTCCCGTCTCCGCGAGGACGGCGGCGACTAGGGCTTCTAGCTCGTGCGGGGCGAGGGCTCGAGGCAGATACTGTTCGATGATGGAAATCTCCTGCCGTTCCTTCTCCGCGAGATCCGTCCGCTGAGCCTTTTCGAACTGCTCGACGGATTCTCGGCGTTGTTTCACGAGCGCCGTCATGACGCGGCTGAGCTCGGCATCGTCCAAATCTTTCTTGAGCTCGACTTCCTTGTTCAGGGCGGCGGCTTTAATCATGCGAATGACGTCCATGCGGAGCTGGTCCCGTGATTTCATCGCCTGTTTCAAATCTTCCGTCAGACGGTCGCGGAGGGACATGCGCGCCTCATGTGCCGGGTCACTGTGCCGGATGCTCGGAGCATACTCTGCCGGTGCGGGTGAGTCAACGAAACCGGCGCAATGGCAATGCCGCCCCCGGAATCGGTATGATGGGGAGGATCGGGCATGGCCGGAGGTGGGCGATGCGGCTGCTCCCAAGTCCCTTCGTCGTCGGGTTGATCATCGTGTGTGCCGGGTGCCATTCCGCAGCGCCGGACGTCGGCATGGTGACGCCGCCCGTCCCTCCGCCGCACCCGATCCCGCAGGACATCCGCCGGATTGCCATCCTCTATCCCCAGTCGGTGCCGCTCGAGTTACGGCAGGCCTATCAGCGCCTCGAAGGCGCCACCTTTGCCCTAAAGGCGCATCGGCCCGATCTGACGATCGTCGATCGCGTGGATTTTGTGACGGTCTTGAAAGAACATCGGTTTCAGACCATGGGCTCCGTCGCGGACGACAGCGCCATCTCAATCGGGCGGGTGCTGGGTGTGGATTCCATTTTGCTCTATCGAATCGACAGTCCATCGTACCGTGATCGGATGTGGGCTCGACGGGCGAGCGATTTGCCGCCCGTGACGGTGACCAGCAAACTGATTCGGGTGGAAAGCGCCGAAGTGCTGTATCATCGCGTGGTGGTGGCGCAACTGCAAGATGCCACTGCCGCCGGGTCGTCGGTGTCGGAGCCCTCGGAGTATCAGCGGTTGAGCCGGGAGGCGCTGGAGCGGGGCATCAGAGAGACGGTCCAGGAATTGGGACGTGCATTCGAGTGAGGGGCGACGTCGGAGAAGATGAGACAAGGAGGGGCGACCATGGCGGATGAACGACGGGTGCGACGACGATTGACGTGGCTGATCAGCGCTCTGGCGCTGATCGTGGGGGGGTGTGCCGGTGATCCGCCCAAACCGGCTCCCGGCGTGACTCCGGAACAAGTCCGAGGCCATTCGGACCGCACGTTCGACAAATTGAAGCAGGAAGAGCAGGGACGCACCGGCGGGCCGGCCGGTTCACCGTGAGGGAGGGCTCAAGGCCTGTGGCGTTGAGCCGCGAACCGGTTCAGCGACTTCAGGACCGGCAATTCCCACATCATGCGGCGGTAGGGCTCCTGCGGCACCGGACGAAGCTCCCGAAACTGTCCGAGGAAGGCCGACGAGATCAGGAGACGCAAGGCCCCGGATAGAAAAAAGATCCAGGGCAAGTTCGAAACTCGATGGAACTCGAGCCCGCCCCACTCCAGGGTGTTGGGCACAATGCCGATGAGCACAGTGCCCACCAGCGTGCCCCCCGCCCAGCCCACGGCATTCACCACGTTGGCGACCGCCACCGCCTTGGGGCGATCGTCCCGGGCAACCGCATCGAACACGTAATTTTGTAGACCCAGCGCAAGCCCGGCCCAGACTATGCCGCCGAAAAAATTAACCAGCAGAAGAAACGGCCAGGCCGTGCTCACAAGGTACAACATGGGCAAGACCGGCACGAGATACCCCGTCATCGTCAAGAGGGCTTTGTTGCCGAAGCGGTCGCCGAACTCGCCCCAGGTGGTCAGGCTGACAAACTGGCCGATGATGCCGGCGGCGAGCCAGATGCCGTATTGCCAGTAAGCCAGCTGGAGGTCCTCAATGATATAGATGACGAAGAACGGGCCGGCGACTAAGACCGCCCCGTGCATGAGCCCGGAAAACAAGAGAAACCGTTGAAAGTTGTGCGAAGAGCGCGCTTGAAGAAAATGCAGGAATCCGGCCGGAGTGTGCGTCGTGCGCGGCGAGACGACATCGGTCACCTTCAAGAGCGGCAGCACGGACAAACTCCGCAGGAGGCCCGCCAGCAGAAACATGATCGCAAACCCGATCCAGGCACGCTCCATGCGCTCGAAGAGGCTCACGAGGAGACCGCCCAGGCACAGGGCCACGAAGCTGGTCAGGGCCATCACCCTGGCGCGCCTGGCGAAGTACATCCCGCGTTCATCGGGGTCCAGCAGATCGGTGATCAGCCCGTTCCAGGCCGGTGTCGCAAAATGGGTGCAGGCGAAGTAGACTGCGACCGCGGCAATCAGGAGCCATGGACCAAGGTGCGGCCAGAGGAGCGGCAACGCCAAGATGGGAATCCAGGCGGCCGATTGCCCGAGGATGGCCCAAAGGACCTGGGACTTTCGCGAGGGGAACCAGGGGGCAATCTTGACGGAGGCGAGCTGGGCCCAGGTGCCCAACACTTGAGGCAAGGCGGACAAGATGCTGAGATGAAACGGAGTGGCTTCCAAGAGGAGTGCGAATGCCGAGAGGTATTGTTCGCCGGCCCCTTGGGTCACGGCATGAAATAATCCGTCCCGAAGACCAAATCGCCGACCCGGTGCCGGATCGACGGGCCTGGGCGGTTGGAACGAACGAGTGGATGGACCAGAAAGGTTCGTCATGCCGCGCTTCGTCACTCTACCATGGACGGCTGGGAGTTTGGCCTGGTGGCGATGCGTAGGGCATGTTGACCAACCGCCTCCATGTCGATAGCATGAAGCCATGTTCCGTCGCATGCTGAGATGGATTAACGGCCGGACCGGGAGAGTCGTCGTCGGCTTGCTCGGGATCGCGGCGCTCGGCGTGCAGGTGGGGGAGGGTAAAGATCTGCTGGCGCCGAAAGAACAAGAAAACACCGAAGTCGGATCCACTCACAGTCCGTCCTTTGATACCCAGGAGAAAGGCATCCCCCAATCGTTGTTCACGTGGATCAAGATGGCCAAAGGGTATGAAATCGAGTGGGACACCTTTGGGCGAAAAGGCTGGTATACGCAAGATCCACGGCTGAAGCCGATCGACCCTGGCGCGGTGTTTACGCCGGATACGCCGGCTGTGTACATCGTGTTTGAAGTGGCTCCGCTCGAAGACCCCGCACAGTTCGCCGTCCAATGGTTCTTGGAGAAGGACGGGCAGGCGAGCGAGGCGCCCTTGGGGAAAGATGTACTGCAGGTTCCCGGCCATGAGCGCTACGGATTCTTAGAGATGAAAAAGCCTGATGATCATTGGACCCTGGGCACCTATGTGGCCAAACTGTACATCACCCCCTTGGGGCAACAGCCGTTCCATGCGGTGAATCAAGTAGGAACCATGCGGTTCACGATCACGGAAGGCTCCCTTCCGACCCAGCCGCCCGGCGGTCCCTAGCAGGCCTGTTCGCTGGTCTGCAGCCCACATGAGCATTGATAATTGAACATTGGAAATTTCTTCACCCGGAATCGTCTTGATTCGAACGAGAAGGAGCGTGATGGGAGAGAGCCTGAAGGTGACCGACTCGGAAAAACTCACGTTGCTCTATGAACGGTTTCGCGACGTGTGTCTGGTCGAGAAGGAGGTGTGGAAGGAGATTTTCCTTCCGCGCGAGATCTCGCAAGGCCCCGTCCGCACCAACATCCAGGATCGGTATGAGGTGACCATCGACGATCCGGCGGTTGAGGAAACGCTGGAGGCGAATATCCCTCGCGGTTCCGCCGCCTTGGGTGCGGCCATCCAGGAATACCGCGGGCACATATCGTTTTTTCGACGAATCTAACGGGCGGCGAGCATTCGCTCCACTTCCTTGACGATCTCGGGCGCCAGTGGTTTGGCGCGGTGGTGAAAGCGGCCGACCACCTGGCCCGACCGATCCACCAGGTATTTCTGAAAATTCCACTCGACGTCACCCGGGTACGGACTCTGCTCCGTCAGGTACCGATATAACGGATGTTTGTCCGGCCCCTTGACGCTGATTTTGCTGAACAGCGGAAAAGTCAGGCTGTACTTGGTAAAACAGAAACTCTTGATTTCCTCGTTGGACCCCGGTTCCTGTTGCCCAAAATTGTTGGCTGGGAAGGCGAGAATCTCGAACCCCTGCCGGTGATACTGTTCGTACATCGATTGCAGGTCCGCATACTGGGGCGTGTTGCCGCAAAAACTCGCCGTGTTTACCAGCAGCAACACCTTGCCCCTGTATTGGCCGAGGTTGACCGGCTTCCCATCGATGTCGGGCATCGTAAAGTCGTACACAGTGGATTTTGAGGACGTCATGTGAGCCGTCTCCGGTTGCACACCCGTTGCGGCAAAGCCCGTCACGGCGCCCAGTGCCAACACCAGGGTCATGACGGCGACCGTTCGCTGTGACATCGCGGCCTCCTCGGCACAAGATGACAGGCTGAAATTACAAGCGTTCGAGGGCGGCAATCCGCGCTTCCATCGGCGGATGGGTCGCCAAAAATCGCATCAGCCCGCCGGTTTTCCCCGAGATCTTAAAGGTAGCCAGCGGGTCCTGCGAGGAATACTCCACTTCGGCGCGGTTCACCCACCGATTGATCGATCGCAGCGCCGAAATCATCGAATCTTTTCCGTAGACCTTCGCGGCGAAGGCATCCGCTCCATATTCGCGATGACGTGAGAACCAGCTGATGAGGACGGAGGCGAGGATGCTGACGACGATCTGCAACACGACGGACACCGCAATCCCCAACCCGGCCTGGTCGCGAGACGCAAAGAATCGGCGAACCATCATCGCGATGAAATACACAAACGTGTTCATCAAGCCGGCCAACAAGGTCATGTTGAACATGTCGCCGTTGAACACGTGGCCCATCTCATGCGCCAGCACCGCCTTGACTTCCTGCTCGTCCAGGTTCTGCAGCAGGCCGGTCGACACGGCGACCATGGCGTTGTTCTTCGTGGGACCCGTCGCAAAGGCGTTGGGATCCGGGGACTCGTAGACCCAGACTTCCGGCATGGTGATACGGAGGCGCTGCGCGATTTCCTGGACCGAGCCGTAAATGAGATGTTCGGCCTGTTTGCGAGGCTGGACGATCTGCTGGCAGTTCAGCATGGCGCGCGCCATCTGCTTCGAAAAGGCCAAACTGATGAACGCGCCGCCGAAACCCAGCACCATGGCCCAGACCAAGGACCCGAGGTTGACGGAATCGCGAATATCGATCCCGAACATCGGCAGAATGACATTGATCAGAATCGGCACGGTGAGCGAGAGCGTCACCATGATGAGAATGTTGGCGGCCAGCAATAACACAATGCCCTTTATCGACTTCATCGATTCCTCCTTGCGGTAAACGAAACCGGCACCACATTATATAGCATGTCTATATACCATGTGCGCGGCGCTCAACGGAGCGAGGCTTAGATAGTCCCGCATAACGCTCGAGTCAAGGCGACTCGGCTGTGTCCATTGACCGGTTCGACGCCTTCTGTTAGAAGTCCTTCATGTCGGCGCCGATCTCACTGTGCAAACCATTGATGGCGTTCGCAGTCATGCACTCGGTCCTGGGCCTGGGTGCGGCGGCCGAGGTCTTCTCTGCCGAGCCACCCTCCGTGCCGTTTGCGGTGCCGGTCGATCAGGACGGCGTCCAGCGGACCACGGTGATTCTCGACAGTTACGAGTATCGGCCGAAGCATGTGGTGGTGGAGGCCGGGAAGCCGGTCGAATTGATGCTGAAGAGCGTCACGATCATGACCCCGCATAATTTCATCATCAAGGACCTGGGCGGTGGGTTGTCGATCGAAGCCGATGTAGGGGCCGGGAAAACCATGACCGTCCGGTTTACCCCGACCCAGTCCGGGACCTTTCCGATTTTCTGCGATAAACGTCTGTGGCCCCTGCCGAACCATCGTGACAAGGGGATGGAAGGCACACTCGAGGTCAAATAGGGTAGAGGTTGTCCACGGGTATCCATCCTTCCAAACAGGAACTCCTCCGCCACCTCCTCAAGCGAGTCTCCCGTCTGTTTTACACCACGCTGGTAGTGGTGCCGTCGGACGTGCGGGATCAGGTGAGCCTCGCCTATCTCTTTGCACGGGCCGCCGACACGATTGCCGATACGGAACTGATCGACCGGCCGCGCCGCCTCGATTTTTTGGGTCAGCTGAAGGCGCAGTTTGTAGGGGATCGGGTGGCCTGGGGACAGATCCGTGAGATCCAACGGGCGGTAGGGTCGTTCCAACACGACTCCGGCGAGCGCGTGTTGTTGGAGCGGCTGGACGAGTGTTTTGAACTCCTCCAAGGCTTCTCGCCGGAAGACCGGCGACGCGTCCAACGGCTGATGACGACTTTGACGCAGGGCATGGAAATGGATTTAGGCCTGTTTCCAGGGACGTCAGCCGAAGACCTTTCCGCGTTGAAGACGTTGGACGACCTTGACCGCTACACCTACTACGTGGCGGGCTGTGTCGGCGAGTTTTGGACCGACCTCATGTGCGCGCATCGAACGGCGCTGGCCTCCTGGGACGTGCGGCGGATGGCTGAGATGGGGGTCCGTTTCGGCAAGGGACTGCAATTGACGAACATCCTGAAAGATCTCGCGCACGATGCGCAGAAGGGGCGCTGTTATCTTCCGGAGGCTCTGCTGGCCGAGGTGGGGCTGAAACCCCGGGATCTCCTGAACCCCGGGACGCGTTCGCGCGTGAAACCCGTGCTGAGCAAGCTGGTGCGACTCACCGTCGAGCATCTCGATCAAGGGTGGCTCTACACCATGGCGATCCCCCGGTACGAAACCCGTCTCCGGCTGGCCTGCATGTGGCCGATTCTCTCAGCCGGCGAATCGCTCAAGCTCGTGATGCGCTCGCCGGATCTGCTCGATCCGACGGTGAAGGTCAAAATCCCCCGGAACACGGTCTACCGAATAATGGCGCTGACCTCCGGCACGGCCGCCTGCGGGTACGTGGGCACGGCGTATTGGGGGCGGCTGCGGAAGCAGCTCATCTAGGCCGCATTATTCATGACGTTCGTCGCGAGGACAGCAGAAGCGCTCATGGATTGGGCCAGGCTGCGAGGCTCATTGCTTTTGCGGGGCCAGCAACTTGTCGCCCTTTTTGAAGACGGCATAGATCGCCTGCGAGGGACAGGCGTCCAGACAGAGACGGCAACCTTCGAGGCACCGCGAAGGGTCGAATTTGTAGGGCGGGGTCGAGAGCCAGGCGCTGGTCGGGCAGATCGGGACGCAGACGGCTTGATGCGTGCAGCGCTCCGGGTGACGGACCAGGTGATCACGGACGACCATCATAGGTTTGACTCCTTCAAAGAGACCTTGTGAAAAGATCTCAAACATATTCTTCTTGGGCAGACTGCTCACTTCCACTCCTTGACCAGCGCGCGCAGCCGGTCTTTAAGTTCGGGGATCTGTTCCAGATTGTTGTGGATGGCCCCGAGAATTTTTTCGAGCCGCGCGGACTGTAACGCGTCCTTGTCCTTCTTGGCCAGGCGATCGAATTCCGCATAGGCCTCGTGATGCGCCGGCTCGAGCAGCGGGCGTGCGTCCACCAGCGCTTGTCCAAACTCCCACGCCTCCGGGTTGACGGGGGGTGCCAGGATATAGCAGCCGTCAGTGAAGACAACCACCGCCGCGCCTTGTTTTCCCGTCAAGGGGACTATGGCTTGCACGGTTTTCCCTTCGCAGGCCTTCCAATCCAAGGTCAGCCCGGGAAATTGTTTCGTGAAGGCCACCTTGTCTTGGTTGGCTTTCCATTTTTGGTCGACGGTCATATGTCCCGTATCCAAAGACCTTCTTGCGGGTGGCGCCCGGCCAGGATTAGCCCGTCGTCATCTGGGCGTCGGTCACGGCCGTATCGGGGGAAGATGCGCCGGGGCCGGATGGTCGGGCATGACGAGGCGCGTGACGACCTCGCCCTTCAGGATGTGCCGTTCCATGATCTCCGTGGCGTCGGCCGCCGAGGTGACGTGATACCACACCCCCTCGGGATAGACGACCACACTGGGACCCTGAGCGCAGTGATCGAGACATCCGGCCTTGTTCGCCCGGACGACCCCTTTCAAATTGAGCCGTTTCGCTTCCTGCTTGAAGTGGGCGTGCAACGCCTCCGATCCCAGCTTTGAACAACTGCCGCGCGGGTCGTCGGGACTGCGCTGGTTGGTGCAGACAAAAATATGGCGGGCAAAGCCTGGCATTCTGGAAACCTTACGCCGGCATGGTCGCCGTATTGAGCCGCTCCATCAAGACTTGGACGTCGCCGGAGGACAGGAAGCGGGATTGGCCGGAACGCGAGCCCAAAATCGCCATAATCTCACGCAGCCGCAGCGAGGCTCGCCGGAATTCATCACCCTTGGCTAGTTCCGACTGCTGCCCGGCGGCGAGTTTATCGCACTCTGCGCGGATATCGCGAAAATCTCGCTGAAGGTTCTTCTCGAGCGAGCAGGGTTCGCAATACCATTTGGGGTTGTGATCGGAAGACGGGGACAGGCGGTCGTAGGGACGCCCGAAAAAGTCCTTCCCCAAAGAAAATTTCATCAACGGAGTCTCGGCTGCCCCACAGGCATGGCACGCTTCGTTCGACGGCTCCATGGCTCCTCCTCCGCACGGCATCCTCTCCACGAGAGCGCGTATCTTATACCACCGTTCTTCGGAGTGTCCACCGTAAGGGCTGCAGACGGAGCGGGAGCCCGATATAATAGAAGCGACGACGGAGAGATGTATGGTCATCGGGGTCCCCAAAGAAATCAAAGACCACGAGTATCGCGTGAGCCTGACTCCGGACGGGGCTTCCGCTTTGTGCCAGGCGGGCCATGAGGTGATGGTGGAGTCGTCCGCCGGCGAAGGCAGTGGGTTTGCCGATGACGAGTACCGGCGGGCCGGCGCCACGATGGCCGCATCGAAAGAGGAAGTGTTCGCCAGGGCGGAACTCCTCGTCAAGGTCAAGGAACCGATGTTGTCCGAATGCCGCCTCTTTCGGGCGGGACAGGCGCTCTTCACCTATCTGCATCTTGCCTCTCTTCCCGATCTGACCAAGGCCCTGCTCGAGCGCCGGGTGCTGGCCATCGCCTATGAAACCACGGCCGCCAAAGACGGCAGTTTGCCGATGCTCCGGCCGATGAGTGAAATAGCCGGCCGCATGTCCGTGCAGGTGGGGGCGCAATATTTGGAGAAGATCCATGGCGGCCGGGGGGTCCTGCTCTCGGGTGTGCCGGGGGTCGAGTCAGGCAAGGTAGTCGTCCTCGGCGCGGGCGTGGTTGGGACGTCGGCGGTCAGGATCGCCGTCGGTCTGGGCGCGCAGGTGACGGTGATCAATCTCGACCTCGCTCGATTGCAATATCTCGACGATCTCTACCAGGGGCGCATCGTGACCTGCGCGGCCAGTCAGGCGGCCGTCGAGCGGGCCGTGCGCGAGGCCGATCTGGTGATTGGCGCCGTATTGGTCCCGGGCGCCAAGGCCCCGAGGCTCGTCTCGCGGTCGGTGGTGGCCCGGATGAAGCGCAGCGCCGTGATCGTCGACGTCTCCGTGGACCAAGGGGGCTGTGTCGAGACGATCAGGCCGACGACGCATTCCGACCCGGTGTACGTCGTCGATGGCGTGGTGCACTACGGCGTGGCGAACATGCCCGGCATCGTGCCGCGCACGTCGACTTTCGCCTTGACCAACGCGACCCTGCCTTATATAGTGCGCCTCGCTTCTGAGGGGGTGGATCGGGCGATTCGCGCCGATCCCGGATTGGCGCAAGGGGTCAATCTCAAGGACGGACACGTCACCTGTCAGGGCGTGGCTGAGGCGCATGGGTTGCGTTTCAGCCCCATCTTGTAAGACAATCCCGTTCCTGTTCTGACGGACATCGCCTTGTCGGGGCGTAGCGCAGCCCGGTAGCGCACTGCGTTCGGGACGCAGGGGTCGGAGGTTCAAATCCTCTCGCCCCGACCACCTTCAGCCTGCTCGTGCCGCGCGGTCATGAGGAAATGCTGTG
Source organism: uncultured Nitrospira sp. (assembly GCA_964416255.1). Taxonomy (GTDB): domain Bacteria; phylum Nitrospirota; class Nitrospiria; order Nitrospirales; family Nitrospiraceae; genus Nitrospira_D. Next base: position 1,716 of record CAYQDJ010000036.1, on the reverse strand, counting down.
ACCACGCCGTTGATCATCCCACTCCCTCCACTGGTCGCCCTCACGATTCGCTGTAAGGAAAACCACCGCTTGATTCGGTCCGGCGCGCGCGTGGATTTGCAAAATGCGTGACGCGTTCGGAGAGGTGTGCGAAGATCCGTTGGCACGAACGTGACACGTACTCATGACTGACTCCGCATCAGAGCAGCCGGTTCGTGCGTGCATCCTTGTCAGCGGTCGCGTCCAGGGGGTTGGCTATCGTGCCTTTGCCGCGCGGGTGGCGACTGAACGCGGCCTCGTCGGCGGGGTGCGGAACCGCGACGATGGGCGGGTGGAGTTGGAAGTCGAAGGTCCCCGATCCGTCATCGAGGCCGTGCAGCAGGAATTGCGGAAGGGGCCGCCGGCCGCCCTGGTCACGGAAATCCGCACCGACTGGAGTGCCGCGAGGGACCAGTTTGCGACCTTCAGCATTTGGTATTGAGTGGAGCGGGGCTTGATGCGGGACGACGTGGAACAGACGGAGATGGCCGACGGCCGGAAACCGGTCGTCGACGAGATCGACGACTCCGATCAGGAGTCTGCGCTCGAGCCGGTGGAGAAGGAATCGCACCGCGCCGAAGGACTCGATACCCTCAAGAGTTATTTACGGGAAGTGCGGCGGTCGACGCTGCTGACGTTCAAGCAGGAGCAGCAACTCGGCAAACGCGTTCAGGCCGGCGATGAGCAGGCGCGGCAACAGATGATCGAGTCGAACCTGCGCCTGGTCATCAGCATCGGCAAGCGGTACATGCATCGCGGCTTCCCCTTTTCCGACATCGTGGAAGAAGGCAATCTCGGGCTGATCAAAGCCGTCGAGAAATTCAATTACAAGCGTGGGTTCCGATTCAGCACATACGCCTCCTGGTGGATCCGGCAATACATCGAGCGGGCGATCATCAACCAGGGCAAGCTGGTTCGCTTGCCGGTGCATGTGGTCGAACGGCTGAACCGCTATCTGGGAAAAACGGAGCAGTTGGTGCAGGAACTTGGGCGGGAGCCCAGGGCGGACGAAGTCGCGGCCAAAATGAAGACCACCGAAGAGGAAGTGCTGGATTTGAAGCAGCTGGTCAGAACCACGTGCTCGCTCGACAGCCCGATCAGCGACCGGACGGATACGTTCCTGCGCGACGTGATCGAGGACCCAATGTGTGTGTCGCCGGATGAGACCGCCGACGGCGTCCGGCGTCGCGCGGACCTCATGGGGTGGGTAAAGGAGTTGCCTGAGAAAGAGCAAACTGTTATTGTGTCGCGGTTCGGACTCGACGGGAACGAGTCAAAGACGCTCGAAGAGATCGGTCGGGACATGGGATTGACCCGCGAACGGGTCCGACAAATCGAGATGGCGGCGCTGATGCGGCTGCGGCACACGATTGAACGAAACACGATGACCCAAGCGGACTTGCTCTAGCCTCGTGGCGGGAATCAACTACCAAGCCCTCATCCGTGAAGTGCCGGACTTTCCGAAGCCCGGCATCTTGTTCTACGACATCACCACGCTGCTTAAGGACGCCCCGGCGATGCGCGGGTTGGCGGAGGACCTCACGGCGCGGTACCGCGACCGGCGGATCACCAAGGTCGTCGGCATCGAATCGCGCGGGTTCATCTTCGGCGGAATTTTGGCCGACCGGCTGGGCGCCGGATTTGTCCCGGTTCGCAAACCGGGCAAGCTCCCGGCCGATCGTTTCGAAGTCAAGTACA
>CAYQDJ010000035.1:26991-29056 GCA_964416255.1 uncultured Nitrospira sp. | reverse complement strand
CTCGCTGCTCCCGCCCCCGCGCCCACCGCGGTGTTCGTCGCCACACGACCGCCGGCCACGCTGCCTTCCTCGGCCCCCGCCGTTTCGGCCAGATGGCGGCAGGCTTTTATGTCCTCCTCCGCGCGCTCTTGGCCGACCGATTGAAGGTGACCGTTGGGGTAGAGCACCGGATGCACACCGGAGCATGCGGTCACGAGGAAGCAACCCACCAGCACCCACACGCCCGCATGATTCATGGTGTCACCAGTCGTGATCGCCCATCCTGGAGGAGCCGGGCACCCACCTGCTCGGCCGTCACTCCCTTGATCAGCACCCGCTTGCGCCGTCCGGTGGCCCCGGCATCAAGTCGAATGGCTGAGGCGGGAACGGACAGGACGAGGGAGAGAAAACGGATCAGTGCTTGATTCGCGGCGCCATCAACCGGCGGGGCGGCCACTCGAATCTTTACGGCATCGCCGTGCAGCCCGACACAAGCGGTCCGCGCGGCGTTGGGCTGCAGATGCACACTGAGAACCGCTCCCTCCTTGGTCTCCCGTAGGATCAGTGTTTTCATTGTATGGACAGGTGAGGGACGAAGGGGGACCTATTGAAAACCTTTTCGGGCATGCGAACAAGTGAATGCCGCCGAGATGATGAGGCGGCGGTGACCCCGCGAGAACAACCAAGCTGGCGCCCTTTTCCCACAACCTGCTAAAACATCGCCTTGACCAACTCAAGAATACTGCGCTGCATGTCCGGATCGTCCGTAATGGGACGGGCGATGGCGACGTCACAGGCCCGCTCCGGGGCGATCCCTTGTTTCATCAACGTGCCGGCATAGATCAGCAACCGGGTACTGACGCCCTCTTCCAGTCCATGGCTCCTCAAATTTCTGACCTTGCCTCCGAGCTTGACCAATGTCCCGGCCGTGGCACAATCCACTCCGGCCTCGCGTTCGATGACCAGGGTTTCCACTTCGGGCGTAGGATAGTCAAACTCGATGGCCATAAATCGCTGCTTCGTGCTCTGCTTCAGATCTTTCAGCACGCTCTGATAGCCGGGATTGTACGAAATGACGAGCATGAAGTCGTCCGCGGCTTCCAGGATCTGACCTTTTTTCTCCATGGGAAGGACGCGACGATCGTCGCTGAGCGGATGAATGATCACGGTCGTATCTTTGCGGGCTTCCACCACTTCATCCAGATACACAATGGCGCCCTGTTTCACGCCAAGCGTCAAGGGGCCGTCCATCCAGACGGTCTCCTGTCCTTTCAGCAGATACCGTCCCACCAGATCCGAAGCCGTCAGGTCTTCATGACAGGCCACGGTAATCAGCGGACGCCCGAGTTTGTACGCCATGTATTGGACAAACCGTGTTTTGCCGCACCCCGTCGGCCCCTTGAGCATGACCGGCATCTTGTTCTGCGCCGCGATGGTAAACAGGGCCACTTCGCCGCGGACCTCGGCATAAAACGGTTCGCGGTGAACCAGAAAAGACTGACTATCGAGTTCGCGCGACGGTTGTGTCATGACCACGGTCGATCAACGATGGGTCACGATAAACGGAACGGAGGGCGAAGATCAAGCGATCGGAGGTCAGGCGACTTTCACGCCGTCGAGCACCTCGCGAACCTTGCTCGTCAGGACATTGGGCGTGAAGGGCTTCTGCAGGAACGCCGTCTCGCGTTTCACCCCGCCTTGCGAAAAGACCGGGTGGTCGGGGTACCCCGACATGTACAGCACCTTGAGGTCCGGCCGCACGGCGGTCAGCCGCTCCGCGACCTCGGGTCCGCTCATCTGCGGCATGACGACGTCCGTCAGCAATAAATGGATCGGTCCCATATGTTTGGCGCCGGTCAACAACGCCTCGATGCCGTGGCGCGCCACCAACACGGTGTAGCCGTGCAGCCGCAAGGCTTCATGGACCAGCCCCCGCACCGCCGGTTCATCCTCGACTAGAAGAATCGTTTCGCGCCCATAGACTTGGCTGTCCGCGGCGCCGACCGTCTCCGTGTCCTTCGCCGTTTCGCCCACGGAGGGGAAGAAGATTTTGAAGGTGGTGCCACGGCCGGGTTTGCTTTCCACG
>CAYQDJ010000035.1:26757-26981 GCA_964416255.1 uncultured Nitrospira sp. | reverse complement strand
GGTGCCGCCGCTTTGTTTGACGATGCCGTAGACCGTCGACAATCCCAGCCCGGTGCCTTTGCCTTTCTCCTTCGTCGTAAAAAACGGCTCGAACAGATGGGACTGGATCTCTTCGCTCATGCCTTGCCCGGTGTCTTTCACCGCCAGGAGCACATAGGCACCTTCTTCCAGCGCCACGGCATCGAGGTGCGGTCCCTTGCCGATCAGCACGTTGCTCGTTTCGA
>CAYQDJ010000035.1:18704-26747 GCA_964416255.1 uncultured Nitrospira sp. | reverse complement strand
CGGGCATTGACCGCCAAATTCATGATGACTTGCTCGATCTGTCCGGGATCGGCCTTGATGGAACTGAGGTGTTGATCGAGTTCAGTGCACAACTCAATAATGTCTTCGCCTAATAATCGGCGCAACATGCCGTCCATGTTCATGACCACGGCGTTCAGATCCACGACTTTGGTGGAGACGAACTGCCGACGGCTGAACGCGAGCAACTGACCGGTGAGGCCGGCCGCGCGATCCGCCGCCTTTTTGACCTCGTCCATCTCCCGCCGCATCGGATCGTCGGGCGTCAACCGGCTTAGGATCAGTTCGCTGTAGCCCCGGATCACCGTGAGCAAATTATTAAAGTCATGCGCTACGCCGCCGGCCAACCGCCCGACGGCTTCCATTTTCTGCGACTGCCGCAGCTGGGCTTCGGTCAATTGGAGGGCATCCTGGGCCCTGGTGCGCTCGCCGAATTGTCCGATCTTGAGCCCGACGTCCGCCACCATGTTGAGCAAGTCGCCGTCCGGGTCCCGCACCTGACGGCTGAAGAACTCGATGACGCCTTCCACCTCCCCGGCGATGCGGATGGGAAAGCCAAAGGCGCTATGCAGCCCGACCCGCTGGGCGACTTCCGCCCGTGGGAAATCAGGATCGCCGACGACGTCTCGGACCCAGACCGGCTCTCCTTTTTGCCAGATCCGACCCGGTAAGCCGACGCCAGGTTGAAACGTGTATTGCCAGGTGGCTGCCGTGAATTCGCCGATCTCGGCCGTGTCACTTTTCCACTGATCCAGGCAGCGCAAAGTCCCCGAGGCTCGGTCGACCCGCCAAAAGACACCCACATCCCATTCCAGGCTTTCTCCCACCGCATGGATGATCCGAGACACGGCGCCCTCCAAGTCGTCCGACTCGGACAGCACCCGAGTGACGGCATATTGTGAAGCCAGCCGGCGTTCGTTTCTCCGTCGTTCGGTAATATCCCGGATAAATGCGCTGAAGATATAGGCCTCTCCGATCCGTGCCGGGGAGACGGACACTTCGACCGGCAATTCATGGCCGTCTTTGTGCAGGGCCATGATTTCGATTCGGCGATTTAAAATCGGACCCGTGCCGGTTTTGAGGAACTCGCGAATGCCCCGCGTGTGAGATTCTCGATCGCGGTGTGGAACGATCAACTCGGCTAACGGCTGGCCGAGCGCTTCTTCTCTGGACCACCCGAAAATGCCGGCAGCCTGGGCATTCCAGTCGGTGACGATCCCGGCCGCATCGATCGTGATGACCCCGTCCATGGCAGTATCGACGATGGCGCGGTTCCGTTCCTGGCTCTGCAGCAATGCGGCTTCGGCGGCCCTTGCCCACGCACTCTCCTGTTGCGCCTGACGATACTCCGCGCGCAAGCGCGCGGTCGACCAGAGCAAGAGCAGCAGCAATGGAAACCACACCACTGAAACCGCCGCTCCGACCTTCCATAACACCGACCGGATCGGCTGCAGGACATCGTCTTGATCCAGACGCATCAGCACCGTCCAGGCAAATCCAGGAACACTGCCGAATCCCCTCGAGGAGGCATAGCCCGTCACCACGCGAACGTGACGCCGCAAATGATCTTCTTCGAGGTACCCCGGCGGGCCATCCACACTGGCCAACGCCGAGGGAAGATTCATCGTACGCAGGTTCACCGCGCTGCTACGATCGAACGCGGAGTCCACGAACACGGCGCCGCTTCGAGCCAACAGTTGATATTCAACGGATCCGACGAAGTCGCCTCGCCGCTCCAGTGCGCGAATCGTCCGTGTCGTGACGGCTTCGATCGTGTCCACCGCCATGCGGGCGGTCACGACGCCCCAGAAGCGGCCGTGTGAATCCAGCACGGGGGCCGTGAATGCCACGGTCTCCGTGCCGTCGTCCGTCTCATCGACGGCGACATCACCGGCGATCACGCCGCCGCGAGCCCGTGCGGCCTGGAACCATTCCCGCTGCCCAAACGAGCGCCCGACAAGCGCCTCATTGGTCGACGCCATCATTCTGCCGCGCGCATCCGTCACGCCGATCCACGCATAAAACGGCGCATAGGCGGTCTTCACCCGGTTCAGATAGTCGGTGAGTCGGCTTCTGTCGGAAGACATGAGCGCCACCACTTGCGCCATCAATTGCACATCCCCGTGACGCTCAAATAGGAGGCGGTCCACTTTGTCGGACACCTCCGTTGCCGCCAGCATGAGGGTTTCTCCCGAAGCGGTGAGGAGCCGATGTTCGACATACCTGAGGAGAAAGGCGCCGATGCTGAGCGCCAGGACGGCCATCAGCACGATGAGAAACGACAGCCAATGATAGCGGCGGGATTCCGCCATATCAGGAGAGGTGACGGGGAAGGTCATGGTGCGGATCTCACCATGACGATACAGGTCTCGATCACCGTCATCGGCCGATAGGCGCGCTTCGCGTCGCGTAATCCAGTCAGACCGGCATCGTCCATGGCATTGATGTAGCGCGCTCCCTGAGCGGCCGCATGCCGACAAGTCTCCCGGAAGAGAAGTTGCGCCAACCCCACGATGGAACGATCCGCCACTTCCAGCAAGACGCAGTACGTGTGCGGCGTCAGCCAATAGCCGAACGAATAGGCCACCACTTCACCGGATACCCGCGCCACCGTTCCCTCGAGACCCAGTTGGTCGCTGCCGGCCCACACACCGGCATGCAACACTGCGGCATCCTCCAACAGCAATCGTCCAACCGGCTCGAGCCGGCCGCTTTGTTTGCCCTTCGACCAACGCGCAAGAAGCGTCGCACAGGCGTCTCGATCCCCTTGACGATACGGATCGATGCTCACGGCTTGTTCCCGTAGGACTCGGTTGCAGAGGGCACGCTGCGACTTATACCGGTCGCCCTCCAACGCCGCCAGCGCCTCGGCTCGATACAGATAATCGCCCGCAGAGGGAATCACCCGCCATCCTGCTTGTTCCAACTCGCGTCGCTGTTCCATCATCACGTGTTCGATCCGGCTGACCGGGGAAGGCCCATTCCACTCCTCCATCAGCGCGAACGCTTCCGCCACCGTCCGGGCGAGGGGCCGGGGCCCCAGAGGCGGAAGAGGCATAAAGACGCCGTCCGGAGACTCCGCAAACACGAAAAAGGTCTCGTCGATTTCGATCCACCGATACGGGAGCACCGAAGTCCACAGATAATGAAAGGGGAAGGCATAGGCGGCCGGGGCATCGTCGCGGAGCAGGTGTGCCCGTTCCAACGCTCGCCTGAACCGCGGCGCTTCGTCGCAGGTCAGAGGCCGAAGCCGTGTCTGCGACGGTCGCGAAATGAGCCGGGCGGTCACCTGCGGCAACGAGCGAAGAACCACGACATCGTCTTGGAATCGGCCGATCAATGAGGGATGCGCCTGGATCGCATCGAGGACGTGTTCTTCCGCCAGCAGCGCGGTCACCTGCTCGGCATGGGCCGCAATCGCCGCGGGAGGCGCCTCGAGCATGAACGGACATTTGGCGTCCCATCCCAGCAGCACCTCTTCGCCCGCTCCGTCCCACATAAGCGCCAGGGGGTAGAGCCGACAATCCAGAGGCCGACGCTCATAGATCCCACACCGGTTTGCGGCGGCATCGAAGGCCGGACAGACATACCCCTCGCCGAGGGGATTCGGCACCAGATTGATCTGTGCGCCGGACGACCTGGGAAACGCACCGGCCTCGACGCCCGCCCCCATGGCATCCCCGATCTCCTGCTGGGTAAAGTAGGGGCGAAGGAAACTGTCGTGCTCCGGGAAGCGGCAACACACGTCGCACCGGGCACAGGCCGCACTGGTCACTAGTTGAGGCACGGGTGTCGGCAGGGTACTGGGCGACAGAGGCTCCACGCGATGCACGCTCCATCAAGAGGGACCATCATACGATGCAGGGCCACCCCTGGCAAGAAAGGGCCGTTCTGCTGCGGGCATCGCTCGAACCGCTCAGCCGCATAAACCGGTCGTTTCCTTGACGGCCGCCGGTCCGATGGTGATACTACATCCATTCACTGCCACATCGGGGTCCTCCTATGGCCAAATCGTCTGCCGAACGTCCCGTGTACGACCCGCAAGCCCTCCTCAATTCCCAACCGGTCGTCATCACGGTGATCGATCCGAGCACTCACACGGCACTCTTCCAAAATCAGCGTTCCTTGGCCAAATTCGGGGACATCTCACAGCAAGCCTGCCATGAAAAAATTGCCGGCTGTCCCGCCCCCTGCGGGTTCTGCAAGATGCCGGAGGCCATCCGCACGGATCGGGTGACCGCCAGCGAGGTGCCGCTCCCGAACGACGATTACCTCCTGGTCCAATGGGCGCCGGTCGCCACCAGTACCGGCGCGATCCATGTGGTGGAAACCATCACCGACATCACGCACTACAAACGTCAACAGGCGCAGACGGATCAGCTCGTGGAGAAACTGTCCGAAACGAACCGTGAGCTGGTGCACACCAACGAGCGTCTACGGGACCAGTCCGCCCGCGATAGTCTGACCGGCCTGTTCAATCACTCCTATTTCCAAGACACCTTGACCCGGATGTGCGCCCAATCCGTTCGTTCCTCCCAGCCGCTCTCGCTGTTATTCATCGACCTAGACAACTTTAAAACCATCAACGACACGCACGGACACACGGCCGGCGACCAGGTCCTGAAGGAAATGGGGTGGCTGCTGGACAGTCAGCATACTCCCACGCGCGGGTTGGCCCGAGCCGGCGACGTGGCTGCCCGGTATGGAGGCGAGGAATTTGCCTTAATCCTCCCAGACACCTCGGTGGAGGGCGCCCTGAGCGCCGCCGATCGCCTTCGACTCCGGGTAACGGCGTTGCTGTTGCTGCCGGAACTGGCGCCCTTGGCCCAGCAGCACCTCTCATTGACATGCAGCATCGGCGTCGCCAGTTTTCCTCTGCACGCTTCCGATCCGTCTGCCCTGGTCCGCGCGGCCGATGCCGCCGTCTATGCCGCGAAACGCGCCGGCAAAAACTGCGTCCACCTGGCCCGCCCGCTCGAATTGGAACCCCTTGTCCGCCCTCGATCAGCGTGTTAGCATTCACCCGCCTCCCCTGAAGAATGCCCGACCATATTCGGCTGGGACCGGGCGACGGCAAAGGATTCTTCCTTGGCACAGAGCGACTCGTTTTGCCCGGCTCTTTCCCCTGACACCGCCCTCACCCGCTGCGGGACCATTCGCATGCAGTTGAATACCGCGGGACTGTTCGCCGATGGATCGCCCTCTCCCGTGGAGGGCGAAGCCGGGTTCCCGCCGGCCGCCGCCTCCTGGCGGATCAGTCCGTGTCCCTTCCTGATATCCCGGGACCAACTGGCCTCCTTCGTGGCCTTAGGGCCCCACTTGTTGTCCTTCTATCGGGCATGCAATCGCCTCTATTTCGAGAGCGTCAAGGGAGCGCAGCCCGCGTGGGTCTCCCGGTATCTGGACCAGGGCAAGCCCGAGCACCTGGTCACGTTCAGCCGCATGAAACGGTTCCGTGACCACCTCCCGGCCGTCATTCGACCGGACATGATCCCCACACAAGATGGGATGGTCATCACGGAGTTGGATTCCGTTCCGGGTGGCCTCGGCCTCACGGCCTGTTTGTCGGCTGTCTACAGTCGGCTCGATCACCGGCGGCTGGAAATCGTCGGAGGCGCGGACGGCATCCTGCGCGGCTTTGCTGCCATGCTCAAGTCCGTGCAAGCCGACCATGAAGGATGTGTGGCGATTGTGGTCTCGGACGAAGCTAAGGACTATCGTCCGGAGATGTCCTGGCTGGCCGCTCGGTTAAGGGAGCTGGCGCTGCCGGTCTATTGCGTGGAGCCGCGGGCGGTTCGGTTCACTGAGGAAGGATTACGCGTGCACACCGAAGCCGGCGAGGAGCGGATTGGATTGCTGTATCGCTTCTATGAACTTTTCGATTTATTGAATGTTCCCAAAGCGGAGTTGGTGCAGTACGCGGTCAAGAAGGGCGTGGCCGCCGTCACGCCGCCTTATAAGCCGGCGCTGGAAGAAAAATTGTCGTTTGCCTTGCTGCATCATCCGGTCCTGCGACCATTCTGGGAAACGGAGCTCGGCCCCGAGTGTTATCTGCAGTTGACCAGCATGATGCCGAGGACATGGCTGCTGGATCCCGCGACGATTCCGCCCACCGCCACCATCGCCGGACTGCAGATCGGCAGCCGCCACGTCGCCGACTGGCAGGCTGTGGCGGCCGCGACCCAAAAGGAACGGCATCTGGTCCTCAAGCCCTCGGGATTCTCACCGTTGGCCTGGGGCAGCCGCGGTGTCTCCGTGGGGCATGACCTGTCCCAAACGGAGTGGGCCGACGCGCTTCAGACCGCACTCGCCTCGTTCACCACGACTCCCTATGTCCTCCAGGAGTTTCATAAAGGCCGCTTGTTCGACATGGAGTACCTGGACGGATCGTCGCAGACGATGGTCCGCATGGCCGGACGCGCCCGTCTTTCTCCCTATTATTTTGTGACCGACGGGAACGTCGAATTGGCCGGGATCCTTGCCACCATTTGCCCGGCCGACAAAAAAATCCTGCACGGGATGCGCGACGCGATCATGGTGCCCTGCGGGGTTCCATCCTGACCCAGTCTCCCGTGAGCGGAGGGATGAAAAAATCAGCGTTTTAATTCCTACCCGTTTCCTGGTAGCCTGAATAAGTATGCCCATCGCCCTGTATCATGTGGAGTGGTGCCCCGAATGCGCTCTGGTTCGCGAGAAACTCGCCGAGTTAGACGTGCGGTATGACGACATTCTTGTGCCGGACGCTCGTCCCATGCGACAAGCCGTCTATGACGTGAGTGGACAATCTTATGTGCCTGTCCTCACGGACGGGGACAAGGTCCTCACCGAAACCCGCGAGATCCTGGCCTACCTTGACACGCACTATGCCAAGACCTCCTCATAAGACTGTGCCTCACACCGTGAGCCCATCGAGACCCCATCCGAAAAGGAGGCCCTGACATCGTGGAGGAGTGGCGCCGGATACTTGCGGACAGCATTGTCAAACCCAAAGACCTCGCCGAACGACTGGGGGTGGAGGAGGGGGAGGTCGACGCCATCGTCGGTCCATACCCCATGCGCATCACTCCCACCGTATTGGGCACCATCAAAGAGAAGGGCGATGCCATCTGGAAACAGGTGGTGCCCGACTTGGCGGAGCTCGCCGACATCGACGCGGAGGACGACCCGCTCGAGGAAGACCTCATGAGCCCAGTGCCCCATTTGGTTCACCGGTATCCCGACCGCGTGTTGCTGATGGTCACCAATCAATGCCCGATCTATTGCCGGTTTTGCACGCGCAAACGATTGGTCGGCAAACCGGGGTTTCTCAAGAAGGGCGAGCTTGACCGCGCCATCACGTATCTGCGGCAACACGGCGAGGTGCGTGACGTCATTTTGTCCGGAGGAGATCCCCTGCTGCTGCCGGACCACCTGCTGGAGCGTGTCCTGAAGCTGCTCCGGACCATCCCCCATTTAGAGGTGATTCGGATCGGCTCGCGCGTTCCCGGCACCTTGCCGGAACGGATTACACCGAAGCTCTGCGAGATGATTAGGAAGTACCATCCCGTGTATATGAACCTGCATTTCAACCATCCCGACGAGCTCACGCCTGCCGTCAAGACCGCCTGCGGACTATTGGCCGATGCGGGCGTGCCCTTGGGAGCACAGACTGTGCTGCTCAAGGGCGTCAATGACGATCCAGAGGTGATGAAGCGGCTGATGCATCTCCTCTTGCTCGCCCGTGTGAAACCCTACTATCTGTATCAGGCCGACCTCACCAAAGGGACCAATCATTTCCGCACGACCGTGGAGACCGGATTGACAATCATCAAGGCGTTGCAGGGCCATACGAGCGGCATGGCGGTGCCGCATTTTGTCATCGACGCCCCGGGTGGAGGGGGGAAAATTCCTCTGCTGCCTGGCGAGTATCTCGTCCACATGGACGAGGAGGGCGCGGTGCTGCGGAACTACGAGGACAAGACCTATCACTATCCGCAGCCCAAGCCGGGCGCCGGACGGGAACTGCCGATGGTCGGCGCCCCTTCC
>CAYQDJ010000035.1:0-18694 GCA_964416255.1 uncultured Nitrospira sp. | reverse complement strand
CCCATAGGAGGCGTTCTCCACGTTGCAGCCCACGAAGACGGCGCCGTCCTCCGCAACTACGAGAATAAGTCTTTCCTCTATCCTCAACCGAAGACTAAATCGGGACGCGAACTGCCGATGGTCGGCGCCCCTTCCTCTTGGGGAACCTGTGCCAACGGCAACGGAGGTCTGGACGCGTTGTGAGTCGACATCCCGGACATGGCATTCTTCCGTATCAGGACATCCGGCGACTAATCGCCGATCAAAGGATCAGCGCCTCGGTGCCCATCGAGGACCGGCAAATTCAGCCGGCCAGCCTCGACCTCCGGTTGGGACAGAAGGCCTATCGCCTGATCAGCAGCTTTCTCCCCGAACTGTCAGCCATTTCCACCCGGCTGAACGTCCTGGATTTTTATCAGTCCGATCTCGTGATGTACGAGATGGACCTGACCGGCGGGGCCATCCTGGAGAAAGGCCATGTCTATCTCGTGCCGCTGCTGGAGCAATTGACGCTCCCCGCTCTGTTGCGCGCACGGGCCAACCCCAAGAGTACGACGGGACGTTTGGACGTCTTCACACGCGTAGTCACCGATCTCAACGCCGGGTTTGATGAAATTCGCACGGGCTATGCCGGGCCGCTGTTCCTTGAGGTCGTGCCCCGCTCATTCGCGGTGAAAGTGCGGACCGGGCAGTCGCTGAACCAGATCCGATTTGTTCGTGGAGAGGCCACCGTGTCGGACGTCGCACTCCAGAGGCTGCATCGGACGACGCCGCTTCTCTATCAAAACAGTCCCGGCCGGAAGGTCGTGCGCGGTCGTGACTTCCGAGCGGAACGCGGCCTGTTTCTTCGCATCGATCTCAAGGGGGACGATCGCGCGGATTCTCGGATCATCGGCTATCGCGCGAAGAAAAACAGCCATGTCATCGACCTTGCCAAGATCGGCTATTACGCCGCAGCCGATTTCTGGGAACCGTTGTATCGCCATCGGCACGACAGTCTCTTATTGGAGCCGGAAGAGTTCTATATTCTCGCGTCCAAAGAGCGCATCCGAGTCCCGGCCGGCTACGCGGCCGAGATGGTGGCCTACGAAGCGGCCTGCGGAGAATTACGCACCCATTACGCCGGCTTCTTCGATCCGGGGTTCGGGTACGGCTCGGCGGGAGAGATCAAAGGCACGCAGGTGGTGTTGGAGGTCCGTCCCCACGATGTGCCGTTCCTGATCCATGACGGCCAAACGTTTTTCAAGGTTGTGTATGACCGGATGCTCGGAGTACCATCTCAGCTCTACGGCACGACCCTGGGGTCGTCCTATCAACAACAGGCCCTCACGCTCAGCAAGCACTTCAAGATTTAACGGCCATGGCTCCCACCAATCTGCCGATCAAGGATCCCTCGGAACGCCCGCCCGGACGGCACCCGGACGACGACGTCGGAGGCGACAAACAATTAACCGTGGCCGGCTTGATGACCGGCACCGCCCTGATGTTTATCGGGTTTCTGAACGTCTTTCTCTCCATCAGCGGCGGCTTTGAAATCAACGTGGTACCGCTGTTGATTTACTTCGGCGGCCTCGCCATATGGGCCAATGCCGTGATCGAGAATCCGACGGTCCGCTACAGTGTGATGACCTTTGCCATCGCGCTGGGGCTGGGATTTTTCCATTACGGTGAGGTCCTCTTCTGGCACAAACAGGTCGTCTTCTGGTCGACGGTCGTCGTGGTGATGTACTTCATGTTCCGTGAGCCCAAGAAACCCGATGCCTGAGCGCCGATGACGATCTCCGTCATCATGCCTACCTTCCAGGAGGAGACCACCCTTGCCCGCACCTTGGCCCATACGTCCGCCTTGCACTTCGACGAAATCATCATTGTCGACGGGGGAAGCACGGACCGCACCGTGGCCATGATCGAGGCCTTTTGCGCCCGTGTTCCCTGCGCCCGTCTGATCAACGCGCCCCGCGGTCGCGCCAGGCAAATGAATGCGGGCGTCAATGCCAGCCGCGGCGAGGTGCTACTCTTCCTCCATGCCGATACCCAACTTCCGCTCACTGCCCGGGCCGCCATCGAACGAGCCCTTGCCGATCCGCAGGCGGCCGGGGGACGATTTGATGTGCAATTCGATTACGTCTCCCGTTGGAGCCGCGTGATCAGTACGCTGATGAACCGGCGCTCACGTTGGAGCGGAATCGCCACCGGCGATCAGGCCCTGTTTGTCCGCCGCGCTGTCTTCGAGCGAGTGGGCGGCTTCGCCGAGATCCCGCTCATGGAAGACATTGAGTTGACCCGCCGTCTGAAGCAGACAGGCTCTGTCGTGGCGCTCCGTGAGACAGCGACCACCTCCTTCCGCCGCTGGGAGCGCCAGGGCCCGCTCCGGACAATTCTGTTGATGTGGACCTTGCGGTGCCTCTATTGGTTCGGGGTGGACCCGGGACGATTGAGCCGCTGGTATGCGGCGATTCGATAGCGATGCGGCACGTCTCCTCATCCTTCCCAAGTGGTGCCGGATCCGTCACTACGGCCCTCATCATCTTCGCTAAGGCCCCCATCCCCGGACAGGTCAAGACTCGGCTGTGTCCTCCGCTCACCCCGGACGAAGCGGCGACCCTGCATGGAAGCTGTGTCTTAGATACGCTCGAACGTACGGCCCGTTCGGCGAAAACACACGCGCTGTCGTGCGATCGGTATCTCGCCTGCGCACCTGCCTCGACGCTTGCTTTTTTTAAAATCATGGAAGCGCGTCACAAGGTGGCGCTGCTCGACCAATCCGGCGAGGATCTCGGCATCCGCATGAGTCGGGCCTTCGAGGCAGTGTTTGCCCAGGGGTACCGGCAGGTGGTCTTGGTGGGCACCGATGTGCCGACCTTGCCGCTCGATTACTATGCGCTAGCGCTCGGGTTGCTGGCGTCGCACGATCTGGTCCTGGGCCCCGCCAGGGACGGCGGTTATTATCTGATCGGATTGAAGCGGCTCATCGCAGACCTGTTCATCAGCATTCCCTGGTCCACGGACCGGGTGTGTGCCACGACGCAACACATCGCGGCACGACTGGGCCTGACCACCGCCCTCTTGCCGGAATGGCGGGATCTCGATACGATCGATGATCTACAGGCTCTCATGGAGGCCCAGGCGCAAGACGCGAGGAAACCACAGCCCGAACGGTCTTTCTCAAGCAGGACCGCCGGCGCTTTACAGCTCATCAAGCAGCGACTCTCGGAACGGAATACCTCATGATCACGGAGGGACCACGGGATGCCTGACCAGGTCGCGCTCATTACCGGCGGCGCCAAGGGCATCGGGCGCGGGATTGCCCTCGATCTGGCCGAGCAACGATGGAAGATCGCCATCTGTTATCGGTCGAGCGAAGCCGACGCCAACCAGACGGCCCATGCCATCACGGAACGAGGGGGAGAGTCGCTTGCCGTCCGCTGCGATGTCTCGGACCCCGTCGCGGCCACATCGCTCGCCGCCCAAGTCGAGCAGACTTGGGGTAAAATCGACGTCCTCATCAACGGTGCCGGCCCCTATCATCGAATCAATCTGTTTGATGAAACCGTCGCGGGCTGGCTCGAGATGTTCGACGGCAATTTGCATCCGATTTTCTACCTGGCTCAGGCGGTCGCACCGGGGATGAAAGCTCGGAAATCCGGACGCATCCTGAACTTCAGCATGGCCAACGCCGACCTGATGCAGGCACAACCAGATGTCACTGCGCACTATATTGCCAAAGCCGGCGTTTTGATATTGACCCGGACGCTCGCTAAGCTCTTGGCTCCGCATGGCATCACCGTCAACGCCATTTCACCCGGATTCATCGATTCCGGCAGTGCCCCGCCTGACGAGCTCGCCGGCATGACTAAACGCATTCCCGCCGGCTATCTTGGGACGGTTGACGACACCGTGGCCGCCGTGCGTTTTTTGCTCAGCCCCGAAGCCCGGTACGTGAACGGGGCCAACATCCAGGTCAGCGGAGCCTGGGGTCTGTAGGAGCTCGATAAGACGGAGGTCATATGTCGATGGAGGAGGAGGAGGAACGGACCGCCCACAGGCGTTTCGTTCAGGCGTTGCAACACGAACCGCTGACCTGTATCCGATCCGACTGCGGCGGGCGGATGGAACTCGTCGATGTCACGGTGCACCATGCGCGCATCAAAACCTACGCCGCCCGGTGTGAGCGGTGCCATGAGACGGACACCATTACGGGGCAGGCGCAGTCATCCCCTCCCTGGGACGAGGCCTCGATCACGATGATGGCCGAAGTCCATCTGCTTCATGATCAACCCACCTGCCCCTACGACGACACCCCCATCACCTTTACCTCGCTCCCAAACCCGCGGCGGAAGGCTCGGTACCGCCTCTCCTGTTTTTACTGCGGCCGGGACACCGAGATCGACTGGCCGCCGCCGGAGGCGAAGGGCTAACGCTCTCCCCACCAGCCGGTGCCTTCGGGCACCGGCCATCGTATCGTGACGGCGGGAAACGGATTACTGTCCGAAGGCCTTCTTCAGCAGCGGTTCGATTTCGCCCTTCTTTTCCATGGGATCCAGAATGTCCGTATCCCCATAGAACGTCCCGTCGATAAACACCTTGGGGAGCGTTGGCCAGTTGGTGATTTTCGTGAGCGCCTCCCGCTTGGCCGGCTGGGAAAGGACGTCGATCAGCTCGTACGGATACCCATACCTATCGAAAAATTGCATCGTCTCCCGGGTGAATCCGCACATCGGCATCGTCTTGGTGCCCTTGCCGTAAATGAGAATCTTATGCGTCTTGACTTCTCGTTGGATTTCTTCTTCTATCGGATCCGCCATCGTCGGCCTCCTGGTTAACTTTCGTCCTTGGTTCGTGCGGTCAGTTCCAGCGCATGGATGCGTCCGTCCTTCAACGGGACATCCAACGCCTGATAGATCAAGCGATGCCGGTCCAAGAGATTTTTCCCTTGAAACCCCTCCGAGACGATGACGACCTTCAAATGATCCATCGTCCCGGTGCGGTCCGTAACCGTCACCACCGCGTCGGGCAGGCTCGTCCGTATGTAGTTCGTCAATACCTCCAGAGATATCATTGTATCCTCTCTTGATCGATCGAGGATACCGTAGCCGAATTCAGAAACGCAATTCAGGCAGGCCTCGCTAGGCTATTACGGTCAATGCGCTGAATCTGTTCTTATCCGGTGCTGAATCCTTTTTGATTGGTGGCGTTTCAGGCCGCGGTCCACCCCTCCAGGCCATCCAGGGCGCAAGAAATCATGAAACATCATGCCTGGTTGTTCGAAACCCGGCTCGCGTGGGGCGTGAGGGCACAGGGCTTGCTGACAGGCACTTGACAAGGGTGCCTGGTGTGTTGGGCTGGGCCTCAGTCATCATTTTCCTCGCCATCGCCTTCATGCGTCGCCTGTGTGGTAACACACGCTCCGTTGCCCGGCTGCATGCTGGTAAAGGCTTCAATCGCACCACGTGGTGGTGGATTCCAACCAGGAGGCAGGCCGGTGGGACACAACTTTCGTCGGAAGCTATTGAAAACCCCACCACGTGCCCCACCTGCGGGTAGGCACAAACTTTGCGCTTACGTACTGGACAGGAGCCGCGGAAACAACCCCATCACGAGTCGCAGAAGGAGGTCGTCATGAGTGAGTTCAAATCAGGTTTCTTTGTCGGAGGGGAATCGTGCAACGGGCGTGTGATGGTCATGGACGACGAGGCGGATATCCGCAAGGTCGTCCGGATGACACTCCAGAAGGCGGGGTATGAGGTGCTGGAGGCTGAGAATGGAGAAAAAGCCATTGAGGTCCTCAACGCAGGGGAAAATCGCTTACTGCTTGATGTGATCATCTGCGATATCCGCATGCCGAAAGTCAACGGCATTGAAGCCATCGCCTATTTTCGCAAGAATTATCCTCGGGTGCCGTTGATCGTCCTCACGGGATTTCCGGACACCGATATGGCCACATCGCTGTTGCGAGAAGGCGTGCTGGATTATCTCGTCAAGCCAGTGGAGGGCGAGAAGCTGAAGGCCGCTGTCGCTCGTGCGATGGAGCAGCGAGAATTGGCGCACCTGTGAGGCCTCCGCGTCTCTCGACGGAGGAGGGGAAGAGCGGATGCGCTTCTGCCCCTCCGGCGGTCGATCGTCCATCTGAGAGGGAAAGGACTGTGTCCATGGCCTCCCCCTCAACCAAGGTGGCCATTCTCGGCGCGGGCAGAGGCGGAACCGCTCTGCTCGATCTCCTCCACCAGATCCACACGATCGAGATTGTCGGCATCAGCGACCAGAATCCTGCGGCGCCAGGACTCCAGCGCGCCAGGGAACTGTGCATCCCCGTCTATGAGCGCATGACCGATCTCGTCGCCAATCATGGGACGAAAGTGCTCATGGACGTCACCGGAGATCCGGGCATGGAACAGACGCTCCAGAGGATGGTCCCTCCCGGAACAGACGTGTTGAGCGGGCCGGCCTCGCGCCTGCTGTGGGAACTGGTGCAGCACGAGAACAAGCTGCAGGCGGAATTGCTGCATGCCGACAAGCTTGCCGGCATCGGCTCCTTCGCCGCGGGCATCGCCCACGACATGAACAATCCGCTCCAGCTCATTCTCGGGCTGGCGGAGAATCTTTTGGAAGAGCAGGATCCCCGCGCGGTGCAGGAACAAGCCGGGGACATCATCGAAGCCGTCAAGCGGACCACGGCCATATGCCGAGATCTCACCTCCTATTCCCGCCGTGCGTCCACGCTGCAGCACAGCATGATCGCGGTGGGCAACAAGTTGGACGAAGCGTTGAGGATCGCGCGGTACGCCGTGGCCCTGCACGATATTGAGGTGCGCAAAACCTATTATCCCGATGCCGCCGTAAGAGGGAACCCTGACGAACTGTTGCATGTGTTCGTCAATCTGATCACGAATGCGGTGCAAGCGATGGACCATGGCGGGACGTTGACCCTGGAATCGACGGTGATCGACGGTGCGACGGTCGTGCGGGTCTCGGATACGGGGTGCGGCATCCCGGCCGATCTGCTGGGCAAGATCTTCGAGCCGTTTTTCACCACCAAGCCGCCTGGGAAAGGCACCGGACTGGGGCTCTATAATATCAAGAGCGTCATCCAGCATATGGGCGGCCGCATCGGTGTGGAGAGTCAGGTGGGGGCGGGCTCGACCTTTACCTTGCGTTTTCCACCTGGGGATGAATCGTCGGGCGGAGGGCAACGTCCATGAGCCAAACCACGTCTATGAGCCGGCGGTGGGGACTCAAGAGCAAGCTGATCCTCTCCATGCTGTTTGTCGGCGTGGTGCCGCTCATGGTCGGTCTGGGCATGGCGTTTTGGCAAGGCTCGCAGGAGATCCGCGAAGTCAGCGGAGAGAGTTTTAAGGCGCTGGCGACGGAAGCGGCACGCAAGCTCGACTTGCTCGTCGCGGAAGAAGTCATTCGCACCTCCCGGATTGCGAATGACCCGGTGGTGATTCGAGAGTTGGAACGTCAACGTGACGCATTGGCGGCCGGCAACGAGAAGACGGCGGCCCATCGAGCAGACATGCAGGCGCGATGGGATGCCCGTGATCCCGCCTTGGTCAAGGCCATCGTCGACCACCCGCTGAGCCTCCTGCTGCGCGAATATTATACAGGCACCCATAGCGAGGCGGATCAATTACTGCCGCAGGTCGTCCGTTCCGCCACCAAAATGCTGTTTCTGACGGATACCCAGGGCACGCTCGTCGCCACCATGACGGCCGATCCTAATTTTCACCACAAAAACAAGCCTTGGTGGCAAGGCGCCTACAACAAAGGGGTGGGACAGCTCTATATCGAGGATGTCTACTTTGAAAGCAAAGCAGATGCCTATGTCTTTTCCATCTCCGTCCCGGTCATGGACGCACTTCGGTATGAAGTCGTCGGCGCCGTGCACCGGGTCATCGATGCCAAAGAATTCTTCTCTCCCTCCACGCATGTCATCCGATTCGGCAAGACCGGGCACGTCATGTTGATCGACAGCAACGGCGTGGTCATGAGTTGTCCCATCCTGCCGACCGGCGTGAGCCTGTCGGACAAGCGCCTGGTCCCGTTGGTGACGCCGATGCATCCCGGCTGGGTACAGGCTCCAGGCGACGGCCATGGCGGGAAATCCACCTCCGTGGTCGGATTCGCCCCGTTGCCGGAAACCAGCCGGTCGACCAACGGTGCCCTGCAAAGCGGTTCCTGGCATACGTTCGTGTGGCAGTCCTCCGACGAGTTGTTCGCGCCCATTGAACATCTGTTTACCTGGGTGACCGTGTTCGGCACCGTCGCCATTGCCCTGCTGGCGTCACTCGGCTATGTCGCCGCAAGCCGCATTGTGACCCCCGTCCGCCAACTTCAGGAGGCGGCAAAATTTATCGGCCGCGGCCAATTGCGTTCGGACATCGCCATTCATACCGGCGACGAGTTGGAAGACCTGGCCGAAGAATTCAACCGCATGAATAAGCAGCTGGAAGCGGCCTTCGCCGGATTGACCAGCCAAGTGCAGTTGAAGACGGAAGAAGTCGAATATTTACAACAATCCACCGATCAAATCCTCGATACGGTGCCCACACCGATCCTGTTGATTGATGCGGCCGAGCATCTCCAGTACGCGAACCGTGCGGCTCGTGATGCGTTTGCGATCCAAGACCTGACGTCAGCCCTCTCCCTCTTCACCGTCCTGCCGGTCAGCCTGGCCCTGCAACAGAAGCTCCGGGAGGAATTTCAAACCCTCCTGGACCCTGGCGCCATGCCTGTCGGTGAACAACCTCTAGAGTCGCCCCAGGATCCACTGACGCCTTCAGCGGAACAGCGAACCCCGCTTCAACGGACTGAACTTCAAATCGGCGCCCGTCAGTACCACTACCAGTGGTTCCGCTTGCCCGGATGGACGGGAACGGGAAACCGCATCGGGATCGTGTTTCGGGATACCACCGACGAGAGCCGGCTCCAAGATCAATTGGTGCAGGCGGAAAAAACCGGCAGCCTCCGCGTGTTGACGGCCGGCATCGGTCATGAGCTGAACAACCCATTATTCGGGATCGTGGGACTGGGGGAGGCCATTCAGGATGAAGGAGATCTTGAACGAGCGCGGGCGTATGCGCGAGACATCGTGGCCCAAGGCCGGCGCATGGCCAAAATTATCCAGGACTTTACCGGGGTGGCGTCTCAGGAAATCACCGATCGGCGGATCCCGGTGTGCTTGGAACAGGAATTGGACCAGGCCCTCGCCGCCATGCAAACGACCACCGATATCAACCATCTGGCCGTGCACAAGACGTACGCGGGCCCCACGCGGGTATTGGCCTTACCTGACCAATTGCGTCAAGCGTTCGCAAACTTGTTGATGAACGCGGCGCAAGCCATGCGCAAGGGCGGCACCCTGACCTTAACCACCACAGTGGCCAATGGTCTGGCCGTCTTAACCGTGGCCGATACCGGACCCGGCATTTCCAAGCAGCATCTCTCGAAGATCTTCGATCCTTTCTTCACCACCAAAGGACAAGGTGAGGGATCAGGGCTCGGGCTGACGGTGGCGCGCCGCATCCTCAGAAAATTCGGAGGCGACGTCCGCATCGACAGCCTTGAAGGCCGAGGCACCACCTGCGTGGTCACTTTGCCGGCGATTCCTTCCAATTTAGGGGAGGGCCCATGGACTACTACCGCTCCACGTTCGGAGCCGCAACCGTCGCACTCCTCGTAGGGATGGGCGCGGCCAGCCTTCCGTTCGCCAAAGACAGCCCCGGCCAATCCGGGGTGCCGCCAGAAAAGGTCGCCGATTATGTGCATGCGGTGTTGGAGGCGGATCGCACGATTTATACGACCCACATCGTCAACCGGATGCAGGAAAAAGGGATCGTGCGGGCGGCGGAACATTGGGAGCAAGACAATGCCCTCCCGCTCCCGGCTCAATTTCTCCAGCACTCCGGACGGCTCGTCGCCGAATCCGGACGAGGCATTCGTTATCGGTTGATCGGGCTCTCGCCGATTTACCAACGGAACGCCCCCGCCACCGACTTCGAGCGCAAGGCGCTCGAACTCTTGCGCAGTCGGCCAGAACGGCCGGTGACCGGCGTGGTGGCCAGCGGCAAAAGACACTATTTCCAAGCGGTTTATGCCGACCTGGCCGTCTCGGCTGCCTGCGTCACCTGCCACAACAAACATCCCTTGAGCCCAAAGCGTGACTTTAAAGTGAACGAGGTCATGGGCGGGATTGCGATCACCATTCCACTCGAGTAGCCGGTCGGCACCAGCTCAAGTCACGAACCCGGAGACTGCTTGAGCATAGAACGCGGGAATGGCGATAGGAATGCGGCGTGGAATCCTGGCCCGCGAACGCAATGAGAGGTGAGCAGAAGCCGAAATCCGGTAGAGAGGCCCCTGTTTATTGGTCGCCGGCCTTTCCAATCAGAGCCATCGGCTTGTTGCGAAGGCCGGCCATTTCTCGAAGATTGCCGGACAACCGCGGCGCGTCATCGGGCCAGGCCGTCACGCCCATGTCGCTGACGCCCTGAAACTTGGCGCCATCTTCCATGCACAACACGGGACAGTGGACTTCTCCGATGAGCACAGCGTTTTTCAGCAACTGGATGCGTTCGGTCGCCGTGACCGTGGCTTTGATGCGTCCGCTGCTGATCAACGTCCCGGCCGAAATCGTGCCTTTCACCAATCCCTCTTCACCGACGATGACTTCACCCTTGGTCTGCACGTCGCCTTCCAAACGGCCGTCGATGCGCACCGTCCCCTCGACCTTGATTTCGCCCTTCAGCTCCACACCCTTGGCAAGCAAGGTAATGTTGCCCTCGTCCATGTAGCCGGTTTTTCTCATAGCGCTCCTCTGTTAGGCTCTGTGCCCAGGATACCTGAGGTCCGATTAGACGCAACATTTTCTTGAGAACATGTCGAGGAGGGGAACGTCACGGTTGGTTGGCCGCTAAAACACGTTAAAGGTGTGCTTGAGACGCTCCCACAATCCGCTGCCGTGCAATTCGCAATAGACGGTGGGCTCTGTGCCGGCTATAAACACCTCGGAGATCTTGTCCGGACATCGCGAGGTCGCCAGTTGCCCGGTGCGCGGGTCAATCTCACGCTGCACGATCCCGGACGGCATGACAAAATCCCCTGTCTGGCGGGCCATCAGCCGGCGCGCCACCCCACTCCAGATGGGGAGTGCCGCCTGGGAGCCGGTCAGCTTGAGCGGGCGCTCATCGTCAAACCCCACCCAGACGCCGATCACGAGATCCGGCGTGTAGCCGATGAACCAGGCATCTCGGTACCCGTCCGTTGTCCCGGTCTTGCCGGCGACCGGACCGCTCACGCCCAACCCGCGGGCGCTCGCCGCGGTCCCTCTGTCGACCACGCCTTTCAGGAGTGACGTCATGAGATAGGCGGCCTGTGGCGACACGGCTTGATGCCGGTCGGGCGAAAGGGTCCATAAGGTATCCCCTCCCTCGCTGGTCATCTTAAACAGTGCCAAGGGCCTGGTGAGCACACCGCCGTTGGCCAGTCCGCCATACGCCGAGGTGATGTCCAAGAGGGTCACGGAGGCACTGCCGAGGGCCATGGATAAATTTCCGGCCCAGAGATCGTCCAGACCAAACCCGTGAAGGGTCGTCCGCAACGCTGCCAGTCCGATGTGGTGGGCAACACGCACAGCCGGCACGTTATAGGAATGTTCCACCGCGCTCCGCACGCTGACCTGGCCATGAAATTGCCGATCATAGTTCTGCGGAGACCAGGGACCGGCCCCTGAATCGAAGGTGACCGGCTCGTCCATGACCAGCGTGGCAGGCGTATGGACTGCTTTCCCCTGGCCGGCAACCGCTTCGAATGCCGCGAGATAGATAAATGGCTTGACCAGAGAACCGGCCTGACGATGGGCCTGCACGGCACGGTTGAATTGACTTGCCCGATAATCTCGACCACCCACCATGGCGAGCAGGTGGCCGGTCTTAGTTCCAAGCACCACAACGGCCCCCTGCACCGGCGTCTCGCCCAACTTCAGCGCCGGATAGGTGGACTCCAGTTGGACCAATCCCTTGTGTAAGGCTTCCGCGGCGCCTTGCTGAACCCAGGGATCCAACGTCGAATACATCTTGGCGCCCTCCGGGATCCCCATGCCGGTGCCTTCCTCCACGTGGCGCAGCAGGTAATCGACAAAGTAGGGTGCGTCAGTGAGCACGTCTTGGGACAGCGCCACCGTCATCGGTCGGTTGACCGCTCGCTTCCACGCCTCTTCGGTCAACCGGCCTGCATCCCGGAGCCGGGTAAGGACGATGTTCCGCCGGCGCGTCGCCTGGCCTACGTTCCTGGTCGGCGCATACGTATTCGGTCCTTTGATCAACCCTGCGATCAGGGCGACCTCCTCAATGGCAAGGTCTTCGAGCGCCTTCCCAAAATACCGATGAGCCGCCTCTCCGACGCCGTAGATCGCGACCGATCCCGCTTGCCCCAAATAGATTTCGTTTAAATAGCTTTCCAGGATCTCATCCTTCCGGTATTTCAATTCCAAGACTAACGCGGCCATGGACTCCTTGAGCTTTCTCCCAATCGTCCGTTGTGGTGAATAGAACAGGTTCTTGGCCAGTTGCTGAGTGATCGTACTGCCGCCCTGGACGACGCCCCCACGGGTGAAATTGGCCCAGAGGGCCCGACCGACGGCGATCGGATCGATGCCGGGATGGGTGTAGAATCGACGGTCTTCCACGGCTAACACCGTCTCGATGACCATCGCAGGCATTCGACTGAGTGGAATCCATTCCCGCATCTGCCGTGTCCCTGCGCGCAGTCCGCTGATGAGCGGCGGTTCAAGCGACACGAAGGACATCGTGGGGCCTCCGCCCGCCGTGCGGACTTCTGTGACCAGATCGCCTTCTCGCACTAGGGTGATGCGCCGAGCGGGCACATGGTTCTCTTCCTGGGCATGAAGATAGACGTGGATGACGCGAGGAGTGACCGCATAGTCACCGGGATGCGTGGGATCCCCCGTGACCGTCCGATAGCCGAGCCGGCGAAGCCGATCGATCAGACCCGAGTCTTCAACGGACAGTCCAGGCTCAAGAAAAAACGGCGCGCCGTAAATGAGAAGCGGCGGATGCTCATCGCTCTTCGGGAGCGACAAACTGGTCGACAGCACGACGCCGTAAACGGTCACTCCGACGACCGCCGATAGGAGCAGCCACACCACCAGACGTACGCCGCGGTTCATCCAACACGTGTGCCGGGGCATCTCATTTTCCAATCAGCATGTGGCAGAGACCCGCTCGCTCTGGAAAGCCTCGGGACTGAGCCGGACGGAGTTTATGTGGCTGGTCCGCGGTTCTCCTGTCACGATTAACCCGGTCCGGGACTACAACGAACTCCCGCTTTCCAAGGGGGGCCTCATCCTGGCCGGCGCCGGGTCCACGGGCGTCTCCGCGGTGGGGGGCGGCGGGGTGTTGGGCGGGGTCGCCACAAATCGATAGCTTTGGCCGCTCCAAGATTCTTGCGCGAGACTGGTGATTCCATGACGGGAGGTCGCCGCAAACGAGGTGGTTCCCTGGAGCACTTGAATGGTCACCAGGCCGCCCGTCTTCTGAGTAATGAGACCCCGGTGGACGGCCGCGCTGCAGACGTAGGAGTCATCCGTGTACACATCGGTCCCGTAAATAGTGTGCAGCTCAAACTGAGGGGTACAGGCGAAGCTCAGCACCCGGCCAACCTGTCCCTTCCACGAGTCCGCCTGCATGTATCCGTTGGCCACGATCGCAGGATCAATGGTGGACTGGTCCCGCACAAAGACATAGGCCCCGGTCCAGGGCTCCATCCAATCGCCGGTGCGCACACCGTTCCGTATGCTGCCCCCGTACTGACCGACGTCCGGCCGCATCTCGATGGTTACCACGCCTCCATCCTTCATCGAAATCAACCCCGCATGCACCGCCGCGGTACAGATGGAGGAGTCATCGGTATACACATCCGTTCCCCATGCCCCCTCTGGGTGCCCGCCGAGCGGGCACGTCACTGACTCTCGACGCCCCCAGTATCCGACCCATTTCCCGGTTCCAGTGGTCCACCCGATCGGCGTGGGAGGCAGCCTCCGGCTCACGGCTTCCGGCAACGCCGCGGCCTCGGACATGTCGCGTTGGGGCAAACATTCCCCGCTTACAGAAGTCCCGGCAGGCACGGCGATCACGAGTGCACCACCCAGGCAAAACACGACCGGGACAAGACGACGAAGGGAAGTGATGCCCTGGTGTGTCCGATGACTCATGCAGAATCTCGATGGACGGTGGAGGGAGAGAAGGCCGGAAGGCAGACGGCGATGTATTCGGCCCCCTCCGAGCCAGGCGTGCTGTATCGCACCCATTCACCCCTGGACGTCAGCACGGCCTGTCCGGCATGGACCTCGAGAATGCCGGTCTTGGTCTCGACTCTCAACATCCCTCGGAGCACCACCGTATATTCATCGAAGTCCGGCGTCTGACCCGGTTCCAGCCATCCGGAGGGGCTCTGCATCCGCGCGATACTGAGCCGCCCGGTGTGTGAGCTCACCAGGCCGACATATTCATCAATGATCTTCGGTTTATTCCCGGCGGCTTCGATTCTCGTTGGCTGTTGGATCAGTTGTGCCATCTGGGCTCCTCCCCGTTACTAGAGCGGTGGCGTGCACCTCCCCCTTTCGAGGTACTTCTTCCGAGTCTTTCGCCCGGCGGAGGCTCCGCTATCCTACTAACAATAGGCGTGAGTTCCTAGACCCCAGACGCAAAGGAGCACAAACATGAACTGCATGCGCTGCCAGGGCCTTATGGTGCCGGACCATTGCTTTGATTTCGAAGGGACGAGCGGGTTCACCTGGGCCGAGAGTCACCGCTGCATGAATTGCGGCTATGTACACGACGCGGTGATCGACCGTCATCGCCAGACCGCCAGGATCCTTAGTACGGAACCGGACTATCAGGACGAAGAAGTGCACCTGGGTCGGGAGTCGTACATTATCCGAGCAGCCTAGCAACTGCCTGCGCCAATCTGTGACTCCGATGAGCGTACTGGGGCCCGCCTCACCTCGATGCGGGCCCGAAGACGCGCACCGGCCCCTCCCAGATCAGTGTTGGCTTCCCTCCCCATAGCGCCGTCGCGGCATATTTGTTACACTCCCTCGTCGGAGCCGACGGCTGGTGTTCATCCTTCCGCCTGACCTCTTACACTCGAAATAAGTCAGCGCATTCATGTACACAGTCCAGAGAGAGGCCCTATGCCGCCCACAGTGTTACTCAGTTGTGACGCGATCAGCAAATCGTATGGCACGAAGTCGCTGTTTGCCGAGTTATCTCTCGCATTGAGTGAACAAGACCACGTGGGAATGCTCGGCCCGAACGGGTCCGGCAAATCGACGTTGCTCAAAATCCTCGCCGGTCTTGAAACGCCGGACCAAGGGACTCGGTCCATGCGTCGGCACCTGCGTCTCGGGTATGTTCCTCAAGAGCCATCTTTCCCGGACGAACACACGGTTGAAGACATCCTGATTCAGGGGCTCGTGGCCGAAGGTGGAGATCCTCACGAACAAGGTCGGCGAGTGTCCAAAGCGCTGAGCATTGGCGAATTTCCGGAACCCGAACAATCTGTCGATACCCTCTCCGGCGGATGGAAGAAGCGGCTGGCGATCGTCCGCGCGCTCCTGCTCGAACCGGAGGTCCTGCTGTTGGATGAACCGACGAACCATTTGGATCTCGAAGGCATCCTCTGGTTGGAATCGCTGCTGAAACATGAGACCCGGGCCTTTCTCGTCGTGAGCCACGACCGCCGGTTTCTCGATGCGGTCGCGTCCCGCATGCTGGAATTGAATCGGGCGTACCCCAACGGTGTCTTCGAGGCCCATGGCCGCTACAGTCAGTTTCTGGAACAGCGGGAGGCGGCCCTGTCGGCGCAAGCCACCTCTCACGCCTCGCTGGCCAATCGCGTCCGCCGTGAAGTCGAGTGGCTTCGCCGCGGCCCGAAAGCGCGCACCACTAAAGCCAAGGCCCGCGTTGATTCAGCCGGACAGCTGATGGATGCCCTGCACGACCTCGAGTCCCGGCAAGAGAAGGGCACGGCAGGCATCGAGTTCGCCGGCTCCGGCCGACGCTCCAAACAGTTGATGGAGACGAAGGGGGTCGGCAAGTCATTCGGTGGTCACCAGATCGTACGCGATCTCGATCTCCATCTCGGTCCGGGACAACGACTGGGCTTGCTGGGCCCGAATGGCAGTGGCAAGACGACGGTGCTCAAACTGCTCGCCGGATCGCTGGAACCGGATCAGGGGACCATCACACGGGCCGACCAACTTCGCATCGTCACATTCGAGCAACACCGGGAGTCACTGGATCAAGAGGTTACCCTTCGTCGGGCATTGGCGCCCGATGGCGACGCGGTCATGTATCAGAATCGCTCGATCCATCTTGTGTCCTGGGCCAAGCGCTTCTTGTTCCAGCCCGAGCAATTGGATCTTCCCGTTTCCCGTCTCTCCGGCGGGGAACAGGCGCGGGTGCTGCTCGCGCGTCTCATGCTGCAACCCGCGGATGTCTTGATTCTGGATGAGCCGACAAACGACCTCGACATCCCGACACTCGAGGTGCTCGAAGACAGTCTTGTCGAATTCCCCGGCGCCCTCATCCTCGTCACCCATGACCGTTGGCTTCTGGACAGAGTGTCCACTCTGTTACTGGCCTTGGACGGCGGCGGCCGGGCCGAATGGTTTGCCGACTATGCGCAATGGGAAGCGGCACAACAACGGAGACGAGCGCGTCCCGCGTCCGTTGGCCGCTCGCGGCCGACGCCGGAGATGGCCGCCGCGGCCCTTCCCGCCAAACGCAAAGGACTCACGTATCGGGAACAGCAGGACTGGCAGACGATGGAGCAACACATTGCCGAGGCTGAAGCGGCGATGACGGTATGCGAGGCCGCCGTAAATGATCCGAGCGTGGCCTGCGACGCCGACGCGCTCCGGCATCGTTGTGCGGCGCTGGAGGCGGCGCATGCGGAAGTGGACCGCCTCTATATCCGGTGGGCGGAACTGGAAGCAAAACGGGCGCCGTCGGTCAGCAGCGGTCGCCCGTAGACGTCAGGGTGCCTCGGGGCACTGGGCTTCCGCATTTGGAGCCGGCAGTTCCGTCATCCGTGATGGCAACAAGGACCCCACTACCATGCCGGCACACGCCATGAATAATCCGATCACCTGCGGCGGCCAAACGGCCCCCGCTGGCTGAAAGAGTTCGCAGCCGATCCACGTCGTGACGCCCGCCACGATGGCCGACACCGCTCCCTGATTCGTTGCACGCTTCCAATAGAGGCCGGCACAGAGCGGGATAAAGGCGGCCACGAGCGTGATCTTATAGGTATTCACCACGAGGTGATAAATACCTGCGTCCGACCACAAAGCAACGAGCAAGACGATGGCCGCAAATCCGGCCAAGACCGTTCGCATCAGTCGCAGCAGTTCGGCGTCATGAAGCGGGCCAAGCATCGGCCGGATCACATTTTCACTGAGCGTAATGGACGGTGCCAGCAGGGTGGCGCTCGAACAACTCATGACGGCCGAGAGGACGGCGCCGAAGAACAGAATTTGCGCGACGAGAGGAGTATGCTCGAGGATCAGTGTGGGCAGAATCATCTGCGGATCCTGCTCCAGCATTGCCCCGAAGGTCACGGGATCGACCACGGTGGCGGCATAGGCGAGGAACATCGGGACAAAACACATGAGGAAATAGAGGCTGCCGCCCAAGAGCGATCCCCGGACCGCCGTTCGCTCGTTCTTGGCTGAGGTAATGCGCTGAAACACGTCCTGCTGTGGAATCGATCCCAACATCATGGTGATGCCGGCACCGAGAAAGGGGATCCAGGCCGACGCGGTCGCCTGCGGGAAAAAATCCAGTTTCCCGGCGACCGAGGCATGTTCGATGACCGCCGTCGCCCCTCCCGCCAATCCGCTGATGATGGACGCGATGTACAGCAGGCCGCCTATGATCACCGAGATTTGGACGAAATCCATGATCGCAACCGAAAACATACCCCCGAAGAGCGTATATGTCAGGACGACGATTGCACCGATCACAATGCCGACCGACTGTGTGACGCCGCCGTTGCTGACTACGTGAAGCACCAGCCCCATGACTTTGAATTGGGCGGCCACCCATCCCACATAGGACACGACCACGGCCATAGTGCATAAGACTTCGACGCTTCGGTTGTATCGCAGGCGGTAGTAATCGCCGACGGTCAACACGTTGAGCCGATAGAGCTTCGGCGCAAAAAATAGACCGGCGAGCACCAAACACAGGCTGGATCCAAACGGGTCGGCCACCACGCCGCGGAGACCGTCTTTCACAAAGGTGGCCGAGATGCCGAGTACGGCTTCGGCACCGAACCAGGTGGCAAATACCGTCGCCGTAACCACCGGCAGCGGGAGGCTTCTCCCCGCGATAGCGAAATCTCTGGTGTTCCGCACCCGCATCGCGGCCGCGAGCCCGATACCGACGGAGAGAAGCAGATACAAGCTGACACACCAGAGGACCACGCGCGCAGGATAAAGTGATCCCTGCCGCCGATCAATGTTTATTCACCATCCTGTCAACCCACTTTAGAAATGTCCGTTTCCTCGCACAATAGAAATGTCCGGTTTATGTGATGGGCATCGCCACCGGTCTGTCTCGTGGAGGCAGCACCCGTTTTCGCCACGGATGCGTCCTCGCGGGTTTGCTCGGCCGGTGCCCTCCTACGACCG
>CAYQDJ010000034.1:0-29798 GCA_964416255.1 uncultured Nitrospira sp. | reverse complement strand
TAATGTCGTCATGACAACCTCCTTGTTTTGGGTACGCCCTCATGCTCTCGCATGCGACTTTTCCTGTCTCGGTCATGAGAGCCTCTGATCTCCAATTGGGTTCAGGCGACGCTCACGGGACCAAAAGAATCTTCACCAATGCCGTTCCTGGTGCGATCCTGATGCCACGAAGACGCTTCACGCCACAGCCTGGAGGGGTGATGAAACAGCCACTTACAGTAACGCGTCGCGACCGCACCATCGGCGATGTCGCGAAGTGACCCAAGCACTCGGTTCCTCATTGAGGCAAAAGGCGCCGTCGATTCAGGAATCGTCCGATCGCGAGAGTGGTGCGCATATGCGCGGTAGCGTGAGGAATGTAGTCGGTGAGACAGAAGACGGGACGGAGGCCAGTGCCCGCGACCCTCAGCGGACAGGGCGTTGATGTGGGTCAGCAAGCCCTGATCGAGACATCTTTTTGGTTTATGGGATCAAGGTGAAGTCCCGGATCGCGCTGCCCGCCGAGATATCGACGGCCGACGACTGGCTGCTATATCCCTCGGCGGAGGCCATGACCGTGTACTGCCCTGCGACCGCCGGTTGCACCGACGGGACGATGGGCAGCGCGGCACTGTAAGACGCGAGCCAGGGCGCGTTGCTCGGAAGCGCCAGGCTATAGGTGGAGTCGCCGGGCGGAGGCCCGTCCACGACGACAGCGGGCTGTGAATGCACGGTGATGGTCGGACCGCTGGGAACCGTTTGTTTGGCTGCGATGAAGACTGGTTCGTCGTCCGTGGCCGGATTCAACAGCACCGTCCCGCTGACGGTCTGTACCGGAGAGGTTTCCAAACTGAAAGGGGCCGCTTCCGTACTGAGGGTGGTCGTGCTGGTGGGACTCGTCACCGGCACGCCCGCGATGATGGTGGTCGCATGGCCGTCGGCCGTTATCACCACGTCGTAGGAGGCCGGGTCGAGGCGCGCGAGATAAAATTTTCCTGTTGCGGCGTTCGGCACGGCGGAACGCACGATGTCTCCGTTGACTTGCGCCGACACCATCACAAGATGGGGATTGGCCGCGCCAGGAAAGAGCGCCGCATCGAGCACGCCTTGAATCCCGTTCAACACAAAGGGGATGACTTTAATGACCGGTTTGAGCGCGTAGGCCCCGGTCCCGCGCTTCACGACCGAGTGGCACGCATCGAAGTCGAGCAACAGATCGACGTGCTCCCCCGATCCGACGGTGAACGGATGGATTAACTTAATGCCGGATTGGATCCCGCTGGGCGTCTCGAGCGGTCTTTCCATTGCTT
Organism: uncultured Nitrospira sp.; assembly: GCA_964416255.1. Lineage (GTDB taxonomy): Bacteria > Nitrospirota > Nitrospiria > Nitrospirales > Nitrospiraceae > Nitrospira_D. The sequence goes on along the minus strand of CAYQDJ010000034.1, from coordinate 28,509 downwards.
CACCCAACAGAACCACGGAATTCGCCAACGGCGAATTGGGATTGTGGCTGTTGGCCGCCAATACCAGGCGCAGCTGCGTATAATGGCCTGCCGGCAAGGGGGTTTCACCGAGGTGCTCGAGCGCAACATTCGGTTGGGTGGGGTCGTTGAGATCGAGCAGGTTGATTTTGCGGGGAGGATCGAGGGTGATCTCCGACCAGCCGCCGCCATGCTCGTTCGCCGCATCGCTTTGATGGACCCGCACCTTGCTGACGGTGATATTCACCTTGTCATACCCGCAGGCCGGTGCATCCGTGAGCGCCACGGCGAGCACCCCGGGCTGTGCATCGCCTCCATTGCTTCCACATCCGGCCATCAAGAGCGTCACCACGAGTCCCAACAACCAAACGAACGAGATGACTGATCGAAACCGCTGTTCAGGCCTGCTCATGTTCGCCCCTTATGAATGTTCACGCTTTCCGGCACTGATTGCCGGGTGCGCGCCATCAATCTCGGACCATAGGCAAATTGCATGCTCTGCCCTTGCTGCCCTGCACAGCAATCCGCCCGGTGTCGGCCCTCTTCCAGGCTGACTAAAGAGTCTTTTGCAAACCGGCGGTTATGACGCCAGACGACAGAGGACTCTCGGCGCATCCGCTGAGTGATGACTGTAGGGATTGACAGACGAGGTGCGGGAAAAGAACGCCTTGTCGGCTTTCTCATACAAGGCGCCTAAGTGCAGTTTTGAACAACGGACGGTTGATTGGGATGACAAAGAAATTTATGCGGAAGCGGCGGGGAGGGTCGTCGCGAACATAACACCGCAACGCAAGCGAATTTTTTTCTTGTGCAGATTCTGTATGGAAGGCGTTATCGCTCGCAGCCTGTCCCTTCGCACGAACCGCTGCCTCCCCGAGGTCCCCCATGTCCCATGCCCCGGCGTCTGCCCATGCCGGGTCCCATGCCCTCCCCATGCTGGCGGGAGAAACTCCGTTCATACTGGATCAGGGCCCAGATGTCCTCGTCGGTCAAGACCTCGCCGAAGCCGATCATGCTGGTGCCCGGTGATCCATGTTTGATCACCCAGAAGAGTTCACCTTCCGTCCGGTGCCGCCAAAATCCGCGATGCTGAAAATTCCTCGGGGACGGATCGAGGCCCATAGCCGCCGGGCCATCCCCCATTCCCTCATGACCATGGCAGTTAAAACAGGTCCCTTTCCCGTGATACAGGGCTTTCCCCTTCTCATGAATCTCCGGGGAAACCGGCAAGGGATTGACCAGCGCCCGGGCTTCCGCCAGTTTGTCGCTCGGCACACGGGGATGCATCATGTGCCGTTCAGCCGCATCCAACGCTGGAGCGCTCCATAACACGAGACCCACCACCCACACGCTTCCCACATGCGCCGTGCGGCCGACCGTCGCCTTACGCGGCATCTGAGCGCTCCTTTCTTTCGAAGCGGGTGTTCACAAGTCGAGTTCGACCATTTTTCGATGGTACCGAGTCACCACATTGGGATCGGGCATCAGGTGGGTGCCCGCCAGTTCCTTGCCCTTGTAGGGCAGCAGATTCAGCACATAGCGCAGGCTTTCAAGTCGGGCGGCTTGCTTATCGTTGGCCTTGACGATGATCCACGGACTGAACGTCGTATGGGTCTTGCTGAACATTTCTTCCTTGTAGCGCGTATACAGGTCCCACAATTCTTGCGCCTTCTCATCCACCGCACTCAGCTTCCACTGCTTGAGCGGGTTCTTGCGCCTCGCTTCAAAGCGCTTGAACTGTTCTTCCTTGGAAATGGAAAACCAGAACTTGATGAGCGTCACCCCGTCCTCATACAGCATGTGTTCGAATTCCGTGACCTGCTGCATGAAGCGCTGATGATCCTGCTTGGTGCAAAAGCCCATCACCGGCTCGACCACCGCACGGTTGTACCAGCTGCGATCAAAAAAGACGATCTCGCCTCGGTTCGGCAATTGGCGGATGTACCGCTGGAAATACCATTGACCCCGTTCCTCGTCGCTCGGTTTCGGCAAGGCCACGACCCGCATGGCGCGGGGATTCAAATGCTCCGTGAACCGTCGGATCGTGCCGCCTTTGCCCGCGGCATCGCGTCCTTCCACGAGAATCGCAATCCGCTTCCCGCTGGCTTGTACCCACCGTTGGAGACGGACCAGTTCGACCTGCAGGCATCGCAGTTCTTCCTCATACAAGAGGGTTTTTTGCACGTCCCGGAGGTCGACCTCTCTTTCCTGCAAAAGATGAATCAGGCCTTTCCTCGAATTGATCCGGCGAAGATCGTCCTCGGTGAGCCACCGTCCGTCTTCAAGGATCGGGCCTCCCTGGAGCGCGCGACGATACCCATCCCCTTCACGTGGGATCCTCGTCGGAATATGTTCCAACTCGGTGAACCGCTCGCCGTCACCTTCCTCACGGCCTCTTCCTGGCGGTTCCTTGGGTCGTTCCGACATCACCGGTAACCTTTCCCGTCTATTCGGGGATTAAAAAGCGATATTCCGGTCGCGCTCCGCCACCGCCTTAATGTAGTCGGGCATACCTTTTATTGTCGCACCCGGAACCAGATCCGCACCAGTAATCTGCCGGGCGACCGCGCAAGCACCGCACACCCAAATCGGCACCCCAGCGGCCTGCACGGCGGCCAGAAGATCCTTGACGGGCGTGAGGTTGACCCCGGTCACATGATCCGCCGTCCCTCTCCGTCCAAGCGTGACCGCTTCGTTCCACAACCACAACACCACATCATGCCCTTGCTCCACGGCCGTCTTCGCAGCCATGAACGGCAACGTCGCCATCGTGGGATCGTCGGTACCACGGCTGCCGGAGATGATGAAACGGGCCATTACATGCTCCCCTCAGGCGCGACGCGCTCCGTCACGCCCTCTGTTCATTTCGCCAAGGTCCTGACATAGTGGATCAACTGCCACACCTGGTCGTCGGGCAACCCGACAAACGACATCATCCCGGTGCCGGGTGATCCATTCTTGATGATCCAGAATAACTGGCCATCCGGGAGGCCCTTCATCATCGTGCCGCAGGTAAAGTTTCTCGGCGGCGGGACGAGCGCCGCGCCCATCACGCCCTGCCCGTCACCCTGATTGCCGTGACAGAGGGCGCACGCCACGGGTTGAGCCGATTGTTGAAAGAGCGCTTTCCCGGCTTCGATCATCTCCTTGGAGGCCGGCAACGGGTTCGTCTTCGTAAGAATCTCCTGCGGCGCCTTGGCGGTTTTGCGCGGCTGCGGACAGGTCCCGGACGGTCCCCTTCCCGGCTCGGCCAAAGACGCCCCCGGCGCGCCTTTGAACGTCACCTTGAGATAGGCCATCACGTCCGCCACCCCCTGTTGACCAATCGTCAGATTCCAATAGGGCATGTTCGGCGATTTCCCCATGGCCGCGCCGCCGTGATTGATGACATTGTACAAGTATTCGGTCGGCAGCTTTTCAAAGGGGATGTTCGCATGAATCGCCGGCTTCGGTTCCAATCCGGATGCCGCCGGCCCGTCGCCCTTCCCCGTGAACCCATGGCACTGCGCACAGTACTGCTTGTAGATGACTTTCCCGCGGTCGACGCTGGCGCTGGCAAATTCCTGACTGGTCCAGGGTTCATAGTAGGTGACGTCCGGCACGCCCTGTACTGCCAAAAACCCTATCACCGCACGCAGCTGCGGATCGGTCGCGTCAGCAAGAAATTCCCCGGTGTGAATGATGAAGTCCTGCGGGTTCTGCCCGAACCGATACAGCCAGTCCAGGTTGTAGCGCTGCCCGGCCTTCTGGAGCGCGGTGCTCTGCGGACCGCCGATCAACTTGCCGTTCTCTTCAATCGTATGGCAGGCCAGACAGGCATGCGCTTTATACGCCATGCCGCCGAAGGCGGCGTCGAACTTGCTCACCTTTGACACGTCGAAGGCCCCGACCTTCACCCGCGGATCCTTATTGTACTTCTCGAAGTAGTCGGCGATGGCCTCCGCGTCCGACGGCGACACGACGGGGTGCTTGACCGGGCCTTCACTCAGGTCCCAGCGATAACCTTTGGCGTACAGCGGCGCTTCCTTGCCGGTCAGCCAGCGTATGAGCCAGGGACGTTGATACTTGCTGCCGGCCCAGATTAAATCCGGCGCGCGCAAATTGAACCGTGACTCGGCCCGGCCTTCGAGGCGATGGCACGACACGCAGGCTTGCTCGAGCAGCTCCTTCGCGCGCGGGTGGTCCGCGCCAAACAAGAGGCGAGGAACCGACATCAGCCCCACCAGTCCGATCAACGCCGCTCCGATGAGAATTGTTCTTCTCTGACGCCCCATCACTCCTCCTTGTGGTTAGACCTGTTCGTGCACGCCTGATCACCCTCTCTCTTCTCACTGTGTCGCGAGCCATGCGTGGATATCGGCGATCTCCTGGTGGCTGAGGGCCGCGGCCCAGGCCGGCATCGGCCCGCGCCCATGCAGCACCGTGTCCCAGAACAGGTCCTCTTGCTTCAAAATCGGACTTCTGGCCAGCTTCGGGCCCATGCCGCCCGTCGCTCCGGCTCCGTGACAGGCCTGGCAATGCTGCGCAAAGAGGGCCTGGCCTCGCACGGGCAGCCCAACGATCGGTCCTTCGATCAGAGGCTCTTCGGTCAACGGCTGAGCTGTCCTCACATCAATCGGCGGGAGGTGGTCGGCCGCGCCCGGGTGATAGCGGGCCGAGAGATACCGCACCAAGAGATCCGCCTCTTCCTCCGAAACCTCCGCTCCCCATTGAATCATCTTCTGGACCGTGCTCAGCCAACGTTCCCGCGGCAATCGTTGCTGGGTGATGAGATCTGCGCTGTGGCAGACCGAGCAGCGGGCCACAATCAGTCCCTCCGCCCGCGGAGCGAGAGCCGTGATGACGGACGTCAGGTCATTGTCCTGAGCGCCAGCCGTCATCCCAAGGGCGATCACCCCAATTCCCAATAGGACCGCCAGACTCCGTCCCGCCCTCATGCAGTCACCAGGAGCCGGATCTGATCCCAGCCGTTCCACAGAAACCCGCTCGGGTTCCATGGGCTCTGGGCCGGCTGCATCCTGCCCCGCTCGTCGGTTGCACGACACTGAACCATGACCGGCCCCGCCGTGTCCGGCTTCCAAATGAATTGCCATTGCCGCCACGCATACGGTCGCGCATCACCGACCAACCGAGCCGGCTTCCACGTCCGCCCGTCGTCGAGCGATATCTCAACGGCGGCGATGGAGGCGTCGCTGCCCCAGGCGACGCCTTGAATCGTCACCGGGCCCATTTTCACGCTGTCTCCATTGGCCGGCGCCGCAATCAACGACTTCACCGGCATTTCCTCCACCGGCACCATGGCCACCCGATCCATAGGAGTCTCCGGTGTGACGGGCCTGACGGGTGCACGATAGGCCGTCTGCATATAATAGCCGTCCGCCTCCTCCGTTCGCACCGTGATATCGGTCAGCCATTTCAGACAGGATTCCGCCATCCAGCCGGGAGTAATCACACGGAGCGGCGCCCCGTGAAGCAGCGGCAAGGGCCGCCCATTCATTTCATAGGCCAAGAGCGTGTCGGGATGCAGCGCCTTCTTCACGGGAATACTGCGTATGAACAACGGCACGGAGGCGACCACCGGCCGATCGGCGCCTTGGAATTGCACATGCTGACCCTCATCCCGAATCCCGCAGGCATGGAGCACGTCTTTCAGCCGCACTCCGGTCCACTCCGCATTGCCGACGGCGCCGCGATCCCATTGAACGCCGGCTACTTTCGGCCGATAATGGGCGCGGCCGTTGCCGCTGCACTGGACCACGGCTGTGACGGTGAACGGGGGCAACTGCTTGAGGTCCTGCAAGGTCAACGTGCGCGGCCGCTCAACCAGCCCGCCGACCCGGAGCCTCCAACGGCCTTCCTCAAGGGCTTCAGCCGGCGGCGGTCCGAAATGGCTCCTGACGAAGAACCGATGGTTCGCGGTCAGGAAGGACATGAATTCTCCCACCGGCGTTTCGGCGTTGAAGGGGCGCATCACGCGTGCCGTCAATGGACCCGTGTCTCCGCTCGCCGGCATGTCGTCGCCGTGCTCGGCGCCGCCAGACCTCGGCAGCAGCAGGCTTGCGCCACACCACGCGAGCAACCACTGAAACAACGAACGACGCATCACTGTCATACAGGCCTCCGCTCTGGAGCCCAATTTTCAATGTTCAATGTTGAAAGTTCAACCACGAGTAGATTGATGTGAGCATTTGAACATTGAACATTCCACTCTCGGCATCTTCATGGACCATTCCATCAATACGGCACGTCCGCCGGTTTGCCGCCCTTCGGCCAATCCTGCGCCTTGCCCTGAAAATCGGGGCGCGGCTGACGATTGATGTAGGCGGCGACATCGAACGCTTCTTCATCCGTCACCGCCCAACCCCATCCCCGCGGCATATTGGCCTTGATGAACGAGGCGGCCGTTCCGACGCGGGCCATTCCGGCCGCGATGGTGTAGGAGCCAGGGCCCCAGAGCGCGGGGGCCGCGACGGTCCCCTGCCCATCGGCCCCATGGCAGAAGACACATTTCCTGGCGTACACACTCTTGCCGTTGGCAGGATCCGGCGGCCGCATCGAGGTCACGCGAGGGATACCTCGCCACGCTATGCGGCTCTCCGCCGGGACATTCCGTGACAGCCATGCAATGTATGAGACCACCGCCTGGAGTTTGGAACTATCGGACGGCATCGGCTTCCCGTTCATGCTGCGTTCGAGACATTCATTAATGCGGTCGGCCAGCGTCATGCGGCGATCCGCCCTGGCACGATATTCGGGATACACATGGCTGAGCCCCACAAAGGACGGCGCGTTGGGATTCAATCCGGTGTCAAGGTGACAGTTCGTGCAGGCGAGTTGGTTCCCGACATAAGCTTTGGCATACGTCTGCGTTCGCACCACGATTTCATATCCCAAACGGATTTGTTCACCGCGCAGGTCGCCCGGGATGGAGTCGGGAGAGGGAGGAAGAAATAGCGCGTCGAACACGGGTGCCGGAGGGCTCGGTCTCAACGGAGGATCGGCCGGCTGCGAGCTCACACACCCGACGGTCACGCCTAGGAGTATGATGAGGTACCCACCACGATGCCCCATGTTATCCGCCCTTTGCGAGCGGCGTGCCATGCGTCGGATTGGTGTAGTTGGCTGAAACCGCCGCAGAACTAATATCTGCAGATGGGAGATCCGGTTGGTTGCACTTCCATGAGTGACGACAATTGCAACAACACCGTCTCGCCTCTGTTGCTTCACGCGCCAGTTCAGGCAAGATTCTTACGGCAGGCTCCTGAGAGCCCTCGCAAGCTCTCTAGGAGTTTGAAAAACGTTTTGGAAACTGTGGATAGCAGCAGGACCGCAGAGGGTTGAGACGCGCAGGCTGTTCAACAAGGCCATCCAGCAAGGCCGCAGCAAGATCCGCGACGCGAAGAATAATGAGTGTCACGTAGGAGGATGGGCGCGAGTTGGGGAGCGCCCAGTATCTTGGACGAATTGTATACCATCTCACCCGCCCAGCCCCCGCCTGTCGGAACAGGCGTTTGCCCGCTTCGTACGTTGAGACTCTGAGGTTCACGACGCGCCGGATAAGGCGCGGCATGTTTGTGAACGCCGGCGAGATGGGGAAGGCGGCAGTGTCCCGCGAGAACGAAGCTGGCGGGGCTTTTTCCACAGCCTGGTAGACATCACGGCGACATTACTCCGCCTGCGCGAGGCCGGTGCGGTTGACGAGCGCCTTGCCGGTCGGCCGCGACGCAGCCGGCTAAGATTGTTCCTTGAGGCTGAGCATGTAGGTCGTCAGGTCCTCGAGTTGTTGATCAGTGAGGGGAAACTTGGGCATGAACGAGCCGGGGGACACGGACTGCGGATCCCGAAAGTGCTCAAGATGCCAGGCGCGATCCGGTCTAATATCACCGACGAAAGACAGATCGGGCGCAACCGCGCCGCCTTCCCCGTGAATGCGATGGCACCCGGCACAACCAAACTGCGCATAAACCGCCTTGCCGCGAGCAACGGCCGGATCCACTCGGGGAATGGCGTAAAGATCTCGGATGGAAATCGCGAGCAGTCCGAACACGATAACCAGGAACAAGCCGCCGGTGGTCAAGGCCAGCGGTCGTGCCACGGGATGCCGCACGGGGTTCCGATCCAGGAACGGCCAGAACAGCAACCCCAGGAAAAATACCGCAGGCAAGATCCAGGTCGCCACCGGCTCCAGCGGCCCATGCATGTACTTGAGCAGCTGATAGTAGAAGAGAAAGTACCACTCGGGCACCGGCACGAACGTCGTATCCGACGGGTTCGCCTTATCGGCGAGTGGAAACGGCACGGTGAGCGCGAGCAGCGACACGGCCGCAAAGATGCCGACCATGACGATGGCGTCCATATAAACCTGGCGGGGCCAAAACGTTTCGCTCTGCGGCCGGCGCCGCTCAGCGACGGCTGCCGCCTCGGAGCCTGGCCGCCGTTCATCCGCATGCCAGGGTCCCGCCGGACCGACCCGCCGAAGAATGAACAGATGGAGCATGACCAACCCGGCCAGCGAAGCCGGGAAGAACAGCACGTGGAGCGCAAAGAATCTGGAGAGAGTCAAGGCTCCCAACGTCTCGCCGCCCCGGATGACCGGGGCGAGCCAGTCGCCGATGATCGGCATCGTACCGACCATATTGATCCCGACTTGGGTAGCCCAGTAGGCATTCTGATCCCAGGGAAGCAAATACCCGGTGAACGCGAACCCCAGCACAATGATGAACAACACGACGCCGACCATCCAGAGTAACTCGCGGGGCGGCTTGTAGGCGCCATACAGAAACACTTGCAGCATGTGCAACCCGATGGCGACCACCATGCCCGACGCGCCCCAATGGTGAAGCCCGCGCACAAATGCCCCGAACCACACTTCTGTTTCGATAAACTGAAGGCTGTCATACGCATGGTCGGGCGTCGGCGCGTAGTACAGCGCCAAAAACATTCCGGTGACGGCCTGGAGGAGGAACAAGAACAAGGTGGCGGAACCAAACACGTAAATCCAGCTGGCGCCGCCGGGGATCGGCTCGTTCAGCACCGTATGTTCGAGCGGTGTCAGCCGCAGACGGCTGTCCAGCCAGGCGTAGAGCCGTGAACTCATCGTGGTCCTCATCTTGATGGTGTGGAAGCTGTTCGCGGCCGTGTCAGCCCCTGTAGACTTCGACGCGATCCCGCCCCGCCGTCTTCGCGTCGTAGAGGGCGCGATCGGCGCACGCGATGAGCGTCTCCGCAACCCCGACGCCCACCGTCACGGACATCGACTGTCCCTCAAAACTCATCACCGTGTGCTCGACGCCGACCGAATCCGTTCCGCAATGGAGCGCGCGCCGGCCGCATCACATTCGACCGGACCGATGGCGAATTCTTCGCCTCCATATCGGCCCTCAATACCCGGCGGGCGCGTCAGACTTCCCGCGACGTGATGATTCGCTGCAGCACACTGTCACCGGCTGAATGCCCGTAACGGTCATTCAGGGCCTTGACATGATCCACATCCAAAAAGAGGATCATGAAGGGATGATGATCCCGACGGGCCCGATCCATGCCCTCCTTCCGCCTGTCTGACGCCGCGTTGTCTCAGAGTTCGACGGACCGTGCCAACCCCGACTTGAATTCCTTGTACTGCACCCACAGCCGTCCCTGTTCGATTTTCGACGGCAGAATATCCAGCGGACGTGGTGCCGGACCGGCGACGACGGCGCCCTTGACATCGAAGACGCTGCCGTGACAGGGACATTTGAACCGCCGCGCATCCGGCGCCCAGCGATAGCCACACCCCAAGTGTGTGCAGATCGGCGAATAGACGACGACCTGCTGGTCGGCTTGTTTGACCGCCCACACCGCTTTGTGGGAGGTGGTTTCCAACCAACCGTCATGATGCGTCGTCATATGATTGAGTTGTCGCGGTTCGTCCACCGGCAAGTCGGAAACCGGCCCCACATCCACCCAGGGTTGATCCCGGCGCTTCAATGCCGGAGACACCACGAACCCAACCAACGGAAGAGCCAATCCCAACCCGATCCCGCCGGCCGCCAAGCCGATGATCCACTGGAAGAACCGCCGCCGAGAACCCACGGGGGTGGCCAATCCTTGGCTCTTGTCGTCCTCCATCAGTGCCTTCTCCAGTCGGGCGGGTTAATGCCGCGTTGCCTTCGGGGGACACGTGTTGATGCCGAAGAGGGCCCAGAGCGGGCAAAAACTGATTGCCCCGGTCACGAGCGCCACCGTCCCCGCCACGAGCGCCACGCCCGTGCCAATCGGCGGCAACTCGGCAAAAGCCCCGATCCCCAGCAACAAGATCCCAATCACCATGCGAATCGGTCGCTCTATGCCTCCCACATTACAGGTCATCGTCGCACCTCCTTGCAAGTGATCTCATAGGCACACCTTGCCGAGGGATACCACATTGCGCGCAGAGGAACCACTCCTCAGATACAGGAGTCCCGGTCGTTACTCCTGACCCACCAGGCGGTACATGTCATGACAGGTTGTGCATCGTGCCGTGAGGCTGGACAGCCGCTTGAGAATCTGCGGCGGCGTCTCCTGCGCCGCAATTGCGTCGGCCAAGGCGTCCATGTCCCGGTGCACCGACATACCCATTTGCTTAAAGGCCAACGGCAGTTTGAGCATCACCGCGGGATTCACATCTTCCGCCATGCCGATGCCCGCGGCTCTCGCCGACTCCTCCATACCCGTGGCGGCGGGCGGGTCTTCACTCAGGCCGAGGATGACGCCGTGGACCGCTTTGAGCAGCAGACGCATTTCCCCTAAGATCAGATCCCGTTCGGACGGCGCCAGGATGACCACTGTCCGGGCATCGACATCGGGGGCCGCCGTCCTTCCCTTGACAAACACCCAGGCCACGGTGGCCATGGTAAGCACCCATAGGACGGCGGCCGCCAGACAAAGCCGCGCGCTCACATCCGCCTCATGGCAGCCTGGTTAATCCGGCATCGCCAACGTCCGCACATAGGCCAGCACATCCCAAATTTCATCGTTCGACAACACCTCCCGCCAGGAACCCATCGCCGTATTGCGTCTACCATCATGCACGCTCTTGAACAACCCTGCGTCCAACTTACGTTGCACCGCCGGCGACGTCAAATCCGCCGCAGGCGGCATCAAGGCCACACCTTCCTGGCCCTTTTCATCGATCCCGTGACACCGAATGCAGATGGTCGCATATATGATCCGTCCGTTGACCCTCGTCATGGCGCAACGGCGGCACGGTGATGTGACCCAATCCTCCTCCGGCCATCACGATCATGACGGTTCCCGCAAGCAGTCCGCGCATACAGATCGTCCCTGGTCTGAGCGTGACTTGCGAACCCGGTGCCACCGATGAATTGGCCACGCGTTATCCATGGCGGTCTCCAGAAACAAGCTGTTGAGAGGAAGTCGACTGGACATGGACTCCTGAGCGGCGACAAAAGACCCCAGAAGCCTCCTGTGTTGTGGAGCAAGATGCTACAGGCGAGAATCGCGGCAGGGGAGGACTAGCAAGACCCTTCGGAACCCCTCGAACGGTCTGCAGGTCTTTCTGTCATCGGACGACCCTAATGCACCAAGCCCCTTCCCTCCGAACCCTGCTGGACGATGGGCGCGAATGGTCGACGCAGACACATGAGGGGAAAGGCCGGTTGCCGGCCGATGCGCCGCAAAGTGTCGGTAATCCGTTGCGGCCGTCCCCAATCGCTCCATAGCACACCGCCCACTTCGATGACGGCGGCGCGATCGGGCATGCGCCGCAACACATCCGTGAAAAAATTCGGGCCGGGCATGTCTTCGTAGATGTCCTCCAGCGTGCGGCCTTCCTGAGGGGTTCCAATGACGGCGGCCAACCGGTCGAATCGCGCCATCATATCCGGGAAACATTGCCAACCAAGTTGCCAGAGGGTCTCGACTTTGGCTGCCAGGACGCTGGTGTTCCACAACCCGCCCTGTGCGAGCGCCGCATCGGCTTGCGCGGCGGTGGGCTCCGCGACGAACGACCGGACGGTTCGGATTTGATAATGAGGAGACCCGTCCAGAACGTCGCCCGGCGTGATCCATCCATAGTCCAATTCAAGACGATCGGGCGAGACTCCGAGCACGATCACTCGGTCCGGGAGCCACTCAGCCGTCCACGCCGCCCGCTTCACGGCGTAGAGAAACCGCTGCTCCGGATAGACAAAATGATCCGAGGGGAACGTCACCACGGTTGCCTGAGGATCTTTAGCCTTGACGTAGGTCAGAGACAAATACAGTTCGGCGGCGGTATCGCGGGGTTTCGGTTGCAGGAGCACGGTTCCGCCGACCCGCCCTTCCAGCGCCGACCATGCTTCGAGCCGGTGTTCACGGGCCACCAACGTCAGGATCCGCTCCGGCGCACAGAGTCCCGCAGCACGGTCCAACGTGTGCTGGAACACCGAACGCCCGCCGACGAAGGTGCAGTACTGTTTTGGCTTCGGACGGCCCAACCACCGCCGGATCAATCCCCCGATGCGACCGCCGTCACTACCGGCCAAGACAATCGACCAGGTTTGTGTGGGCAGGCGCGGCAAGTCCGTCATATTTGCTCTTCCACCTCCATCTGTTCCCGGGCCTGCTTTCGGACGGTGAGAAACTCCTTGTAGTAGGCGAGACAGCTGGGACAGTAGGTGTGCGAGAATTGCACCGCCTCCGGCCGCAGCATGTATTTGGCCATGTACATTGTGAATTCGTGCCAGACCGCCTCGCCCGGATCGGCGGCCCGGTCGTCCCGAATTTTTTCGCAGAAACAACACATGGTGGCTATCTCTCTCATCGTTCCCTCCCGATCGGTTCGCCCAAATCCTCGGCCGACTCTCGGCCTGAGAGTCGCCGCCATCGTGGCTCCCGAACCGGCCCAGACACGCCGGCCGCAGCCTCCACACGCCGCCGATTCTTCACGATCACCGGATCGATGATGTTTCCGCAACCGATGCATTGCAGCGCGCCACAACCGTCTTGCCCTCGACTTCCATCCCATTCGCGCAATTCCGTCCAGTACAACAACCCGCGGCAACGCTCACAGTGGGGCACCATCCCGGCCCTCTGCCGCGGGCGCTCCTCGCGCATCAGCGCAGTACGAGCCATTACCGACAAGGCTTGCCGGAAATCCGGCTCCTTCTCCTTCTGACGCGCGTAGCCTTGAACTTTCATTGCACCTCCCTGACGACCGGTCATGGTTTCGTTCATGCTCTTATCCAGAATCGTCGAGTCGTCCGAGGGCGCTTATATACCGAGGGCAGGGGGACGCCTATCGGGGGCCGTTCGATTGTTGTGTCGTATTTTGGGCGACAAACGCCAGGCGATGCGTGCACAAGGCCATGATTCCGCACGGTGTGTGCGAGAACCGAGCGCACGGGACTCTCCGCACTGTTCGGAAGAGGGCTTAGTCGATGAGGTTCCGTTCGAAGGCGTACCGGGTCAACTCGGCATTATTCTTCAGATTCATTTTTTCCAGGATGCGGCCTCGGTAGGTACTGACCGTGGTGATGCCCAAATGCATGATTTGGGCGATCTCAGAAACGGTTTTTCCGGAGGCGATCAGACGCATGACTTCAAATTCTCGATCCGACAGATGCTGGTGCACCTCGTCGGTGTCGGCCTTGAGCGTGAGGGCCAGCGTTTCCCCCAAGGCCGGGCTGACATATTGGCCGCCCGTCAGCACTTTTTTCACTGCATTGATGAGTTCTTCAGGCGCACTGGTTTTCGTGAGATAGCCATCGGCCCCGGCCTTGAACATTCGCACGGCGTATTGATCTTCGGGATGCATGCTCAGCACGATGACGGGGACTTTCGGACACTCGGCTTTCACCCGCTTCAAGGCCTCGGTGCCGCTGTTCCCCGGCATAGAAATGTCCATTATGATGACATCCCATTTATGTTCATGGAGAAGCGCGAGGAGGTCATGGGCATTGGCGCATTCGCCGACCGTGGCGGCTCCGAGACCATCGGTCAGCAATTCTTTCACTCCGCGCCGAAACAGAGGAAAATCATCGGCGATCAGAACCTTCAACACTGTAGCCTCATGGACTGCACGGCCCTCCCGGGTTAGCGGCGGTGATCTCCAGGGGCTAAGAAACGAGGCGCAGGATACCACAACACCCTGCGTAAGTCCCACGCATTATGAGCGCGATCCGGGCGCAGCGGGTCCGCAGGCCACGCTCGGCGGTGTGATTACGGTTTGATATACGCCCAGCCTTGCTCCTGTCGTTCCATCAAACGCACCATCGCCGGCACCGTGTCCCCCACTTCCTGGATGAGATCCTCGCGCGAGAGTTGCATGGATTTCATTGTGTTCGAGCAGGCGGTGAAGGCCACACCATACTCGGCGTGGATTTGACGGAGTGCCTGAGCGAAGGAAGTCTCGTTTCTGATGAACAGGCGCAACCCCGCCCCGTGGGCGACCACTTCAAGCATCAGATGGTCCCGCCCCACCGCCTGAACAGATGTCGAATATTGTTGAGCACCCCGCGCTGGACGGCCTCGTCGCCCGAATTGACATGCACCACGACACGATGGGATCTCTCGCCGTGCTCGGCGCCCTGCAGGGGCCCGGCGTCCGGGAGGCTCGACAGAAGCGCGAGCAGGGCAATAACCAGAGATCTCATCGAGACGTTTCGAGCTACCTTCGGAATCGGATGTCGGCGGCGATGGACTATCGCACACCGACGGAGAGGAAGGCGAGAGGACATTCGAGAGGTTCCGTATGGTCATCTCACCGTCAACGCCAGACCGGAGAACGTAGACGTCACGACCCAGGATTTTCGAACTGAGGTCACTTGGATGCAAATACCTACAGGCGGCTCCATGTCATATGACGCCCACGCTTAAGTTCGGGAAGCCACTAGATATTTCCCAAAACAGGCACGCCTCGTTTTTCCTCAACAAGGGGTTTTCCCTGTCCGGAATTGCCCACAAAAACCCGCATCTGCCGCCGGCCGGAATCCTCGACGTCTGTTTCATTGAAGCCCTTTGTTTTAGAAGAGAAGCCGTCCTGCCGCCGCCGTTGGCATCGCTCATGCTTCCCACGTCCCGCATGCGGAGAACGGCATGCATGCGAAGGAGGCCTCATGACAAGACATGACGCACTCATGACAACGAGGACCATTGCATTGTGTCTCGGCAGTCTCGGGAATGGAACAGCGTGTGTCGCTGATCCCCCTGATCCGGCCGATCTCGGCCACGCAACGGAACCCCATCACCCCCTGCCCTTGCAACAATCGAAGCCGAACGACACTTCTCAGTCGAGGGGCGGCGAACTTTGCGTCCAGCCGATTCGGGTCTTGATCGCCGACGACCATGTTCAGTTCCGGCAGGGCCTGCGAGGATTGTTGGAAGGCTTTCCCGGTATCGCGGTCGTCGGCGAGGCCGGAGACGGGAAAGAGGCCGTGCGGCTCGCGGCACACTTTCAGCCGGATCTGGTCCTCATGGACGTTCAGTTGCCACGGCTGAACGGGTATGACGCCACCCGATGCATACGTGCACACACGCCGGCTCCCGTCGTCATCGGCTTGTCCGTCGGCCGACTTGAAGACGTGGAAGAGGGGATGCTGGCCGCAGGCGCGTTCGGCTATCTCTGCAAGGCCGAGGTCGCCGACCGGCTGTTCGACGTCATCGTCTCGCTGTTTCCCGAGCATGATCCGGCCCGGCGGTCATAGCACCGCCGGGCCTTCAGCCGACCGAAGCACCAACCCATCGGCCCAGGTAATGACTCGCGGCGATGACCGCCACGGCGATCGCGACATGCTCGCCCACGACGCTCCAGGGTGACAAGCGTTGTGATCGGGCCAGAATCCAGCTGATCGCCACGAGCAGACTCAGGCCCCACGCGATGCTGACGATCACGGACTGAGTCAGCGGGAGCCACCACACCGGCAGGGCGAAAGAAGCCGCGCTGAGAAACTTGGCGACGAAGGTGACGGCCGTGGATTCCCAGACGTGAGTCGACTCTCGCCGGTTCGCTTCTTCGGTGATGTGAATCCCGAGCGCATCCGAGAGGGCATCCGCCACGGCGATGGTTAGAATTCCGCCCAACACCGCGGGCCGGGAATGGGTCCCCGCATGCAATCCGACCAGCAATCCGAGCGTCGTGATCACGCCTGACGTAAGCCCAAAGCTGATGCCGGTCCTGAACGACGGTTTCATCGGTGCGCCCCCGCCTGCTCGGCGCCCGGGCAGCGGCGCGCAGGCCCGCGTGTCCCGTCAGTACTTCGCCAAAATGGCTTTGAGTTCGGGACCGGTGATCACTTCCCGCTCGAGCAACAGCGTAGCGCCCTCGCGCAAGGCCGGTTGCTTCTCCTTCAGCAGGCGGGCGACCCGATCATACTGTTCATCGACGATTCGGCGCACTTCGCAATCGATCTCACGCGCGGTCTCCTCGGAGTAATCGCCCTTCTCTTGGGGACGTCCCTGCACCTGCATGAACGCCGGTTGCCGTTCCTGCTCGAGTGAAATCGTGCCCAGCTTTTTGCTCATTCCGTAGGCTTTCACCATGCTCTTCGCAATGTCGGTGGCCTTGAGCAGATCGTTTTGAGCGCCGGTCGAGGCTTCGCCAAAAATCAACTCCTCGGCGATGCGCCCCCCCAACAGCACGGCAATCTTGTTTTCCAGCTCCGATTTCGCCATCAGGAACCGATCTTCCGTCGGCAACTGTAACGTGTAGCCCAAGGCGGAAATCCCGCGCGGAATGATGGAGATTTTTTGCACGGCGTCCGATCCGGGGATGGACAGCGCCATAATCGCATGCCCGGTCTCGTGAAAGGCCACCCGCTCTTTCTCCATCTTGTTCAAAACGCGGTTCTTCTTTTCCAGCCCGGCGATGACCCGCTCGACGGCCTCCTGCAGTTCGGACGACCCGACCAAGTCTTTTCCACGGCGGACGGACAACAAGGCGGATTCATTAATCACATTGGCCAAATCGGCACCGGAAAACCCGGGCGTCATCGACGCCACCAGTTCAAGATCGGCGTCGGGCCCGAGGGGAACTTGCTTGGCATGCACCTTCAAAATGGCAAGGCGGCCGCTCTTATCGGGTCGATCGACCAGCACATGGCGATCGAACCGCCCGGCGCGAAGCAACGCTTGATCCAAAATCTCGGGGCGGTTCGTCGCCGCCATCAAAATCACTCCAATCCGTGGATCGAACCCGTCCATTTCCACCAGCAGCTGATTCAGGGTCTGCTCGCGCTCCTCATGGGCCATCGGACCCATGCCCCGCGCCTTCCCGAGCGCATCGAGTTCGTCGATGAAGATTATGCAGGGTGCTTTGCCCTTCGCCTGTTCGAAGAGATCGCGGACCCGCGCCGCGCCGACTCCGACGAACATCTCCACGAATTCAGACCCGCTGATGCTGAAAAACGGTACGCCGGCTTCTCCGGCTACCGCACGGGCCAGCAGGGTTTTGCCGGTGCCCGGGGGGCCCACGAGCAGGATGCCTTTGGGGATCTTCCCGCCGAGTTTGGTGAATTTATCGGGCGTCCTCAGAAATTCGATGATCTCTCGAAGTTCGTCCTTGGCTTCATCGACCCCGGCCACATCGGCAAAGGTCACTTTGACATCCTTTTCCATGTAAATTTTGGCCTTCGATTGGCCGACCCGCATAAAACCGCCCTGGGCCTGTTGACCCAGCCGCTGGATGAGAAAGAACCAGATGCCGATGAAGATGAACGCAGGAATGACCCAGGAGAGGAGATCTCGCCAAAACGTACTTTCGATGACACCGGTAAATTTCACACCGTGCTGCTGGAGATCGCGCACGAGTTCGGGGTCCTCGACCCGCACCGTGGTGAACAGCTTCGGGAGTTCGACCTCATCTTTGGCCCCCCTCTGACCCTCCTCTTTGGCTTTGAGCTTGCCGGAGAGGGACTGGCCGCTGACCGACACCTCTTCCACCTGTCCGGCTGCGACCAGGGTCTTGAATTCACTGTAGGGCAGTTCTTCGACCTTTTGCACGGCGAGCAAAAAGTCGTGGATCAGGATGACCGCCCAAATGGCGAGAAACACATACCAGATCGAGAATGAGATTTTTCTGTTCACTGCTGATTTCCTCCGGCTGAGGTATTATCCCCAAACCGTCGCTGCGAAAGCGAGCGTCCGGCTATCTCCGCCGGTTAGAACGTGAGATAGAACCCGGCCCCGAGCGTTTCGAGCTTTTGAACGAAAAACTGCCCATAGGGATTATAGCCGCGATAATAGTTCACCATGATCCGGAATCGCCGCAATGAGCCGGCCCGCGACCATTCGACCCCACCCAGCAGGTTGGTGTTGACGATCCACTGCAGTTCTTCCACGGACTTAAAATCACCGGCCAGGACAGGCGTGATGACGACATGACTCAACCACGCGGCGAGCAGGTCCGAACGGATCGGGGGACCCCGAAGCTCAAATCCCCATTGCACTCGATTCCGGTCGATGGTGGCCGGTTCCCGATTGACCAAATAACCGCCGCCCGCATAGACCCGCCCCCATGGAATGTCGTAGGAAACGATGGCTTCGAGTTCTTCGTAATTGAAATTGAGCCGGTCGAACCCAGGACGGCCCAGGAGGAACTCGTCGCCCAGATGGCTGCTCTGATGATAGAAACGCACGCGCGTGGACCAGTTTCCCAACCGCCACGTAATCGGAATGCCGCCGACGAAATCCGTGTTGATCAACTCGGCGTTCCGTGTATCCATGTTGAACTGCGAGAAGACCCCGCCATGCAGGCTGATTTGCCATCCGTCGCAGCCGTCGCGCTTCGTGTAGAGTCCAAAATTCTCACCGAGTGCAACCGACGCAAGATTGACTGAGGTTCCCTCCCCGCGCGCGCGCGCAAATTGCCAGGTGGCGAAAAATTGAGGCTGTTTGGGGTCCGCGAGCAGGGGTCTGAACACGTCGTCGGCTGGAAGGACAGTGCGGGCGGGGCCATCAGCCTCCCGGCCGTACCGACAATCCGTCACCACCCTCGTCGAGAGAGATTCAGCCCACCCCGGCCAAGGCATGATGCCGTCCGATCCCCACACCAGCGCGCTGACGAGCCCCATCCGCACAAAGAATTGCAGCGAACCAGGAGGCAAGGGCCTTTTTGTAGGGAGTTGCAAGGTCGTGCCAGGTGATTTTGTCCAGTAAAGATTCAGCGCACCCCATATTACAACAACGCCGACCACAGCAGGACAGTCTGTCCTTGGTGTAGAGGCAGGATATTCTTCCCGACTCAACAGTCGTGTTTGCCGTTTCTCACCGCATGCCCAGAAGCGGGATAGATCGCGGAAGAAACATCCCTCTCGCGCGCGCCTTGCGGCTTCGTACCCTCGCCACCGTGTTATACATAGACATGGACATGACCATCACCACTCCGACTGTCGTGCGCGCCCTCGTGCTCGCCCTTTGCTTCGGGGTCAGTGCAGTCACCGATGCGACCGCTCGGGAGACGCTCGAACAACAGCTCAAGGCCTTGCTGGCGCAGCAGCCTGGGCACGCGTCCGACCCCGCCTTGCTGATTCGGCTGGCCGACCTTTACCTCGACGTGGGAGATAATGAGTCGCTCGACTCTTCAACGCGCAGAGCCGCCTATGAAGAAGGGGCCAGGTGGGCGAAGCAGGCGATTGCTCTCAAGGAGACCGACGCCCATGCGCATTACCTGTACGCCGCCAACCTGGGGAGCGCGGCACAGCTCCAGGGCCTCATGGCATCGGCCCTCACCGTCCGGGAACTGCACCAGCATGTGAAGCGGGCATTGGAATTGAACCCGCGCCATCCCGCCGCTTTGCACATGCGGGGACGGATGCTGGAGGAATTGCCCTGGCTGTTGGGCGGAGACGCCACGGCCGCTTTGGCGTATCTCCGGCGGGCCGTGGAAGCCGATCCGGGTTACCTCCATGCTCGAGTCGATTTGGCCAAAGCCTACCTGAAGCGGAAAGACCTCGACTCCGCGCGCAAAGAACTCTCCGTCATCCTCGGCCGGCCGCTCGCATCCGAAGCCTCCGCCGGTGAACGACGCCACCGGAGAGAGGCGCAGCGGCTGCTGGATTCGCTGCGCAGCCCCTAACACGACGCGAGACTTCCACCGCCTCGTCTCACAACTGTTGCAGGCCCAGCGGCCCTTCCAATCATCGGGCTTATCGAATACAGTAAAGAGGAGAGTGGAGGTGCACTGATGCTGAACTTTCATGATCTTACCGGCAGCCTGGTCATCGTCGTCACGACGGGAGGACTCATCACCCTGTTCGGGGCGTTCCTGGGCTTGCTGATCATACGAATCGGCCACACTGAGGAGGACCTGACCGTGTCAGGTCCGACCACCGGCGCGGAGCAACGCCCAGCGTTCCGCCAAGCGGCGTGACGCTCCCAATCTGATCGATCGTTTCAAATACCGTCGAATGGCGGCGCGCACTCAGCCCGTCCACCGGCAACGGCAGAGCCATGGCCAGGCCACGACACAGTGACAGCCTCGTTGGTGCCTGGCATCTTGCGCCAATCTGATCCAACGGCCCTGCGCTTGGGGAGTTAGTGTCACCACTTCCAGGCCGAACTCCCATCCGTGACGCCATCGCACAACTGCCCGTTCCACATACAGCGGCTGTGCGTCGTTTTGAGCAACAAGCCGCAGCGACAGAGTCGTCCCCACCACGGGCACATCACTGCCACGGACATGGGCGCCCACCGGCGAGACATGCAGGAGCCGCCCGTTCCCCAAACAGTCAGTGCCCAGATAGTCCACGAAGATCTCAGAAGATTGACGGGATTGCCGCCGAACATGCGGGAGCGTCATGTGTACAACTCCCTTTGGATGAAAAGCGGGTCAGACACCCGGCGACGATCAAATTCGATGCACGAAGAAAGCTGGCGACAATACGGCGCCACGGGGCGACCGGCGGCCGGTTAAGGCATGGAGTCTACGCGTCGTCCTTCTCCCTGCCTAGAGCCGATTGGGACCGTCTGCCATCCCCCGAAGAGCCCACTGCCTCTGAAGGGCGGATGGCGCCTTTGGCTCTGCTGAATGAGGTCTCCCGACCATCACGCGAGCCGGAAAAACGGCTTGACGGCTTGATCAGGGCCGGTGCAACATACCTCACTCCTGTTTAGGAAGACAGCGACATCGCCTGAGCAGCACGGACAACCAGCTGGATCGAGGACAACGGCGTCCTTACGCTCCGGGTATTCGCGGAGCGGGAGGGCGCCGTTTCATGTCACGGAGTGGAGCAGAGCGAATGAGAGGGCCGTTGCACTCGTGTGAGACCTGCGCACCCACATTCGAGCACCTCAAGAAGGCGGTCATTCGAGCGGCGAAAGGGTAGGCAGCACGGTATGGCTCGTATCCTGGTCATAGACGACGAAGAACCGATCCGCACGCTCCTCCGCGCGGCGCTCGAGCAGGACGGGCACGAGGTCATGGAGGCATCCAGCGGGAAACTGGGGCTTCAACTGTACCGAAACCAGCCCGCCGACTTGGTCATTACCGATATTCTCATGCCGGATTTGAACGGGCTGGACACCATCCTCGAACTCGTGCGGGAGTTCTTGGATGTCAAAGTCATTGCCATTTCAGGACAAGGCGATGAACGCCTGAGCGCCGCCAAACTCCTGGGTGCCCGCCGAACACTCCGGAAGCCGTTCGACATGCAGGAACTGCTGAGCGCCGTACGATACGTGCTCGCCCATTAATCCCATTTCCGCCAGCCCGTACCTCATTAAATGTTGGGGGTCGGGGCTGCGAAAGACACGGAGCCGCACAGCCTGTCTGTCTGGCCTATGGTGGAAGATCCCTTCATGTGTGATCCTCCCTCGTGGTCATGCGGGCGGCAATCTCTCCGCGACTTCCTGATGCGTTGTGCGGCGGGTCTTCTGCAACGCGACCACCCACAGCACGATGACGGCAAGTGCGCGATGGGCCAGTGGTTCCGCTTTTCCCTCGTGGGAAAGGGCGTAGCCGACGAAAAGCAGCAGGGTGCAGAGGGCGGCATATCCATACACCACCTGCCGCGGGGTGCCGGAACGGATGAAAAAGAACGGAAGACCGTAGAGAAGCCAATACGGGAGGCCCAAAGGAGTCGCCAGATCCAACACAAAAACGACGGCGCTGCCCCCGGCCGTGACGCCGGCTTGCAGGAACCCGGCTTGATCCGCTTCGTCGCCGGATACCTCATGCCGCTCGTGGTGGCGGTCGGCGTGTAGGAACCAGCTTTGCAAAAGATTTCACTGAGACCATAACGCGTTCCTGACGGAACTGAGCCGGCTCCGCTTCTTCACCGCCACCTCGTCATTTGACGCGCAAAGGCTCGATCCCTAGTTTGGTGCGCTCATGGCACACCTCGACGAGCGCTTGGGTTCTGCCATCCTGCGGGCTGATCATGAGGAGCATCCCCTTGTGCTCCGGGTCCCGTTTGAACAATGTGGCGAAATCTTCATCATACCGGCGCTCTTTGACCGTGGTATCGCCGCTCTGACGATCATAGATCGTTTCATACTGGATCGCTGCGACGGTTTGCGTCCCATTGGTGCGCACCTGGCTCGTCACCCGCCAAAAGACCTTGCCTGGGTCGAATACTCCCTTGGCTTGTTCCATGACCATGTTGGAGCAGAGCCTGGTTCCCTTCTTCACTGCCACGTAGTCGCCCTTATCGATGAATTGAGCCAGTCCTGAGACGGGGAGCCCGAGGACACCGGTGAGCACCAAAAGACATTTCCACATCGCGTCGTCACCTCCCCTCCATCCCGATTCAGTCATTGTCACGCTGCGACCCATAACCCGGCGTCGTCACGACGCTGTCAGGGAATCCCCCGGGTCACGCCGCGGGATGCATGAGTCCATGCAGAGTGTGGCGCCGCACAAACGGACCTGGGCATCCACACAGCCAAAGCGCGGATACGACTCATTCTGCACCGAACACGATTTCTAATCTGATCACAATTGCTCACGCTGGGAAGGCCGCCGGCCGAAGGACGCTTCCCAGGAAGGCTGCGGTATCCGGTCACTTCAGTCGTGCAAGATAACATTGAGGAGGGAACTGTGCACTTGCAGGCCGCCGTTGTACTTGATGAATCCGAGTTTATTAAACCGGGTCATAAAGAAGCTGACTCTCGAGAGGGTGGTGCCGATCATACCGGCCAGCGTTTCCTGACTGACTTTCGGGATGACCGGTTCGGGCTGACCGTCTTTCCCGAAATGCGCCATCAACAGCAGGATCCGCGCGAGCCGCTTCTCGGCGGAATTAAACAAATGGTCGATCAGGTCCTCCTGAATGCGAATGTTGCGCGACAACAGATAGGCCATGAACACCTCCGAAAAGGCAGGCTCATCGCGGAGCACGCGAATCATCGTGGCTTTGTCCACACGCGCAATGAGCGACGCATTCAGCGCCGTGGCGGTCGCCATGCACACCATCTGTCCGGTCAGACAGCCTTCACCCAGAAACGCTCCACGGCCAAGGATCCCGATGGTAGCTTCCTTGCCGTGCGGAGAAACCACCGTAAGCTTGACCTTGCCTTCCTGAATATAGAACACGGCAGCCGCGGCATCCCCCTGTGAGAACAAGAGGGCGTTCTTCCGGATCTTCAGAACCGTTTTTCCACTGCCGACTTTGCTCAGAAAGGTCGTCGGATTAAAGATTGTCGGTTTTTTACGTGCCATATCTATTCTCTCTCTGACAAAGGCGCCGACGCTCGGTGGCCTTCCACCCAGCTCCACAAGAGTTCTTTGTTGCTGGTCAGTGGCTTGGGCCGGCTTTCCGGCTGACCCAAGCACCGCCGGACCCGCTTGTTCTGAACTGCCCTGTCTACCTGGCCGGGTTTCCGTGTTTCATCGACAGGGCGTGGCTCTTGTCGGTCACCTGAGCCTCGACGTTGTCGCCGGTCTTGATGAGACCAGCCATTTTCGTCGTTTCGTCCACATGTAAGCGGACTTCCTTGCCGGACATATCGCGGACCACATAAAACGCCCCATCTATCTTCAGCACGTCGCCTTGCACTGTCTTGGGGCCAAGCGGCATGCTTTTATCAGCGAGATGGGTGTGTGTCATCGAAAACGCGTGGCCCTTATCGGTGACTTGAGCCTCGACCTTGTCACCGGTCTTGATGAGGCCATCCATCTTCGTCGTCTTGTCGACATGCACACGCACGTCATGGCCGGCCATATCCTGCACCGTATAGTGATCTCCTTCAATCTTGAGGATGTCCCCTTTGATAGACTGGGGCCCGGCGGTAGCCGGCTCGTTCGCCGCGTATGCCGGGAGTCCCATTCCTAAGTTGAGAATCGCTGCACACATTGTCAGACCTATGACAGTCTTCATGACGGAACCTCCGGGTAATATTTGTGTGGTACCATCGCAGACTCCGCCCTGAGCGGAGTCTGCCGCTGCTCGAACTCAACTCTGTGGTCAATGATTCAAGGATCCTTTCGTGTTGTAGCCGGGCTGTGAACCGTCCTTGCTTACTGCGGCGATCGACGTTTGCGAGCCGGCGCTGCCGCGTCCGGATATCCGGCGATCCTCTTACCGCTTGCCGCCAGATCGCGATGGCGATGGGGGAATCGTGGGAGTAAAGGGAAGAGCGAGGGCGTCCTTTGCAGTATGATCCTGTGACCGCTATGTGCGCTGGTCAAAAAAGCTCACTTTGAAGACTGACCCCCGACCACCCGCATCTCCATCATACTGATGGAAATGCCCTGCCGGGCGGTGCTGTGAATGCGGAGTGATTGGCTCATCAGAGATGCCGGCATGGCATGCGCGCGTGATCGGACAAGACGATGGTAGCCGGTCATGCGGCACAAGAGGTCCGCCTCGAAGAGCGCATTGTGTCGTCCTGACAGTCTGCCATGGACCTTGTACAGGCATGGCACACATACGAGTCCGGAGCCACGCGGACGGGGTCGGCATCGAGAATCGGAGACCCGCACTCGCGGCAAAATCCATCCACGCGTGGATTCTGGTACAACCGGGCGACTCGACAAGTCATGGGGCCACCCCTTCTGTTAAGGGCGAATGAGAGTATTCGGATGATAGCTACGACATACATGAAAACCTGACTACCAGTCTGGTCAAAAGAGCTCAGTCTTGGAACAAACACGCCCAAGCGAATGGCTCAGGTGTTCTTGCGGTATGGTATCGGCCTGGAACGACAGAACGAATGGGAGCTTATCGGATCCAGCTAGTCGTGGAGAATGACATTGAGAAGTGAGCTGTGCACATGCAACTCGTGGTCGTATTCAATGAAGCCGAGCTTCCGGAACTTGTTCATAAAAAAACTGACCCGCGAGCGAGTGGTGCCGATCATCTCGGCCAGCGTTTCCTGGCTGATTCTGGGAATAACCGTGTCCGGCGCGCTGTCTTTACCGAAATGCGCCAATGACAGCAATGCCCGGGCCAGCCGCTTCTCGCTGGAATTGAAGAGTTGATCCACGAGATCTTCTTGAATGCAAACCGTATGCGCCAGTAAATAAGACATAAACGCCTCGTAGAATTGGGGGTTCTCACGAAGCACCGCCATCATCGCGTCTTTGTCGATGCGCACCAGACTGGAATCTTCAAGCGCCGTTGCGGTCGCCGCCCGGGCCGCCTGCCCTCCGAGGCAGGACTCCCCCAAAAACTCCCCCTGTTCCAGGATCCTGATGACAGCTTCTTTGCCCTGTGGCGAAACCACGGTCAACTTGACCTTGCCCGTCCGGAGATAGAACACGGACGCCGCGGCGTCACCCTGGACAAAGATCGTGTGCTTCTTGGGCACCATCAGGGCGGTTTGACCGCATTTGACCTTGCTCAGAAACGTCTCAAGTTCGAACGGCTCCGAATTCAACAGTGCCATCGATTCCACTCCCCTACAAGAACGCCGGTATCTCATTCCATTCCTCCTCCGCTCGCAACTATCAAGCAACTCGGGATCCGGCCTCATGCAGTCATCGGCCCCGGTTCAGCGTACGATCCGCCCGCGGCGACGTGATTGCCTGCAGCTCATCCAGTTTCCGCTGCATGTCCCTCAGCACGAAGCCGATCTGCTTCACAATCTCCCAGATCCGGATCCGCAGCGCCTCATCATCCTCGTGGCATCGACTGCGATACCGGAGCGTATTGCGATCGAGGGTCATGAGCCGGCACACTCGTCCTGACTCAGCCCAAAGCGCGCCGCCATCCACTCAGCCGCGGCCCGCTTCGCCTTGGGCGCTGCCAGTTTTTTGCGTTGATGGCTTTCAGCGCTTGGATGTCGAACGCTTGCTCCGCCACCATCTGTTTCAGCCGTCGGTTTTCGTCTTTCAGCTGGCGGCGCTTCTTCACATCACTGACTTCCGGCCCAGCCTATTTGGTTCGCCACTGGTAAACGTGGCGTCCGCAATGCCGTACTTGCGGCAGAACTCTTGGACGCTGATGCCGCTTAGGCGTGCTTGCGCACGGCGATGATCTGTTCCTCCGTGTTTCGTTTTCGTGTCATGGCCCCCTCCTGTGGGCCCATCTCACAAGCCAATGATCTAGTCTTCCGGGGGAAGGGCACCCTGACCATTTATAGGTTTTCGAAAGGTGAAAATGTGTTCCTGGTGATCAAGCGGATTTTTGGGAGAGTCTAAAGTGCGGTACCGCGGGCTGGCAAAGCATATCAACTGGCTCTTTGCGACCTGCGGATTGGCGAATCTGGACGTGGCTCGCCGGGGCAGCCGGAGGGCTGGCGCACCCTGACAAGACACTCCTGCACACGTTCGGAAGCCCTTATTGACTGACCCATGGGGAGATTCTCACTGTGAACTCACATTAATCAGACGTTCCATTGGTCACTCTGGGCGCACGCTGTTGGGACGTACACTGGAACAAACCCCAGAGGCTATCTCAAAGTTGCTTGCAGCGTGGTGATGGATGCCTCGTCGCGCAGGGGCCCCCCTCGACGAATTCAAACCGCTTCTGGTTGTCCCGGCGACTCTTCGGTTGAGCACAATTTAATCAAAAGGTGGAGAGATCGATATCCCAGGATTCAATGAGCGTCTTGAGAAAAACCGTGCAGTGGTCCCGTGACACATCAAAGACAGTGGCGAATACGTGAGTTGGTCGGAGACGGATCGGGCTTTAAAGCGTTTCTGGAAGATCGACGTTCATCGGGGATGTGACCGAAGAGGAGCTCTCATTCCTTCGCAGGCTCACGTTCGAGCAGACACGTCCTATTATCGGGAACTTTCACGCTCCGTAGGGAACTTAGGGGGATGACTCCTGCGTCGATCTCTCAGGCACAAGCGGATCCGGTCCGGCTGGGAATTTTGTCGACGCGCCGGTTTCACCGCCGGTCCAGTTATTGGCGGCACGCGCACTCAGCCTGGATGCGGCCCCGCGTACGGACGCCATTACCCGAACATGTCACCTATCGGCCGAGAGCGTACGTCAAGAATAACACGCCCGCCATGGCAAGCAGCGTGAGCAACACCGTGATCTCCGGCCACATATCGCGCCACACTTGCATCTGGACCACCCTTACCTTCTCGGGACATCCGAGCTTGTTCGCTACAGCGTATGCGCACCCTAAAAGTCGGAGTGCTCGACCCCGTCCGTGTCCTCGAGTCGGCCTTCAGACATGGCGACATAATGACGGGCCCACAGCAGATACAGAGAGCCGCTTTCCTGCATGATGTCCGCCCCCTTCAACAACCTGGCGGCGAACCCGCTTTGGTCCCCGCTTGCCACAAGGTCTGCCGCGCGCCGCTTCAACGCCGGAGGCAACGCGGACACTAAGGCCGTCAACTCACTGATCACATCCCGGAGTCCGGGACCTTCCACTTGTTGAACTCCGCCACTCACCGTGGAGACCTGGTGAGACCGTTGGTGGACTTGCTCAAGTACCGGCCGTGCGTCCGGCGTGCTGACCCGGGCCGGCTCGCTGCGGAGAAAATCCCAGGTGAGAGTTCGGATGCCCGCGTCACTGAACAGGCCTCGAATGGTTGCCACCATGGCCTCCAGCGTCACCTCGGTCCAGGGCCGCAGATCTAGGACCCGCTGCTCCGGCCTTCGGGGAGGAGGGCTCTCGTGAATCAACACCCAGCAGCGGTCAAAAATTCTGGTGCGCAGGGTGTCCGGGACGTTGAGCTCGGTCAGACGGGAGGTGCAGAGTGCGATGACTAACAAGGTGAATTGAAGATCGGGCATACCGGGCCGATCGATGTCGAGCGTCTGCATGATCTGTCGCCTCCATTCACAGCTCACAGCGTTGGCCGGGCCTGCGAGGACGATGCCTTAGTCACCTATTGATCGGCGTCCGCCTGCAACTCAAAAAACGCGTCGATGCTTTCGAGTAGCCGCGTCTTAATTTCCTCTTGGGTCCCGTTGATCACGTGCAGCGTGAGGCGTCCTTGCGATCCATCCGGCAAGAGACAGGGCACCTCCGGATGGCCAAACTCCGGAGCCGTGCCTCGGTCGAGCCGCATCCCATAGGACAGCGTATACGGGGACTTCGCGGGCGTCAGTGTTGATGTCGAGTTTGCCATGATCCACCTCGTGTCAAACGCGCCGACCGGGCGTGTCCGTTTCGCACCCCCGTCATTAGGCC
>CAYQDJ010000033.1:27650-30702 GCA_964416255.1 uncultured Nitrospira sp. | reverse complement strand
GCCCAGAAGGCCACGAAGACCCCGGAGTAGGGCAGTGCTCGACCCGCCGCCGCGCCATGGTGCGGTGGATGTTGGCGTGCCGCCCGGCACGGCCCAGGCTCGCGAATTCCGGCACGTCGTCGTCGGACCGGCGCAGCGCGTCGGAAGGACGCTTTCTCGCCCTCAAAGCCGGCGAATTCTTGGATCCGGCGATTATCGAACGGGACACGCCGTTGACGATCATTGGGGAAGTAAAGGGCGTCACGACCAGACCGTTGGACGAAGGCGACTATGCGTACCCGGTCGTGGAAATCACTCATCTGGTGAACTGGGGCGAGGTGAGGAGCCGTGACGGGTCCTCCTCCGGCTACCGCTACGGCGGGTACCCCTACGGCGGATACGGATTCGGTCCCTATGCGCCTTGGTACTATGGCTTTGGGAACCCGTTCTGGGGATCGTACGGGATGTATCCCTACGGCTATTACGCACCCTATTTCATTCCGCACGGCTCCGGTTCGGGTCCGCGGCCTTCGCCGCCGCCGGCCTCCTCCGTGCCGCCGCAGTTTCAGAAGAACCGGTGACCCCATGCCGAGACGCAACTCCGCTGAAGCCAGGGCGCTCGCACGCTACCGGAGCAAGCGGGATTTCCGCCGCACGCCCGAGCCGGCTGGACGCGCCGGTGCACAGGCCGGTGCGGGAATATTCGTCGTGCAGGAGCATGCCGCCTCACGACTGCATTACGATTTCCGGTTGGAACTCGACGGGACGCTGAAGAGTTGGGCGGTGCCCAAGGGACCGAGTCTCGATCCGGCGCAAAAGCGGTTGGCCGTGCATGTCGAGGACCACCCGCTGGACTACGCCCAGTTCGAGGGCATCATCCCACCCAAGCAGTATGGGGCCGGCACGGTGCTCCTCTGGGACCGGGGCCGATGGCATCCGACCGGCGATGCCAAGGAAGGCTACCGGAAGGGGGTCCTCAAGTTTCGGCTACACGGCGATAAGTTGCGGGGCGGGTGGACATTGGTTCGCATGGGAAGACCCTCTCGTGCTTCGAACGACAAAGACCATTGGTTGCTCATCAAGGAGGCGGATGAGGAGGCCAGGCGTGGAAAGGCCGGAGACATCGTGACCTCACACACGAAGAGCGTGGCCAGCGGGAGAGACTTACACACCGTCGCCCGGGAGCGGTCGCAGGAATGGCAGTCAAACCGGAAGCAGGCGAGCAAGCGGCCTACCAATGTTCTCTCTGATGTCCTGCGCGATCTCGAAGGAGCGATCAGAACACCCTGTCCTGAATGGGTCGCTCCGCAGCTGGCCACGCTGGTGGACGCCGTGCCGGGGGGAGACGACTGGATTCATGAAATCAAGTATGACGGCTACCGTATCGTCTGCCGTGTCCAGGACGGGACGGCCTCATTGTGGACGCGTAATCGCAACGACTGGACGGACAAACTGCGGCCGCAAGCCAAGGCTGTCGAGGCCCTGGCCGTCGCGGACGCCTGGCTGGACGGCGAGGTGGTGGTGTTGACGCCTCAGGGGACCTCGGATTTTCAAGCCTTGCAGAATGCCTTTGATCTGCGTTTGCCGAGCCCGATCGTCTATTGTCTGTTCGATCTGTTGTACGTGAACGGGTGTGATCTCCGGCAATCGCCTCTGATCGAGCGGAAGCGGGCGCTGGCGGCGCTGCTGGGGCCTCGTTCGAGCGGGGACGTGCTCCGATACAGCGATCACCTGGCCGGAGACGGCCGCCAGGTGTTCGCCGAAGCCTGCCGCCAAGGGCTGGAAGGATTGATCGCCAAACGCGCGGACGGACCTTACCGGTCAGGGCGCACACGAAGTTGGCTCAAAATCAAATGCGAGCAGCGGCAGGAATTCGTCATCGGGGGGTATACCGATCCGGCCGGCTCTCGCCGGGGATTTGGGGCGTTGCTGGTCGGAGTCTACGACGACGGGACATTGCGCTACGCCGGCAAAGTCGGCACCGGCTTCAGCGAGGTCACCCTCGGCCGGATGACCGCGAAGCTCAAGCGGCTCGCGCAGGCGGACCCACCGTTTGCCAATCCTCCCACCGGCTTCGAGGCGAAAGGCGTCCATTGGGTGCGCCCGGAGTTGGTCGGAGAAGTGCGGTTTGCCGAGTGGACGAAAGAAGGCCTCCTTCGCCATCCGAGTTTTCAGGGGCTGCGCCTGGACAAGCCGGCGCGCGTGATCGGCCACGAAGAGGCGCAGTCGCTCAAGGACGCGTCCTCGTCGCCGCGCGCACCCGTGGCGGGCCGTCGCCGTACCAAGGCGGCCTCTCCGCGCGGCGCGGGAGTGACGCTGACGCATCCCGATCGCGTGTTGTACCCGGACCTGGGCCTCACGAAAGACGGACTGGCCCGCTACTACGATGCGGTGGCGGAGTGGATGTTGCCGCATCTGCAGGGCCGCCCATTGACGCTGGTTCGCTGTCCAGAGGGATACCAAGATTGTTTCTATCAAAAGCATGTGCACGACAGTGCGCCCAAGGCCCTCGGACGTGTACAGATCGAAGAGGACGGCGGCGTGGGCACGTATGTGGTCGCCGACACGCGGGAGGCCTTGCTGGGGCTCGTCCAGATGGGTGTGCTGGAACTGCATACATGGGGCGCCACAAGGGACCGGTTGGACCGGCCTGATCGGCTTACCTTCGATTTGGATCCGGATGAGGCCGTGCCGTGGACTCAGGTCATTGAAGCGGCCCAGCTGGTGAAGACCCTTCTGGACGAATTGGGATTGACGAGTTTTGTCAAGACCACCGGCGGAAAAGGCTTGCACGTGGTGACGCCGATTCAACGGACCTTGAGCTGGGAGGAGGCGAAGGCGTTCTCCAAAGCCATCGCCGAGCACCTGGTCGCCATGATTCCGCAGCGCTTTACTGCCGCCCTGTCCAAACGCGCCAGAAAAAATAAAATCTTCATCGACTACCTTCGCAATGCCAGGGGCGCGACGGCCATCGCCGCCTATTCGACACGTGCACGCCCGGGAGCCCCGGTCTCGATGCCGCTGGCGTGGCATGAACTGTCAGCCGATCTGGAGTCCAATCATTTCACCGTCG
>CAYQDJ010000033.1:0-27640 GCA_964416255.1 uncultured Nitrospira sp. | reverse complement strand
GAAGCAGGCCCCAGACCTGCTCGAGGAACTGCGCCGCCTCACCAGCCTGCGGCGGCCCGGGTCATTGCCGGGGGTGAACTGTCGGCCGATCTGGAGTCCGATCATTTCACCGTCGGCAATACCCCGGACCGGCTCACCAGCCTGCGCCGCGATCCCTGGGCAGGGTATGCCGAGGCGGCCGCGCGGGTGACCGAGCGTATGAGAGCCCGCATGCGTCGCGCCGCCTGACCGCCTCGCCTCACGGGGAGGTCCCAGTAGACAGGCTCTCGAGCGGGCCGTGACAATAAGACAAACAGGTCTTCCTCCACAAATGTGATGGACCACCCACCTCCAGATTGAGAGGATGAGATGAATCGTTTACTCGAATTGCAGCGGTGTGGACAAAGTTACTGGTTGGACAAT
The DNA here is from genome assembly GCA_964416255.1 of uncultured Nitrospira sp. GTDB lineage: Bacteria > Nitrospirota > Nitrospiria > Nitrospirales > Nitrospiraceae > Nitrospira_D. The sequence goes on along the minus strand of CAYQDJ010000033.1, from coordinate 27,238 downwards.
CTCACGAGGGCCATGATTGCCAACGGCGATCTGGCGCGGCGGATTCAAGAAGAGGGCCTGCGGGGCATTACTGCCAATCCCACGACGTTTGGGCAAGCCCTCAAGAGTGACGAGTACGACGAGGACATCCGGACGCTGGCCGGCCAAGGCCGAACCACCCGAGAAATTTTCGATCATCTGTTGGTGTCCGATGTGCAGCAGGCCTGCGATCTGCTGCGCACGGTGCACCAAGACAGCGATGAAATCGACGGATACGTGAGCTTGGAGGTCTCCCCGCATCTCGCCTATGATCCTCAGGGCACGATGGAAGAAGCGCGCCGGTACGCGGCCATGGTCAGCCGGCCTAACCTCTTTATCAAAATCCCGGGCACGGCTCCGGGTGTGACCGCGATCGAGCAGATGCTGTATGAAGGCGTTGCGATCAACATCACTTTGCTCTTCTCAGTCGGCGCCTATGAGGCGGTCATCGAGGCCTACCTGTCTGCGCTGGAGCGCCGGGCGGCGGAGAATCGGCCCTTGGATTCGGTCAGGTCGGTGGCAAGTTTTTTCCTGAGCCGCATCGATGTGTTGGTCGATCAACTGCTCAGTCAGCGCCTCACCAGGGCTGATGACCAGGTCTTGGCACGGTTGCGGGGGCAAGCGGCGATCGCCAGCGCCAAGGTGGCGTATCAGACCTTCCGGCGGACGGTCACTGGGGAACGGTGGCTGGCCCTGGCTGGCCGGGACGCTCAGGTGCAGCGGCCGTTGTGGGCGAGCACCGGCACGAAGAATCCGGCGTACCGCGATGTGTACTACGTGGAGCCGTTGATCGGACGGGATACGGTGAATACCATGCCCGAAGGCACCATTCAGGCGTTTGCCGACCATGGCGATGTGCGTTCCGATGCCATTGAGGTCCAGGTCGATCGCGCCGCCCGCCTGCTGGAGGATCTCGGCGCCGTCGGCATCGAGTTGGATCGCGTCGCATGGCAATTGGAACACGAGGGCGTCCAAAAGTTTATCGACGCCTACGATGAAGCCCTGCGAGCACTGGACACCAAGCGGCAGCGCTACGGGGGACGGCGGACACAGGCACTCGGCGCCTAACCCCCTCGGGTGGCCTCACGAAGGATCGGAGCGGACACGCACGGAAGGCCGAAGGCGGTGAAGTCCTCGGCCTCCAGTGCCGTGCCGGGAGAGCGGGATCAGGCCGCGTCGGCCTGCGGCTGGAGAAGCCGTGCGGCAAGTCGTGCCGGGGACGCCAGGCGAGCCGCCCGGCCATGAACCGCCGCGGAATGGGCGGACACCGCCGTCAATTGCTCATACAGCGCCACGTAGTCTTGCGCCATGCGACGGACGGTGAATCGGGTTTCGTACGCGTGTCGGCAGCGCTGCCGGTCGATCAGCGGCAAGCGATCGACGGCCGCCACCATGTCGTTGAGATCGTCGCAGATGAACCCGGTCACGCCATCCTCGATGATTTCCGGAATCGAGCCGCGCCGATAGGCCAACACAGGGGTTCCGCACGCCAGCGACTCGATCAGGACGATCCCAAACGGTTCCGGCCAATCGTAGGGGCAGAGAACCGCGGCGGCATCACCGAGAAAGTCACTTTTTTCCGCATCGGTGATTTCCCCCACGTATTCGACGAGAGGGTGCTCCAGCAGGCGTTCGATCTCCGACTCGAAATAGGCTCGATCCATCGGATCGACTTTCGCGGCGATGCGGAGCGGCATCCCCACACGTTTGGCGACTTCAATGGCATGGTCGGGCCGCTTCTCCGGTGCGATGCGGCCCAGGAATGCGAGATAGGATCCCGACGCCGGGTGGAAGGGATAGAGATCCGGCAACCCGTGATACACCGTGCCCTGCCAATTGGCCTGAGGCAGCGGCATTCGCTGGGCTTGCGAAATCGACACGACCGGCAAATCGGCATAGTGGCGGAAGACCGGCACCAACTCCGGAAGATCCAGACGTCCGTGGAGCGTCGTCAACACAGGAGTCTGGCAGCGGCGGCTCAGGGGGAATCCGAGGAAATCCAAATGCGAATGAATGATATCGTATTGGTCCGCATCAATGCCCAGCGCCTGCTCCGTCATCACGATAAGAGGGGCCTCACGATTGAGGGGTCCGCTCAGCAGCCGAAGCGATTGGGGACACGCCGCTTTGAGGTGGGCGGCCGTCCGGGAATCCCCGCTCGCATACAAGGTGACGTCGTGGCCCTGGCGGACCAATTCTTCCGTGATATACGACACAATTCGTTCAGTCCCTCCATATAACTGAGGAGGCACACTCTCCCACAGAGGGGCGATCTGGGCAATTCTCATGTCGCGCAATCCTTTCGTGAAACGGTTGGTCGTGAGACGGCCGGGGTCGAGCGGGTCCCGGGCACACACCCGGCGCATGCCCAACTATGACGGCAAGTGCCTTCAGGTCGAACTGGGGTTTACCCCGGTGCATGCACCCAGGCAACCCCGGCTGAGCCGGTCGCCAAGCCCGAGCGTGGTCCTCCATGAATCACCGGAGGCGCCCCCGGGTGTTTTCCCCACCCACTTTGCAGAACTTTCCTGATAGTCCGGGCTCAACGTATCCGCTAGTGTGAATTCCAGCATGACGAAACGGCCCATTCTCTAAAGAGAAAAGGCGAGCCGCGTCAGCCAACGGACCTGGGTCTGCCGACTTCTCGAGACCCAGGGAACCGCGTGGGAGTGGGAATCGGTTGGGGGGAGCAGGACCAAAACCGAAGGGGGCGAAGCCTTGCTGGAACACATCGCAGGATGCCGACACGTCGATCGAATTTTTGGATCTCGCAACCAGAATCCCTGGTTTGCCGTTTGGACGCATAGTCATTGCGAGCAGATGGTCTACGACCAACTGGCCGCGAAGGGTTTTGAAGCCTTCCTCCCCAAGATAGAAATCTGGTCCCGCCGGGCAGGCCTCAAGCATCGGATCTTCACCCCGATGTTTCCAGGGTATCTGTTCGTGCGGGACGACCTGGCCGACGGCCGATACGGCGAGCTGTTATCGGCCCGGCGTCTGGTGTGTGTGCTGTCCAACGGCCAGGGACGGCTGGCGGAAGTGCCGGACCAGGAGATCAATGCGATTCGAGCCGTGGTCGAGTCGAAACTGCGGGCCGTGCCGCATCCGTACTTGCGGACCGGCCAGCGGGTGCGGATCACGAGCGGCCCCTTGGCCGAAGTGGAAGGGATCTTGGTCGATCGACATGCCAGCAAGGGGTTGCTGGTGCTTTCCGTGCATTTGTTTCAACGCAGTGTGGCGGTCGAAGTGGATTCCACGATGGCGGTCGCGGCCTAGCGGGCATGGCGGAGGACTCGGGCGAGTCTACCGTCGGATGATCGAGGAACCGGGCATATATGCGTGGCGACCGGGGCATCGTCAGGGACATCGTCTTTTTACTTCTTGTGTGGCTATGGACGCTTCCCGTGCCGGCTTCAGCGCAGCTGGTTCAGGGCATCCCCAAGTCTCCCGTCGCGCCGACGACCTCGGGCGAGCGGGTGCCGGAGGACTTTTACATCATGCCGTGGATCGCAGGCGGCGTGGTGTACGACGACAATGTGCTCTTTTCCTTGCAGGGCCAACGTCAGGACGACGTGTTTGTCAGGATCACCCCGGGATTCGAGGCAAGTTATCATTCAACACCTCTCACGGTGATCGCGGATTATCGGTTCGATTCGGAAGTCTACAGCCGGCTGCACGAACTCGACTCGGCGCAGATGCGGCAGTTCGGGACCATCGAGCTTCGAAGCCGTCCCTCGGCCAATTGGACGGTCTCAAACGTGTTGGGCTATGCCCAAACCAACACCCCATTCGAACTCAACGTGTTGACCGGTGCACAGGTCGCACGGTTTCGGGCCGACCGCTACTACGCGAATCCGAACACCGAATACCGGTTCGATCAGTTGACGCGAATGACGGGGCAATATGCCTATTCGAAGGATATTTTCGTCAGAGAAGTGGAGATCAACTCGCACATTTTTAATATGGCATTGGAGCGGCGCATCGGCGCGCATGACACCTTGGGACCCGCCTATATCGGCCGGCACTTCACGTTCGGGGGGAACCTCGACAGTCCCCTGGCGGGATTCATCGGCGGCGATGCCCGAGACTTCACCTCGCATGCCTTCGTCTTAGCCTGGTCCCACGATTTTGCGGCCGGGACGCGGTTGGAGATGCGAGCGGGGCCCCGCATCTCGGACGGCGCGCTGGATAAACGCCCAGAATTGTTCTTCGGGCTCAGGAAGCGGATGGCGGGAGGAGAATGGGCGGTGTCCTATTCGAGCGTTGTGACGACGATCATCGGCACCGTCGGCGCCACGCGCGCCGACAACGTGACGGCCACCGTGACGTATGAACCGGTCAAACATTTGACCTTGACGGCGGGGCCGGCGCTGTCGTGGATCGACAACGACGCCTTTTCCTCGTCGATTTACACGGGATACGTCGAGGCGGCCTATCAACTCAATAAGTTTATGACGGCGAAGGGTTCCGCCTACTTCAGTTACCAGGAGGGGAATTTTCTTCCGATCGGAGGGGCGACCGTGAACAACGTGATCATCGCGCGGAACGTGTTCTGGTTGCGGTTGGAATTCGCGTATCCGTCGCGGTGGCAATAGCGATTCATCAGTCTTTGAGGGAGGGGGTACGATGACACAACGTCTAACCATGTTCCTGACCGCGGCCTGTTTAATCGGCTCACCCTGTTTGGCGGCCGATGCGTCCTCGGCATCGTCCACCGGGGCCGGCACGTCCGGTTCGGCCAATACCTTGGAGAACGATCAGGGGGCTGCGCACACGCAGGATATCGGCGATTATCGAATCGGTCCTGAGGATGTCCTCGACATTTCCGTGTGGAACAATGCGGCCATCAGCCGGACGGTTCCGGTACGTCCGGACGGCAAAATTTCGCTGCCGTTGGTGAATGATGTGCAGGCCGCGGGGCTCACGCCGACCCAGTTACGGACCATCCTGCTGAAGAAGCTGGCTGAATATGTGCCGTCCCCGGAGGTGTCGGTCATCGTCCGGGAAGTCCACAGCTTCAAAGTGTCCGTCATCGGCGAAGTCAAGAAACCCGGGCGCCATGAATTGAAGGGCCGGGCCTCGGTGCTGGACATCCTGGCCATGGCCGAAGGCTTTGGAGAATTTGCCGGACGGTCCCGCATCGTGGTGTTGCGACCGGAAGGCAAATCGATGCGGCAGATACCGTTTAACTACAACAAGGTGGTGTCCAACAACGGGGCGTTGGAGAATTTCTATCTCCAACCGGGGGACATCATTGTCGTGCCCTGAACGCCATTTCCCGTCGCACGAGGGTTGATCATGCAGGACTACGAAAATCGATCGGCCGTGTCCACCGTGATGCAAGTGTGGGGACGCCGCAAGTGGCTGGGAGTGGTGCTGTTCGTGGCCCCGTTTGCCGGCATGGTGACGCTGGCGCTCAGCCTGCCCAATCTCTATCGATCATCCGCCACGGTCTTGGTGGAACATCAACAGGTTCCTGAAGGGTACGTCAAATCATCGGTGACGGGAGAATCCGATGCCCGGCTGCACCTGATCCGCGAAATGATTTTGAACCGAACGCATCTGATGGATCTGGTCACCCGGTTCGATTTGTATCGGGACTTGCGCGAGCATGCGTCCGAGGAGGCCGTCGCCGACCGGATGCGGAAGGACATTTCGCTGGAACTGAAGGAACTGCAACGTCAAGTCTACGGCCGCGACGGCACGTTCGGCTTCAAAGTGAGCTATCGCGGGCGGGATCCGGAAACCGTGGCGAAGGTCGCGAACACCCTGGCCGGAGAATATGTCGAAGAGAATCTCAAGATGCGCAGCCGCCAGGCGTCCGACACGACCGCGCTGTTGAAAAAACAGTTGCATGAAGTCAAACAGCGGCACGACGAACAGGAGCGCAAGATCGTCAGCTTCAAGCAGCGGAACATGGGAGAGTTGCCCGAACAGGTGCAGGTCAATCTCAGTACGCTCGGCCGGCTGAATCAGGAACTGAGTCTGAATAATGAAAACCAGATGCGGGTGCTCGAACGGCGCGAGCGGCTGGGCAAGCAACTGTTTGACCTGAATGCCGGAGGACCGGCGGCGGTCTCCAACCCCGATTCCCTGCCGTATCATCTGGAGAAACTCCGGACCGAGTTGACGGAGTTGAGGACCCGTGCCAGCAGCAAGCATCCCGATGTGCTGCGCATCCAAGGGGAAATCGCCGCGATCGAAAAAGCGCTGGCGGCAACGGCACAAGACGCCAAGCTCGATCCCGCCCAAGCCGCGGCGATGCTGATGAGTGCCGACGACATCAAGCAAGCCTTGCGGGACCTGGACCGTGACTTGAAGAATCTGAAGACCGACGAGCAACGGCTGCGCCAGGAAGTCTCGACGTACCAGCGCCGGGTCGAGCGGTCGCCCCATCACGCGCAGGAATTCGAACAGCTGGAGCGCGATTACAAGATGACTCGTGATTTGTATCTCTCGCTGCTCCAGCGGTTCGAAGATGCGCAATTGGCGGAAACGATGGAACGGGCCAAGGGCGGCGGCGATATGCGCATCATCGATCCGGCCATGCCCACGACCGCGCCTTCCGCGCCGAACCGACTGAGAGTGATGCTGATGGGGCTGGTATTGGCCATGGGACTGGCTGTCGGCGGGATGATGCTGGCCGAATATCGAGACAAGTCGTTTCACGACGTGGAGGAGCTGAGAACATTCACGAAGGTGCCCATTCTGGTCAGGATTCCGTTGATTCAAACCAAAGCCGAACGGCGCAAAACAATGGCCCGATGGAGCCTGCAGGCCACGGTCTCGGCCATCAGCGTCGTCCTCGTGGTCGGGCTGTTCCATTACATGGCGTCGGACAACGAGCAATTGGTGTTGATGCTGAGTGAGAGCAAGCAGCCGCCGGCCCAAGGCCGGTGAGCCGTTTGCCGCCCGGCCGGGTAGAGAGGGAGGAGAAACACTCTTGGCTATCAAAGATCATAGGAGTTCCGCCATCCGAGCTGTTCCTTCTGACCCAAGCTCGGAAGAGTCGTCCTATCGCCGAGGCGAGAGACGGGAGGAGGTGTCCAGCTTGGAAAAACTGCTGGGCCGAACGGAGCCGGACGCACACCTCGTCAGCCTGCTGTCGCCGGCCACCATCGAGGCGGAACAGTACCGGACCTTGAGTCTGATGCTGGAGCAGCGCCGTCAATCCGGGCTGCTGCAGGTGGTGGCGGTGTCCAGCCCGATGATGGGGGACGGCAAGACGGTCACGGCCATTAACTTGTCGGGGGCCATTGCGCAATCGCCCTCGGCGCGCGTGCTGCTGATCGATCTGGATCTGAGGAAGCCGTCGGTGGGGTCCCAGCTGGGGTTACGGGACCATACGGTCGGATTTCGAGACGTGTTCGTCAACGGTGAGATGACCCTGAAGGACGTGGCACGGCGGAATCCGGCCTGGAATCTCTCCGTCGTCACGGCCGGGCGCGCGCAGGCGCTCCCGCATGAAATCTTCAAATCGCAGCGATTTGTGGACTTGCTGGACGAGGCGCGCGGCGACTACGAGTGGATTATCCTCGACACCGCTCCGCTGGTCCTGGCTCCCGATTGCATCATGATGAGCCGCGCGGTGGACGGGTTCGTGATGATCATCGGCGCCGACAAGACGTCCCGCACGGACGTTGCCGAAGCCTTGAATATCCTTGGCCCGTCCAAGCTCGTCGGGTTGGTGTTCAACGGCGACAGTCGGTTGTTGAAGACCTATATCTCCTACGGCCCCTACTGCATGCCGTCTCAGTCCGACTAACGCTCACAATAGAAGCGGGCGGTGCATCATGGCTCTTGCGGTCATCCTGGTCGAGGCGACGGTGTTTTTTGCCATCTTCCTATTCGTTTTCGGAATGAGCGGCGTCCAAGGCGGGACCGGTGCGGCCGTCCTGACCGCCGGGTTGGTGTCCGCATGCTGCATCGGCGCCTTTTATTGCACGCGGCTCTACGACTTTGTGACGGTGCGCACCTATGCGCAGTTTCTCCGTCGGGTGCCGCGCGGCGCGGTGGCCGCCGGCATGTCGGCCGCGATCCTGACCTATGCCGTCCTGCCCGCCACGGTGTCGTGGTCGGCGTTGATGGGCGGCGTGCTCGTGACGGTCGGGATCGTGCTCGTCAGCCGCGCGCTCTGGTACCGGATCTGGGTCAATCCGCCGTTCGTCGAACACGTCTTGGTGCTCGGAAAGACCGGTTTGGCGCGTGTGCTGATCGGGGAACTTGCGCGCCGCCCGCGTTATCGCCTGCTCGATGCCGTCGAGCCGGCCAAGTTGGGGCGGCCGTCCAAGGATGGGGTCTCGTTCGGCTTTTCTCGCGATCTTCGTCCCGCCTCAGCGTCTCCGACTCCGGATCGCATCGTGGTGGCGATGGGGGAACGTCGCGGACGATTGCCGCTGGAGGCGCTGCTGGAGGCCAAGCGGCATGGCGTCCTCATCGAAGACGGCATGCATCTGTACGAGCGGCTGACCGGCAAACTGCACCTGGACTGGCTCCAGCCAAGCCAGGTCATTTTTGCCCCGGAGTTCAGCCCCTCCGCCGTTCACGGCGCCGTCCAGCGGCTGGCGAGTTTCCTGGCGGCCGCGCTGGGGTTGGTGCTCTGCGCCCCGCTGTTTCTCCTGATCGCGGCCCTCATCAAATGGGATTCCGCGGGACCGGTCTTGTTTGTGCAGGAGCGCATCGGGCGAAACGGCCGCCGGTTTGCGCTGGTGAAGTTTCGAACGATGCATCCTGTGCTCGAACGGCCCTCGGAGTGGGTGCGCGACAATGGCGACCGGATTACGCGCGTCGGAGAGTGGCTCAGAAAATTCCGGCTCGACGAGCTTCCCCAACTCTATAACGTGCTTCGGGGGGACATGAATCTTGTCGGCCCCCGTCCGCATCCGGCCTGCAACTACGAGCTGTTCTTGACCCACATCCCGTACTACGCCTTGCGGGCGATGGTGCGGCCCGGCATCACCGGTTGGGCGCAAGTGCGGTACGGGTACGCCAACAATCTCGAAGAAGAAACCGAGAAGATGCGGTACGACCTCTTCTACATCAAACATTTGTCCCTCTGGATGGACCTGCGCATCTTGGTGATGACGGTCAAAGTCGTCGCGCTCGGCCAGCACTCGTTGATCGAGGGCAGAGAGGCGGTTGTGCCGGAGCCGCGCGCAGTCAACCGATTGGATGCGGCCTGACGGGCCGTGTCTCGCCTCGTCGTCTTGAAGGAGTCGCATGAAGATTCTCGTGATTGCGGGCGCACGCCCAAACTTTGTGAAGATCGGCCCCCTGCTGAAACAAATGCGCAGGCGCACCGACATGCAGGCGGTGCTGGTGCATACCGGTCAGCACTACGACCAACAGTTGTCCGAGCGGTTCTTTACCGACCTCGCGATTGATCCGCCTGCGTACAACTTGGAAGTCGGGTCCGGTTCTCATGCCGTGCAGACCGCGGAAGTCATGAAACGACTGGAGCCGGTGATGACGGCGGAGGCGCCGGACCGCGTGATGGTGGTGGGGGATGTCAACAGCACCGTCGCGTCCGCGCTCGTGGCCGCCAAACTCGGCATTCCGGTAGACCACGTCGAAGCCGGCCTGCGGAGTTTCGATCGGTCGATGCCGGAAGAAATCAACCGCGTGCTGACCGACGCCGTCGCGGATCAGTTGTTTGTGACGGAAGACAGCGGCGTGCAGAATTTACTTCGGGAAGGCATCGCGCCGGCGCGCATCCATCTGGTCGGGAACGTGATGATCGACGCCTTGGAAGCGTGCCGCCCACGCTGGCAGCGCGCCGATGTCTTCGACCGGCTGCGCGTGCCGGCCGAGCGTCCGTATGCCCTGGTGACCCTGCATCGTCCCGCCAACGTCGATGATGCCGACACGTTGGCGCGGATCGTCGATGCGTTGCACGAGTTGTCCCGGCGCATCGGCATTCTCTGGCCGGTCCATCCTCGGACAAGACACGCCTTGCACGGCCACCGGCATCTTCACTGGCTGGAGTCCTGCCGTCCGGGCGGCCCGTTTCCCGGCGGCCTGGTCGGCCTCGAGCCGCTCGGGTATCTCGACTGTCTGGCGGTGATGAGCCGGGCGCGCATGGTGTTGACCGATTCCGGCGGCATCCAGGAGGAAACCACGGTGCTGGGAGTGCCCTGTCTGACGCTGCGCCCCAATACGGAGCGGCCCGTCACCGTGACCCACGGCACCAATCGATTGATCGGCGCCGATCCCGACGCCATCCTGACGGCGGCCTACCAGGCGATGGATCAACCGCCGCCCGCGGGCCGACGGCCGCCGTTGTGGGACGGGCATGCCTCGGAGCGCATCGTCGAACTCCTCGCCGATCAGGACACCCGCCCGTCGTCCGGACGGCGCCTCCCGGCCGCCGACCGGTCCACCACGGTGCTGGCGCATTGAGGATCACCAAGGAACGAGCGATGGATGCCCGCGCCGAACGCATCGAATGGTGGAGAACGCAATCGGACCCTGCCGATTGGCGGGTGGAGCGGTCGGCCGATGCCGGACAGTGGGATCCGCCGCTCTCGGCGGTGCCGTTTTGGTCTGCGATCGTGTTCACCGCGGTCTTGCTCTTTTCTCCCCAAGCCTACGTGCCGGCTCTCGAAGCGGTGCGCCCGGCCATGATCCCAGCCGCGATCGGGCTCGGGATGTATGTCCTGGATCGATTCAACCGTCGCGCGCCTTTGTTCATGCGCACCCCAACGCTGCGGATGGCCGGGTTGCTGGCCGCCTGGGCCACCCTGACCGCGCCCTTTTCGATCTGGCCGGGCGGCAGCTTCGCCTTTTTGTTCGGCATGTACTTCAAGACCTTGGCGATCTTTTGGCTGCTGAGCCACACGGCCACGACGCTGCCGCGGTTGCGCCAGGTGGCGTGGAGTTTGAGCATCATGGCCGTGGGTCTGGGATTGATTGCGATGAACAACTACATGTCAGGGGTGTTCATCGACCAGGCCGCCAACAGCGACCGGGTCGTCGGCAACGAAGGCGCCTTGACGAAGAATCCCAACGACATGGCGCTGATGATCAATATCATCATCCCCCTCACGATGGCCCTGCTGCTCAGCACCTCGCAGCCCAAACTGCGTTTCATCCTGCTGTGCATGCTCGGCTCGGAAGTGATGACGGTGGTCCTGACCTTCTCGCGGGCGGGGTTTCTGACGCTGGGCTGCATCATGATGCTGTATCTGTGGAAGCTGCGCCGCCGGTCCGAGCGGGTGTGGATCTACGGCTTGCTGGTCGTCTTCCTGCTGGCCGTGCCCTTCCTGCCCACGACCTATTTCGACCGGATGAGTACGATCGTCCATACCGAAGCCGACTCTACCGGCTCCGCCGGCGAGCGCTGGACCGACATGGTCATTGCCGCGGGCCATGTCCTCTCCTCGCCGGTCGTCGGGTCCGGTGTCGGGATGAACGTGCTGGCGATGAATGAAGCGAGAGGCGGCGCCTGGCGGCCGGTCCATAATGTCGTATTGGAACTGGCGATCGAACTCGGCATGATCGGCGCCATCCTGTTCGTGCTGCTCGTCGTCTCCGCACTCAAGAGTACGGTCGATGTCCAGCGTCGCCTGGCAGGGGAACCGGGCTTGAAACCGCTGACGCATTTGACGGATGGGATCCAAATCAGCCTCATCGCCTTCGCGCTGGCCTCGATGTTCCATCCGGTCAGCTACCATCCGTACTTTTATTACGTCGCCGCGTTGGCCATTGCGGCGGAGGCCATTTCTCGATCCATGAGGGCGTCATGTCAGACCTAATGCAATCGGAGTTTCTGGAGCCGCCGTCGACACAGGTGTCCGACCAACTCCCGGACTTCACCCGGGGGCTGGCCGCCGCCGCGCCGGCGGAGCGTGACCGGATCCGCCTGCTGAAGTTCGTCACCATTTTTGCGATCGGGGGCACGGAGCGGCAGGTCGTGAACATCGGCAAGGGCTTGGACCGCACGCGGTTCGACCTGCAATTTGCCTGTCTGCACCGCATCGGCGAATTGCTCGCCGAGTGCCATGAGCAGGGTTGGTCGATATCCGAGTATAAAATACGCCGGCTGTACGGCTGGGCGACGTGGAAACTACAAGTGGCGTTTGCCAAGCAGTTGCGGCGGCAGCGGATCCAGATCCTCCATACCTATAGTTTCTATCCCAACGTGTTCGGCATCCCCGCGGCGCGACTCGCCGGCGTGCCGGTCATTCTCGGTTCCGTTCGGGACATCGGGGACATCTGGACGCCCCGGCAGCACAACGTGCAAAAACTCTGCTGCCGGATGGCCGATCATCTTGTCGTCAACGCCGAGGCCATCAAGCGGGATCTGATCCAGCGCGGATACCGGCCCGAGCGGCTGACGGTGATTCCGAACGGCATCGACTGCGCGCGATTCGTGCAATCCGGCGAGGGTGAGCGGGTGCGCCGTGAGTTGCGGATTCCCAGCGGCGCGCCGGTTGTGGGAGTCCTGTCCAGATTGATGCGCATCAAGGGGCATGAGTGTTTTCTGCGCGCGGCAGCGCTCGTCGCGGCGCGCCTCCCGCAGGTGCGCTTCGTCATCGTCGGCGACACCAAAGTCGATCAGGCCTATCGCGAAGCCTTGAAACGGATGGCGGTCAGCCTGGGTCTCGAGGAGCGCGTGGTGTTCACCGGATTTCGCCTGGACGTGCCGGATCTGCTGGCGGCGTTGTCGGTGTCGGTCCTGCCGAGTCTGGGACTCGAGGGGCTCTCCAATTCGCTGTTGGAATCCATGGCCGCCGGCATCCCGGTGGTGGCCACCCGGGTGGGCGGCACCCCGGAAATCGTCCGGGACGGCGAGACGGGACTCCTGGTACCGCCCGGCGATCCGGACGCCTTGGCCGAGGCGATCCTGCGGGTGTTGGGGAACCCGATGCTCGCGAGAACCTTGGGGCAGGCGGGACGGAGACAGGTCTTCAGCCGCTACTCGCTCGAGTCCGCCGTCGCCAGCACCGAGCGGTTGTACGGCGAACTCCTGGATCGTTCGCGGCGAACCGGCCGGTCCTTAGCCGTCCCGTCTCGAAAGGCCGCCTGATGAACGCGCTGTCGCTGTACCGCATCGGTCATTGGTGCTATCGGCGCCGGATTCCGTTGATTCCCACGCTGATGTACCGGGCCATCTATGTACTTTATAACGCCGTGGTGCCGATGTCGGCCGAGATTGGGGAGGGAGCCGAGTTGGCTTACGGCGGGCTGGGCATCGTGCTGCACGAACGGTGCAAAATCGGCAAGTTCGTGACGGTCGGTCATCAAGTGACGATCGGCGGCCGCTCACGGCGATGGGGCGTGCCCGTCATCGAGGATCGCTGTGTGATAGGGGCGGGGGCCAAGCTCCTCGGGCCGATCGCCATCGGCAGGGAGTCGGTCGTCGGAGCGAATGCCGTCGTGCTGGACGACGTGCCTCCTCGCACGGTCGTCGCGGGCACACCGGCCAAACCCGTGCGCACCCACATCGATATCATGGACTACAGCTGCCTGCAGCCTCCCGAGGAAGCGGAGCAGCTGTCCTTCCGTTCGAGCGACAATCTGCTCGTCACCGTCATCGAAGATCCCGCGCGTCTCGTGCACCTGGCGGAGGAGTGGGACGAGTTGCTCGAGGACAGCGACGCCGACTGCCTGTTCCTTACACGGGAATGGCTCGACACCTGGTGGCGGTCGTTCTCGACGGGACGGAAACTGGCCTTGGTGACCGTACGGCGCCACAGCCGGCTGCTCGGCCTGGCGCCGTTCTTTACCGAGACCACCCGGTTCGGCGGGCTGCTGCCCTATTCGTCGCTGCAATTCATGGGCAGCGGACTGGTCGGGTCCGATTACCTCGATGTGATCGTCCGGCGCGGGTATGACGCACAGGTGTCGCGCACGTTGGCCGAATTTTTCCAGCGGCGCCGAGCGGTCATGACCCTCACCCACCTGCACGCCAAGCAACATCTCGCCGCGGGGATGGTCCACGAACTGGAGCAGAGCGGGTGGACGGTGCAGTCCATGCCCGTGGACGTCTGCCCGCATATTCCCCTCAAGGGACACACGTGGGAGTCCTACCTGGCCTCGTTGGGATCGCAACACCGGTACAATTTCAACCGTCGCCTCAAGAACCTGCACAAACTGGGCACGGTGGTGTTCGAGATGGTGGAGAAGGAAGATCAGCGGCAGGAGGCGCTCCGCACATTGATCGATCTGCACAATCTGCGGTGGGACGAACGGGGCGGCTCCGAAACGATGCGGTCACCCGACATCCAGGCGTTTCACGAGGCCTTCAGCCGGACGGCGCTGGAGCGCGGCTGGCTGCGCCTGTTCGTCCTCCGTCTCGACGGCCGACCCCTTGGAGCCCTGTACGGATTTCGGCATGACCGGCGGTTCTACTTCTATCAATCCGGGTTCGACCCGGCCTACCGGCAGCACAGCGTGGGGCTGGTGACGATGGGCTTGGCGATCAAACACGCGCTCGCGGACGGTGTTGAAGACTACGATCTCTTGCATGGAACGGAAGCCTACAAGTTCTTGTGGGCAAGCGACCGCCATGAGCTCCTGCGGCTCAGGCTGTATCCGCCCTCGCTGGGCGGCTCGTTGTGCCGGGGCGCGGTGGCCGCCGACGATCGCGCAAAAGCGGTGGCTCGGCGCGTCCTCCCGCCCGCCGTGTTGGCACGCGCGATTGCCTGGAGGCGTGGATCGGCCTAAGCGAAAGGTTCACCGCGTCCGCATTACCGTTATGTACATGGGTCAACCGGAAAACAGGTTGCTGCGATGTTGAAACCTCTGGTCAAGACTGCGGTTGCGGCCGGCTTACATTGGACCGGCGCCGCCGGGGCGATTGGGGCATTGCCCCGATGGAAGCAGGTCCCTCTGGTGCTGGCCTACCATGCGGTCGTGGAGGACATCCGTCCGCACATCGGCCGGGTGCAGCTGCCGAACCTCATCAGCACCACGATGTTGGAGCAACAGCTGGATTGGGTGGGCCGTCACTATCGTTTCGTCCCGCTCGATGAGCTCGGCCGGCGGTTGGAACAAGGGGATGAGTCGGCCCACACGCTCGCCGCCGTGACGTTCGACGACGGATATGTCGGCGTCTATCACCACGCCCTGCCGCTCTTGCGACGGAAGGGCATTCCCGCGGGAGTCTTCGTCATTACCGACGCCATGGGGAGTTCCCAGGTGCAGCTCTACGATAAGTTGTACGTGCTCTTGGTGGCCCTCCTGCCGGTGTTGGGCCATTCGGAAGAGCGTTTGCGGCGCGTGCTCGCGGCCGGCGGTCTCCACCTGAATCCCGCCGACAAGGGTGTGGCGGAGGATGCGTTTCTCACCATGCGGTGGTTGTTTACGACCTTAACACATTGGGAGCTGCGCACGGCCGTCGAGACGCTCGATGCCATGGTCGGAATCGACGATCAGGACTATCCGGAGTTGCAGTCGCTGACTTGGGGCATGGCGCATGCCATGGCGGACTCGGGGTTCGTCATCGGTTCCCACACCCGGACCCACGCGACGCTGACGGAGGAGAGTCCCGAGCAGGTGGCGGCGCAAACGAAAACCTCGTTGCTGGTGTTGCAGGAAAGGCTAAGACGGCCGGTGGCCCATTTTGCCTACCCCGATGGCCGGTACAATCCCACGGTCGTGTCCGCGGTGGCCGAAGCCGGGTATCGCTTCGCATACGGGACCTGCCTGTACCGAGACGCCCGCCATCCACACCTGACCATCCCGCGGCTCATGTTGTGGGAACGTTCGAGCCTGGACGCCGGCGGCCGCTTTTCTCCCAGTGTCATGAGTTGTCACGTGCATCATGTGTTCGATCTGTGGCACACCTGTGCGCACGATCATCGAGACAGGGTTCCAGCCGTCCCTTCCAGCTCCCCATGGTCGGCGCCACCGGAGCGGCCCTCCGCCGAACACCGAGACGGGGTTTCCGGCTCACGTTATGTTTAGACCGGCGCTGACCATCATGGCCGGCCGGACGGTCGGCTATGTCGCCCTGTTTCTCCTGCCGCTCGTGCTCGTCCGGTGGTTCGATCAACAGGCGTTCGGGACGTACAAACAGGTCTTTCTACTCTATGGGAGCATGGTGAGTCTCGCGCAAGTGGGCATGTCCGAGAGCCTGTTCTATTTTCTCCCCGGCTCCGATCGGGAGGGCGGCCGGTACGTGGCGAATGCCCTGGCGGTGCTGGGAGGTATCGGTCTGCTGATTGCGGCCGGGCTGGCCGCTGGCGCGGAGCGCATCGCCGAATGGATGAACAATCCGCACCTGGCCCCGTTGATCCCGCTCCTGGCGATTTTCTTTCTGCTGATGGTGGTGTCCTATGTACTCGAAATCGTGATGACGGCGCGCCAGCAGTACGGCGCGGCGGCCGCCTCCTACGGCCTGTCGGATGTGGCGCGGACTCTGATGATCGTGGGGCCGGTGCTGATCTGGCACACGCTGACGAGTCTCTTGTACGGAGCCATCCTCTTTGCGGCCGTGCGCCTGGGCACCACCCTCTGGTATTGCCGGGCGCAGTTCGGGATCACCTTGCGGCCAGACTGGATGTTGCTGGGCAAACAAATCGCCTACAGTGTTCCCTTCGCGTTTTATGTGCTGTTTACGATCGGACAGGAAAGCTTACATCAGTATGCCGTGTCGTCCTGGTTCGATGCGGCGACGTTCGCCGTGTATGCCGTCGGATGTCTGCAAGTGCCGCTGGTGGAAGTGGTCAGCAGCTCGGTCGTCAACGTCATGATGGTCGGCATGGTGCAGGCCAGACGAGACGGCCGGGAGGCCGCCGTGGTGGCGATGTGGCACGATACGGTACGCAAACTCGCCTTGATCTTCTTTCCGCTGGTGGCGCTGCTGCTGGTGGTGGCCCATGATCTCATCGTCTTCCTGTTCACCGACGCCTACGCCGCGAGCGTACCGATTTTCCGCATCTGGTGCACGGCGATTCTGCTGTCGGTGATCCCGATGGACGGCCTCCTCCGCGTGTACGCCCAGACGCCGTTCCTGTTGATCATCAACATCGCCCGCTTTGTGGTGGTCGCAGGCGGCCTCTATTGGTTCGTCACGACGTGGGGGTTGGCGGGCGCGGTGCTGGTGACCCTGCTGGCACTGGCGGCCGGCAAGATGATGGGGCTGGCAAGGATGACCACCTGTTGGAGAACCGGCGTGAGCCGCCTGCTGCCATGGCGGGACCTGGTCGCGATCGCGATCGTGGCGGGCGCGGCGTCGATTCCGACACTCTGGGCGGCGTGGCAGATCCAGGCGATGCCGCTGGTGCGCTTGGTCGTGCTGAGCGCGGTGTATGCGGGCACGTACGCCGTCGCGGCCTGGATGTTCGGTCTGCTTCGCAAAAGTGAACAGGAGACGTTGCTCCGGTGGATGCAGCCCTTGAGCCCAACTCGCTTCCGGTTCCGGGAACTCTGACCGGTTCGACGCTGAGCGGGATGAAGACCACGTTGCCGAAAATCGAGATCATTGCCCCGAGCATGAGAACCGTCGGCGGCCAAGCCCTGCATGCGCTCACGCTCACCGAGCAGTTGCGCAGCGAGGGCTACGAGGTCCACTTGCTCCCGATCGATCCGCCGTTCCCGTCTCCGCTCAAGTGGATCAGGCGTGTCCCGTTTCTCAGGACGATCGTCAATCAGTGTGTGTATCTGCCGAGCCTCATGCGGCTTCGCGGGGCGGACGTCGTGCATGCCTCCTCCGCCTCCTACTGGTCGTTCCTGCTGGCGCCGCTGCCGGCGGTGCTGGCGGGCCGCTTGTTCGGGAAACCGGTCGTGTTGAACTATCACAGTGGTGAAGCAGCGGACCATTTGGCCCATTGGGGGGCGCTCATCCATCCGTGGCTGCGCCGGGTCGACGAGATCGTCGTCCCGTCGGAGTATTTGCGGAAGGTGTTTGCCTCGTTCGGGTACCAGGCCCGCGTCATCCATAATACGGTCGACACGAGCGTGTTCCGGTATCGCCGCCGCAGCCCGCTGCGCCCGCGGTTCGTCTCGACGCGGTGCTTCGAATGGTACTACGGCGTCGAACAGACGCTGCTGGCCTTTGCTCTGCTCAAGACGGTCTTCCCGGAGGCGACGCTGACGTTGGCGGGAGGCGGCAGCCAGGAACCGGAGTTGCGGCGGTTGGCGGCGGCGCTGAACGTGACCGGGGTGGAGTTTCTCGGCCCGGTCGCCGCCAACGCGATTCCGGCGCTGCTCGACCGGTGCGACATCATGCTGAACTCGTCGCTTATCGATAACCAGCCGCTGTCCCTGTTGGAGGCGGCCGCCTCCGGGCTTCCCGTCGTGACGACCGGGGTCGGCGATATTCCCAACATGGTCGAGGACGGCATCAGCGCGATGGTGGTCCCGGAACAGGATCCCGCCGCCATGGCGCGCGCCGCGGCATTTTTGCTCCGCCATCCCGACACGGCCAGCGCGATGGCCGCACGGGCGCATTCGCGGCTGGACCGGTTCTCCTGGCCGCGGGTGGGGGGTCAGTGGGCGGAACTCTATGGGGCCCTGTCCGCGCGTGCGCCGCTTGATCGCAGGGAGGAGAAACGCTGTGCCGCGTAGCGTGTCTGACCACCGGGCGTCCGGGCGGTTCGGCGATCAGCGGGATTCTCATGCCGAGGCGCTGCACGTGGAGGTGCTCACAGACTACCGTGACTTCATCGAGATCGAACCGACCTGGAACCGGCTGGTGGAAGAGGCCGGCATCGACTTCCCGTTTGTTCGCCATGAATGGATCCGCGGGATCTGGGACTCCTTTGATCAGAACGGCCAACTGCATGTCCTGGTGGTGAAGGAACAGAATCGGACGATCGCCGTGGCCCCCCTGATGAAAGATCGCGCCCGCATGTACGGGATCCCGGTGCGTCGGGTTCGGGGCATCGCCAACGTCTATACGGAGCGCTTCGACGCCATTGTCTCCCCGCGACCACACGAAGCGAGCGCCGCGATTTGGGGCTATCTGGTCGAGCACGCCGACGAATGGGATGTGGTGGAATTGCGTCAGCTGCCTGAAGGATGTGCGGCCTTGGAACATCTCCCCCGTTCCACCATGAGCGAGCGGCTTTTGTTGGGAGAATGGCCTTCGGCCGAATCGCCGTTTGTTCCCCTGACCCAACCCTGGGACGCCTATTATCAGAGCCTCAAAAAGCAGCACCGGGCCACGATGCGGAAATCGCTCCAGCATTTGGAATCCCAAGCCTCCGTCGGGTTCGACGTCGTGCAATCCGGGCAGCGATTGGACGCGGACATCGATGAGGCGCTGGACCTTGAAGCCGTGGCCTGGAAGGAGCGAGACGGCACGGCCATCAAGAGCCGGCCGGATAGCGCGGCGTTTTATCGGCACATGCTGCACAAGGCGGCGCAGCGGGGTTGGCTGCGGTTGTATTTCTTAACGCTGGGAGGAAAACGCATTGCCGTTCGTCTGGCGCTGCTGTTTCGAAACAAGCTCTACAAGTTGAAGTCGGGCTACGATCCGCAGTACGCCTCCTGGTCTCCCGGGCATGTGCTCTGCCATAAGATTATCGAAGACGCCTGGCGACAGGGGTATGCCGAGGTGGACTTTCTCGGCAGCGCCGAACCGTGGAAATTGAATTGGTCCAGGGACATCCGACGGCATTGTTGGCTGTTCGTGTTTCCCAAACGTCCCAAAGCCAGGCTGGTGTTCTACCTCAAGTTTCATCTGCTGCCGCGCCTCCGGGGCAGCTGGTGGTATGCGTCCCTCTTGCGGGCGGCGGCCACCTTCGACGGCACGATCCAAACACGTTACAGGCTGTCCAAGTGATGAAAGTTCAATGTTCAATGATCAATGTTCACTCCATCGGGACCGAGATCATTTCCGAGATCCACAGTAAACATTGACCATGGAACATTGAGAATTGCCGTTCCTAAACGGGAGCATCCCATCATGATGTATCTTCCGGCCTGGCAAGGTCTTGGATTTGCGGAGTGGGTGGGGCGAACCGGCGAGAAGGCGCTGCCCTTCCCGTTGAACGAGCCCAACACCACGTCTTTTCATACCGCCAGAAGCGCGATCTACCATGTGTTTTCAAAGCTGGTGCAAACCGGACGTCGGGTCGTCTTAGCGCCCGATTATCATATGGGCAACGAGATCCGGGCGATGCGCCATGCCGGTGCGCAGATCGTATGGTATCCGGTCACCCGCCGGTTCACCTTCGATGTGGATCAGGTGCGTCGGCTGTGCCGACAGCACGAGGCGCACGTACTCTTCGTCATCCATTATGCCGGCTGGCCTCAGCCGGCGGCGGACCTGCGCGCCTTGTGCGCCGAACTCGACGTGGTGCTCGTAGAAGATTGCGCCCTCGCCATGCTGACGGACATCGATGGTCGGCCCGCAGGAAGCTATGGCGATTATGCGGTGTTTTGCCTCTATAAGACACTGCCGCTGCCCGACGGAGGCATGCTGGTGCAAAATCGACGCGTCTTCGATGACCTGGTGCACATGCCGCTGGACTCCGGAGGCCGGATGTTTGCGGCAGGACGTTTGGCCGAATTGACCTTTGAACGGCTGCGGAGCCGCTATGAGCGCCCTGGTCGTTGGCTCGCGCAGACCAAACAACGCATCGGCGGGGTGCTGACCGCCTTGCGCGTGGAGCGCGTGCCGGTCGGCGACACGGGGTTCAACCGCGCGCATGTCAACATCGGCATGGCCTCGTCCTCCGCCCGCTTGCTCAGGAAGCTGAACTACGAGCACATTCGTACACGCCGCCGTCACAATTTCTTGTTCCTCCAGGAACGGCTGCCTCGGCACGGTTCCGTGTGCGCCGACCTGCCTCCTGGCACGTGCCCATTGTTTTTTCCCTTCCTGGTCAAGCACAAGGCTCGTGCGGCCCGCGCGTTGTGGGCCAGAGGCGTGATGGCGACGGAGTTATGGAATGAGGGCGATGACTCGGCGGCGGGATGCGAAGGGGAGGATTCGCGGTTTCTTCGCCGGCACGTGCTGGAACTGCCGATTCATCAGGACATCACGGACGCGCAGCTGAGCTATATGGCCCGTCAGGTCGAGGAGCTCGATCTGACCCTGCCCGCTCACCAGAGTGCGCCCGTCCGTGTCCAGCCGATCACGATTCGTTCGGGAACATAAGATGGAACCTATGACGGAGCAGCATCGTTCACATTCATGGAGGGGGCCTTCCGGCTGTCACAGACAGGAGGATGCATCATGGAGACGACAATGACCGAGGCGGAACCGGCAGTTCAACCGTGTCAGACAGAGGCAAGCGCACACGAGCCCCTGCCGGTGACCGTACGACTGGTGACGGACTATCAAGCCTTCGTCCGACTGGAGCCGGTATGGAATCGGCTGGCGGAAGAGGCGGGTGTGGACCATCCGTTTTTGCGGCACGAATGGGTCCGCACCTGGTGGGAGAGCTTTGAGCCGGAGGGGCGGCTGTACATTCTCCTGGCCATGGAAGGATCGGACGTGATCGGCCTCGCGCCGCTCATGATGGATCGGGGCCGAGTGTACGGATGTCCGGTGCGGCGTCTCCGCGGCATGGCCAACGTGTACACCGAGCGGTTCGATTTTATTTTCAGCCGCCGGGCGAAAGAGACCTGCGAGGCGATATGGAAATTCCTCGCCGCCCATGCCTCGGAGTGGGACATGCTGGAGTTCCGGCAAGTCCCCGAGGGGTCGTGTGTCGGCGAACACCTCGGAAATTTCGCGATGGCAGACCGGTTTCTGACGGGTCAGTGGCATTCGACCGACGGCCCGTACATTCCCATTCGTCAGCCGTGGGACGCGTATGTGAAAAGTCTGTCGAAAAAACATGTCTCCAACCTGCGGGGCCGCGCCAAAGGGCTGCATCGCATCGGCAAGGTGGAGTGCGAGATCGTGACGGGCGGCGAGGGGCTCCAGCAGGCCGTGGAAGAGGGATTGTTGTTGGAGGCCGCCGCCTGGAAGGGGCAAGCGGGCACCGCGATATTGAATCGCCCGGACCGGCTTACGTTCTATCGCCATTTCCTGGCGCAGGCGGCGGAGAAGGGCTGGCTCCGGTTGCATTTTCTGACTCTCAACGGCAAGCGGATCGCCGTGCAATTCACCGTTCAGTTTCGGGAAAAATTGTACATTCTGAAATCGGGATACGACCCCCATTACGCGAGCTTTGCGCCCTCGCTCGTCTTATGCGAACTCATGCTCAGGGAAGCCTGGAACCGGCATCTTCTGGAAATCGATTTTCTCGGGAGCGCGGAGCGGTGGAAACTGGAATGGACGCATGTGACGCGGGCCCATTCCTGGCTGTTCGTGTTTCCCAATCGTCCGCGACCACGGTTGCTGCATCGCCTCAAGTTTTCCGTCGTGCCGCGCCTGCAAAAGAACCTGGCCTATCAAATGCTTCGCATGGGAGGCGCGCGGCTCGGGCTCAGAGCGCACGACGAGTAGGGGCACTGTTGAGGAAGCGCTGAGCGCGGCGAAACCTCTGCCACCAAAGGACATCGCGAACTATGTGCGGTATTGCCGGGATCATGAGCGGGAACGGGCGTCCGGTGTACGAGGAAGAGCTTCGTGTCATGTGCGCGGCGCTGCGGGCCCGCGGGCCCGACGACGAGGGCGCCTATCTCGGGCGTGACGTCGGGCTGGCCATGCGGCGTTTGAGCATCATCGATCTCGAGACCGGACATCAGCCGATCGGAAATGAGGACGGGTCGGTCTGGGTCGTCCTAAACGGGGAGATTTACAACTATCGAGAGCTGCGGGCCGAGTTGACCGGCCGCGGGCATGTCTTTACCACCGGGACCGACACGGAGGTCATCGTCCATCTCTATGAAGAGTGGGGCGATCGCTGCGTCGAGCGATTGCGGGGGATGTTCGCCTTCGCCGTCTGGGATGACCGGCGCCGCCGGCTCCTCTTGGTCCGGGACCGGCTGGGGATCAAACCTCTCTACTATGCCGAGGTGAACGGACGGTTGCTATTTGCGTCCGAGCTCAAGGCGATCTTGCAGCTGCGGGAGGTCGAGCGAACGATCAATTGGGATGCCTTCGATCACCTGCTCGCTTATATGACCACGCCGCCTCAGGAGAGCATCGTGGCGGGGGTGCACAAACTCGAACCCGGACATCGGTTGTCCGTCGTGCCGGGCGGCGCCCCGCGGATCGAACGCTATTGGCGGGTGCAGTTTGCCCCGGAGTACGGCCGGTCCGAGGACGACCTGGCGGAGGAACTCCGCGCGCGTTTGATGGAGTCGGTGGCAAGTCACCTGGTGAGCGATGTGCCCGTCGGCGCCTTTCTCAGCGGGGGCACCGATTCCAGCGCGGTGGTGGCGGCGATGGCGGCCGGCGGGGCCGGGCGCGTGCAAACCTTTTCCATCGGATTTCGGGACGAAGGGTTCAATGAGCTGCCGTACGCGCGGATGGTGGCGGAGCGGTTCGGCACCGATCACCACGAACTGATTCTCGATCCGGACGTCGTGGGCATCCTCAAGGATCTGGCCTGGGATCTGGATGAACCGCTGGGGGATTCGTCGGCGATCCCCACCTATATGGTGTCGAAGCTGGCGGCGCAACACGTCAAGGTCGTCCTGTCGGGCGACGGGGGCGATGAATTGTTCGCGGGCTACACCAAGTATGTCGTCGAGGAACGGCAGCGATGGGCCCGCTTTCTTCCCGCCCCGGCGAGATGGGCGTTGGGGACGCTGTCCGATCTGATGCCGGAGGGTGCGAAAGGGAAGAACTGGCTGCATCATTATTCGTTGCCGGACGCGGAACGGTACCTCGACGCCTCAACGTTGTTCACACGCAGGTTGCGGCAACACATGGTGACCCCCGAGGTCAGGGCGCACTTGGCGCGCAGTCGGACGGAGCGGTCGCGGATTGCCCACCTCACGCAGGCGACCGGACATTGGCTGTCTGCGCTTCAGACCATGGATGTGGAACATTACCTGCCGCTCGATATTTTGACCAAAGTGGATCGCATGAGCATGGCCCATTCCCTTGAAGCGCGGGTGCCCTTGCTCGATCACACCTTCGTCGAGTTTGCCGCCCGCATTCCCGAAGCGATGCGCATGGCGCAGGGGCAAACGAAGCGCATTTTTACGAGAGCGTTGCGCGGGCTCCTCCCCGACGGAGTCCTGGACCGGCCCAAGCAGGGGTTCGCGCCGCCGATTGGGCAGTGGCTGCGCAAGCATTTGGATCAGTTGCTTCAGGACACGATTCTCTCCGAGACATGCCGGCGCCGCGGCATTCTCCATGCCCCCGAGGCGGAGGCGTTGGTGCGCCGGCACAAGCAAGGACGTCCTTGTGACTACCAGTTGTGGACGCTGATCGTGTTCGAACTCTGGTGCCGCACATTTCTCGACGCCGGGAGGAGGGCGGAGGTCTCTCCTGCCCAATCTCGCCCGGCGGTATGTGGTCCGGCGAGAACGACTGCGACCCGGAAACATGCGGATACCGCTCGGGCAACCTTGCCCCGCTGATCATCATCTTGCCGGCGCCCGGCGCCGTGTTGCATTGCCATCATTCTGTGACCACGGAGGCAGCCTGAGCGATGTGTGCAATCGCTGGAATCGTCAGTCTGGATCCACGGGGCCGTGTGGACCAGGAGCAGCTCACCCGCATGCGGGACGTGCAGCGGCATCGTGGGCCCGACGGAGCGGGGGTGTGGATCGACGGCCCTGTCGGGCTGGCCCACCGCCGTTTGGCGATCGTCGATGTGGCCGGCGGGCGACAGCCCATGGCCAACGAGGACGAAACCCTCTGGATCGTCTTTAACGGCGAAATCTACAACCATCCCCGGTTGCGGCCCGACCTAGAGGCCCGCGGCCATCAGTACCGCACCCGCAGCGATACCGAGACGATCCTCCATCTCTATGAGGAGTACGGCGACCGGTGTGTCGAGCGGTTGCAGGGGATGTTTGCCTTCGCGCTCTGGGACCGCGTGCAAGGCCGGTTGCTGCTCGCGCGGGACCGTCTTGGGATCAAGCCGTTGTATTATGCCTGCACCGACAAGCAGTTGTTTTTTGCATCAGAAATCAAGGGACTGTTGGCAGCGGGGGCCTTCCGTCCCGAGCTCAATGACGCGATTTTGCCTGAATTGATGGCGGCCCGCTTCGTGTCCGGCGAGCAAACCTGTTTCCGTCGCGTTCGCAAGCTGCTCCCCGGACGCACCCTGTCCTGGTCGCCGGCGGAGGGGTTTCGCGAGCGGCGGTATTGGCAGCCGCCGGTGAGCAATGACCGATCCTCCGCCGATCTGCGTGAGCGGGCGCAGCTTGTCCGGGCGCAATTGGAATCGTCCGTGCGCAGCCACCTGATGAGCGACGTGCCCGTGGGCCTGTTTCTTTCGGGCGGGCTGGACTCGACCGCCCTGGCCATGTTGATGGCGCCGGAATCCCGCACTCCCGTCCACGCGTTTTCCGTGGGGTTCTCCGAAGTCGAAGCGAACGAATTGCCGTATGCGCGGCTCGCCGCCCGCGCAGCGGGCGCCCAGTACCATGAGGTGCTCGTGTCGCCGCAGGAGTTTTTCCAGGCGCTGCCCCGTCTGGTCTGGCATGAGGACGAGCCGATCGCCTTCAATTCGAGCGTCCCGCTGTATTTTGTGTCTCGGCTCGCCCGCCAGCACGTCAAAGTGGTGCTCACGGGGGAAGGCGCCGACGAATTGTTTCTCGGGTATGACTATCGCTATCGCGTGACCGCCCTGAACGAACGATTAGGCCGGTTCTATTGGCGTGCCATGCCGTCGACCGGCCGGCAGGGCGTCGCCCAGCTGGTGAGAGCGCTGCCTCAGCCTCTCCGGCGGTATGCCGAGCGATCCTTTCTGGCGTATCCTCCCGGTCCGCGCGGAGTGTTTTTCGACAATTTTTCCGTGTTCCCATCAGCCCTTCAGCGCGGACTGTTTCGCGATCAGACCTTGCTCGCCGCGCATGATCCGCATCAAGAGGGGCTGCGCTATTGGGCAGAACAGCAGGAGGGGCTGCTGGAGCGGATGAGTTATGCCGACCTGCAGACGCATCTGGTCGAACTGCTGATGAAGCAAGATCAAATGAGCATGGCCGCGTCCGTCGAAAGCCGGGTTCCCTACTTGGACCATGAACTGGTGGAGTTGGTCGCAGCCATGCCGGGGAAATTTCGTCTGCACCGCTGGACCACGAAGGCCGTCTTGCGGGAGGCCGTCCGCGGCCTCATTCCGCAGGACATCTTGACCAGACCCAAAATGGGGTTCCCCGTGCCGTTGGGCCGGTGGCTGATGGGTTCGTTCTGGCCCGTCGTGGAGGATCTGGTCGTGAGTCACCGGGCCTTATCCAGGGGATTGTTTCAGCCGGATTCGGTGCGGCGTCTCGCGGACGAACACCGGCAAGGGGTGAGGAACCACGCCGACCGGCTCTGGCTGCTCATGAACCTGGAGCTGTGGCAGCGACTGTTTCTCGACGGCGACGATCCGGTCGCGGCTTCCGACGACCTGGCCGCGGCCGTCTCCCTGTCATGACGCTGTAGATCGATTCCCGCACGGCAAACATTCACACTCTTGAACGAGGTGTCTTATGGGGCCGGTAGAGGCCAGCGATTGGCTTTGGAAGAAGGAAACCGGGTTTTATTCGCAGTCGGCCGCCGAGTTGCTCCGCAATCCGTTGTTGCCCAACGAACGGTTCGTGCAGGATCAACGGATGATGCAGTTGTTTCACCGATACGGGAATCTGTCGAATCAGTCCCGGGTGCTTGAAATCGGCTGCGGACGGTCTCCCTGGCTCCCGTATTTGGCTCGAACGACGGGCTGTGACGTGACCGGACTGGACATCGAATCGCATGCCGCAGAGTTGGCCCGAGCCAATTTGGCCGGGGCCGGGGTGGACGGCCGGATTTACTGCCGGGATGCGTTCGATCCCTCGCTGAACGCCGATCTCACCGAACGGTTCGATCTCGTGTTTTCGCTCGGCGTGGTCGAGCATCTGCCGAACGTGGCCGACCACCTCAAGATCTTGGCCCGTTACCTGAAGCCGGGAGGATGTGTCGTGACGCTGGTGCCCAATCTGCAGGGCCTGAACTTGGGGTTGCAGCTGGTCGCCAGCAGGCGGGTCCTGCACGCCCATGTCGTCTACACCCCGGAGACCTTGCGGACGGTTCATGAGCAGGCGGGACTCCGGACGCTGGAGGCCGGTTACTTGGGATTCTTCAACGGATTCCTGACCTCCTCCTTGGGGGAATGGTCGCCAAGGCGGCGGCTCCATCATGTCTGTTGCCGCTCGCTGGCTCTGTTGGCGGCCGTCTGGATCCGGGCCAAGCTTCCCCTTCCGGAATCGCGGTGGATGGCTCCGCTGGTAT
>CAYQDJ010000032.1:0-30901 GCA_964416255.1 uncultured Nitrospira sp. | reverse complement strand
CCGGCCGTGCATCACCTCGGCCGGGCCGGTCACGTGCGCCAAGTACAGGCAAGGACGGCCTCGTTGCACACTGCGTTCGGCGATGATGTCGGCACAGCGGCCGACCCGCTCCTCAAACGGACAGACGGGCTGATCGAGGAGGCCTTGGTCGTCCTTGATCACGTCCACGCCGCCCTCGACGAACTGTGCGGCGAGATGGGCCAGTTCCTTCGGCGTGCGGCCCAACGGCTTCAGGACTGCGCAGACCAACGCTCGCTCGCGGACGCGGCAAGCCTCCCTCAGCCCGGCCACGCCGACACGCGGCCCACGCCATCGGGCCAGCGGCGCCTCGTCCATCGTGAAGGAGACGAGGCGGATGCCGGCTCGCAGGCTGCTGATGCCGAACAGCACGTGGAGCAGGTCACTCAGATCCGATCCGATGAGGTCGTCGGCATACCGGATGACGGCCTCAAAGACGCCGTTCGAAACCGAATGAAACGACTCGAGCCGGCCGACGATCTCGCTCCGGCGTAAGGGGGGCAGCAGTGCGGCGTCGGCTTCGATCGTGTGATCGAGCGCGATTTGTTCGGCGCGGGCTCGCGCATCCGCTTCCGAGCCCGACAGGTGGTACAGGGCGGTGATCACGGGGTTGGCATAACTCCGGCGGAGTCTAGGCATCGACAAGAAAGCCTGTCAACCGCCAGGTGTTTCAGGGAGAGCCGCATCCCCAATTTCTGTGGACAAGGCTGTGGGCAGACGACAAATTCACACTCGTCCGCCGCACATGAGGCCCCAATGAGCGCTCTGCCAAAAACTGAGGCATTGTGGCCTTCGGAAGCGCTCCACAAGATATTGTGTCAATAGGGCCCATTGGGGAACTCCCGTCAGAGCCATGCCTCCGTACTCTGACCTGTCCACAGCAGGCAGCCCGTCCACGTCGGACGACATGGTCGAAGCTTGTTTTCATTTTGTGCTGGATCGACCGTGCGCTCGCTTGCCAGGCAGGCAGACGTCGACTGTTCATCGCCATCCCGAGATCCACGATGGTCCTCAGAAGTGCCTCACGGGCAACGCCTTGCAACCGGACAGCCTATCGAGATGTCAGCACTCACGCCGTTCTGGGTCCGCTGATGAGGCGGGTGAGGTTGCAGGAGTCGGGCGACTGGAGGACGCGAGCCGTTATTCGAGGCGGGCACACGAGCCCATGCCTGGACGACAAGGCGCGGGAAGACCAGCGTCGCTCGACACGATTCGGCAGGCGCCTGGGGAGTTCCCTGTGGCGCGCTTAGCCGATCAGCTCGTCGTTGAACGCCGTGAGAGGCCGCACGAGGTTCGCGCTGACCTCGTTGTAGACAGGAAGCCGTCCGCTCTGCCGTCGCCGGCTGAACGTCCCCTCCACGATGACCTGGTCGCCATCCTGCACTTCCGTGCGGCTGACGATCTTCAAGGTCCCGGAGGTGTCCGTCAGGAAGAATTGGAAAGCGGGATGGCCCTGCTTGTCGGTCACCGGCCGAACCTTGCTCACGGTGCCCAGCACGACGACTTCTTTCCGGTCGTAGTACTGGGGGTGAGCGATTAGTTCGGTCATTTCGAGCAAACCGGCTCCGCCCGGTGACGAGAGGAGGACGGTCGAGACGAGAACCATCCAAAAGGATGGTTTCACCCAGGGTCGGCACGCAGTGTGAACTAGGGGTTTGCTTGTCATAGTGCGGCGTATTATACCGAGTGAGCCGCAGCATGCAAGATGGGCTTTCCCCTTACCAGAAATTATTAGATCCCTGGAGCGCTTCGAAGGAAGCTTCAACGTCGGCGATGGATGGAGAATGGGAGGGTTCAGATGGCTTGCTGGCGCACAGACTTGAGCAGACTAGGGACGGCAGACACGCCGACTAGGGCTTCGCTGAGTCTTGTCACTCTGCATGAATGGTTATGTCGAACCGAGAGGCCCATCGCCGGAGCAGGGGGTCCAGGGGCGTGCGGCGCACCCGAGGCAGCAGCGAGAATTTGATGCGATGCAGCAGCCAGGGCATGGGGCGCCGGGGAAAGAGAAACACATAGAAATGAGAACGGGACTCGTTGGCCCAGCTCCGTTTCCACCGTTCGGCATGGCCGAGAAAGTCCGCCTCCGTAATCCGGTCGTCCCACGCTTGGGCCAGCATTTTGTCGCACAGCAGATGTGAAGGCGAGAATGAGGCATAGGCCGGATCGTACCCTGATTTAAGCATGTAGAGCCGCTTGTTGAGACTGAGTGCAATCCGCACGGCGATGCGTTTGCCGCCGACCGTCAAAAAATAGAGGCGAAGCCATTTATTCTCGGCCGCTTTGGCGAGGATGTTCCGATAGAAGGCGATGCTGTCAGGGTGGCTCGCGATGGCGGTCCCTTGCGACCCCTTCCAGGCCGACGATTCCAGGCGCAGCGCGTCGGCGAAGTTCCGTTCGAGCTGGTCCTCTGACTGAATGACTTCCAACTCCACCGGGCCCTGTTGTTCGAGGTGCGCCATGCGCCTCCGGACATCGGCGCGATGCGTCTTCTTCAGGCCCTTCACGTAAGCCTCCCATGAACCTCGGATGGCGACATAGGGCGACTCCGTCGAAGCCCAGCAGCCGGACAAGTAGTCATTGGATTCGGCCAGTTCTGTGAGATGGGTCAGGGTGGGACTGTCGGCGGGGACTTGGCGCAGCTCCAAGACATCCCAACTGTCCTCTTGCGTGGCCAGATAGGCGCGCAAGGCTTGCGCCGCCTCGCGGGGACGCTCGCCAAGCAGGAGTTCGAACCGCTCGGTATACACGTTGGCCATACCGTGCAGGCGCCGGACGGGATACCCGTACATCCTCCCGCGATCCAGAATGAGCGGGGCGATGGCCGTGACCGACGCGCCGTCTTTTACCGTGAGGATGTAAGGCGTCCCGTTGTGCTGAAAATTGTCCCACCAGGCGCTGATCCATTCGTGCGTGACGAAGGGGTGCGGGATTTGTGACCGATCCAACACCTGGTTCCACACCGGCTTGAGGGCGTCGAACCGCTGGCGATCGGTGATCAATTCGACCTGCATAGGCGCCTCAGGGAATTCGGTGTCACATCCATATGGGGCCGGTAGCCCCCATTGACGAAAAGGTCCGCGAGGATCTGCTTGCGAGGAGCAGCAGGCGCGGTTGTAAGGCACGCGGTCTGCGCCTAGGGGCGAGCGACGACATTTGTTTCCGGAGAAGGGTTTCGTGCCTCTTGCAGATGCCATGGCTGGCCGGCGTAATGCCCAACGTACAGGCTCTCCCACGAATCACCGCCGGCTTCCCTTCCTGCTCGCACCAGGCGCAGAGCACCGTCATGGTCTCACCTTGTTATCGTTGTACTGTGAAGAGATGAAATGGGACGCCCTGGTAGGAGCAAAGCCAATGCCACTCCTCCGTCAACGAGAAATGGCCGCAGTGTAGGCTTGGACGGGCATTCAGCGTTGGTGCGTCGTAGGCAAATGACTGCACCGGAAGCCAGTCGGTGTCATAACTGCTGGAATTTCCGCGAATTAATAGTTGGGTGAACACCCTACAGGGAATATCCCTAGCTAAACGATGAATGAGGCCCTTGGTCTCAGGGGAGGAAGGGTCAGATGGAAGAAAGGACAAACATTCTCATCAGATTCTAACCTGTCCATTCGGCCCTATGGAATCGGGCGGCAGGACCACCTGCCTCTTACGCCGCCTTCTTTTTTGGAACCTTGGCGCCCTTTCGCCGGGCCTCGGAGAGCCCGATTGCCACCGCTTGTTTGCGGCTTTTCACGGGTTTCTTACTCTTGCCGCTCTTCAGCGCGCCACGCTTTCGTTTCCGCATCGCCTGCTTGACCGACTGCTGGGCCTTCTTGCCGTAACGCGCCATGATCAGGTGCCCTGTATGACGCCGGCGGGTGCCGGCGTCACGTTGACTTTCCCGTCCTACTCGTCACGCTGCAGGGTGGTGGTGTGGCCCTTGTCCGTCACGTAGGCTTTCACCATGTCTCCAACAACGACTTTATCCATCTTGGTACTCTTATCCACGTGGACTTTCGTCTGTTTGCCGTCGTTGTCCTTGATGTAGTAATACTCACCTTCAACCTTCATCAAGGTACCTTTGACGGTATCTTTGGTGATGCGCTCCTTGATGGTGGGCGACGCTTCCTTATCGCTCATCGGATTGGCTGCAACGGCGACGGAGCCGGAGCCTACAAATGCCACGGCAACCAACGCCAACATGAACTGTTTCATACCTGCCTCCCTCTGTATGGTGGTGAATCATTGCCTGACCGGTTCGTTCACCGGCGGCAATGCCTTGCACATGCTCCTTTCCACTCAACCATGCGTGCAAGGCGGGGGGGACTAGAGAAACCCCTGGAATCCGCCGGCCTGCACCATGATGCATCTCTAGCGAAGTTGAGGCGGGCCCTCCGCCATTCACGGAGTCCGCACATAGGGTTGGACGGGTCACGAGCGCTGGGGATGTCTTGAGAGATCATCTGGGGGGAATATGGGGCCGTGCCACTCGCCGATGAATCGCTTAATCGGATAGGAGGTGGCCAGTCCCGGCAAGGTTACCATGCCTAGTGCGTCGATCGTGACGACCTCGAGTACATCTTCGGGCTCGCCTTCGACTGACTCGAACAGGCCCTTGAACCAGTAGCGCCCAGGTTCTTCCGGCGTGTCGATCGACCACATGACGCGTTGCTCTCGACATTCGGCAGCGTGCGGCGTCAGGCTGCGCGGCCTTTTTGTCCCGCCACTGGCGGCTCCGCCTGTCCGGCGGGGGTCGCCTTGGCCCGGTTCGCGACGACGGCATCGGCTGCTGGGACGATGCGTTCGCCATGCCGATTGGCATAGACCTGGGTGAACTCCGCGCCGAAGAGCAGGATCTGCGCCGAATAGTAGACCCAGACCAGCACGATTACCAGCGAGCCGGCCGCGCCGTAGGCGGAGCCCACGTCGCTCGCTCCCAGATAAAACCCGATGGCAAATTTTCCCAGGGTGAAGAGCGCCGCCGTGAGGGCGGCGCCCACCCACACGTCGCGCCACGCGATGTGGGCGTCGGGCAAGACTTTGAAGATCATGGCGAAGAGGCCGGTGATCACGGCGAAGGCGAGAAGCAAATTCAGTGCGTGTAAGACGAATCCCGGCAACGGCAGTAGGTCGCTGAACCACTTTCCGATGGCCGATAGGGCGGTGCTGAGGATCAGCGACACGAGCAGCAGAAAGCCCGTCCCGAGGACGGTGACCAAAGATAGAAAGCGAGTCTTGATGAACCCCCAAATTCCGCGGTCTGCTCTTGGCTCAATCCCCCAGACCGTGTTGAGCGCATCTTGCAGTTCGCCGAAGAAAATCGACGCGCCCACCAGGAGGGTGCCCACGGCAATCACGGTCGAGAGGATGCCGGTCGAGGGCTCGTCCGCTCGATGGATCATTTCTCTGATCGCCTCGGCGCTCTGCTCGCCGACCAGCCCGGCCAGTTGCTGAAAGATCGCCGATTGCGCGGCCTCCTGGCCGAACACCAATCCGATGATGGCGATGATGATAACCAGCAGGGGCACGATGGAAAACACCGTGTAATAGGCCAGGGCCGCCCCCATCCGCTGCGCGCGGTCGTGCATCCAATCGGCGGCGGCTTCCTTCACCAACGGCCAGAGTGCCTTGGGGTTTGCGGCGGCTGCTACGGTGTGCCAATCCATTGGCCGATGGAGGCTGCAAGAGCCGGGCCCATGGCGAGGCTAAAAAAGCCCTGTGGTGCCCAAGTTTTGTACTGAATCTCGATGGTCGGCGCGATGGAGCGAGACGAGATGTCCCTGCCACGTGCACGGAGTCCGGAACTGTTAGCCCACGACCCACACACGGTAGGAAGCGGCCCCGAGCGGTTTGATCACTTTGAGCAGCCCGATCATGCCGGGGTTCAGGATGTTCTGATTGGAGCCTGCATGTCGGGCGGGATGCCGTTCGGTGCGGATGAGCACGCCTGCGGCGTCATAGAAATCCACCATGATCTCCGCACTTTCCCGAAGCGTGCCTTGGTAGGCGGTGCTCGCCCAGTCCAGCCGCTTCAACGCCTGGAACTGGATCAAGACATATCCGCCGTCTTCCTTGGTTTCCATGATCCGGATGGCCCGGTTCTGCTGGGTGCCTTCCTTCGCCGGAGCGCCGGCGAGTTGCGTGCGGATCAAGCGGGTGCTTTCCGCGGTCGGCAGGTAGCCGTGTACGCGGCAGCTGATCGTGCGCCCCTGCTGTGTTTGCTCGACGATCCGCTGATCCTGGACATGGTCCGTGGCCAAGGTATATGCCAGGTCAAGCAGCAGCGGCGAGTCGATCACCGACGCTGTCTGCTCGCGATACAGTGGCGAATTGATCACCGCGAGACGCCATGCTTCACGGCAGGCGCGGGCCTGTGCTTCCGCGAGAGGCTCAGACGCCCGGGTGGCATAGCGATAGTCGGCTGCGATCTCAATGCGGTCACGAGTCTCGTCGGCCTGGCCGACGGCCGGTGTCAGAAGACACAGCGCGAGCGTCAGGCTCATTCGTCTGGTCAACGTCATGGTCGTCATGGCTGCCTCCTCCTCTTCTTATGGTGAACCGAGAGAAGGACGATGATGGTGTATCAGGATGCTACCATGCTGATCGACGGGCAACAATGGGGTGGACGGTCCATCGTGCGCCCACGATCATGTCCGCCACGACCAGACATTCCAGTCCGAAGGGCAAATATCCGGCATAGCCGAGCAGCGGCATGGCGAACAGATGGTAGCGATCGACGTACGGGATCGCATACGTCCAATGGGCGAGGCTCCTCCAATTCCATAACTCCCAAAAGGCTCCACACACGAGCGCCGCGACCGCGGCGGTCCAGATCCGGCGCCAGTCGCCCTGGCCGAGTGAGTCGAAGACGGTCGGCTGTCCGGCAAGCCCCTGCAGCGCCGCCAGTATGACCAGGGGTGCCATCCAGACGAGCGGAAACAAGACATTGGGCCAGACCCCGAGTCCCAGCAACCCGGCTCCCGCGAGCAGCAGCAGCGTGCCCGCGAATCGGCGGGGCTGTGAAATGGTCACGGCGGGCCCTTGATCCAAGCCGCTCGACAGACGAGGAACGGTGATCAGCAGGTGCTGTGTGCCGACGACCGCCGGCAGCACCGTTGAAAACGGCAGCGTGGCTTGCAGGAAGTACGTCCATGGCGTCAGGTCGTCGACGCCATGGTACGACCAATTTTGGACGAACCGATTGAGGTACTCGAAGACCCACCAGAGGACGGCGCTGGCGGGAAACAATGCGGCGAATGCGCCCGGTCGTTCCACGAGGAGGCTGGTACCGCCACGCCGCCAGGCGAGGGCGTTCACCACCAGGATGTAGCCGATCCAGAGCGGGGTAAAGGTCAAGGACTGGTAGGGCGCCATCCACTCAAAGCGCGTCCAAGCCAGAAACCAGATGCCCGCTGTCCATCCAAGGGCCCCCCACCCCCACCAGGGGAACGGACGGTGAGACGCGGTTGAGCCCGCCACCGGTCGTTCGGCCGGGGACGACGGGCCGCGGGTCAGACGGAAGGCGAACGGAGCAAGCGCGCCCAGGATGAGCCCCGAGAAGCCGAGAAACACCGGCCAAGAAAACTCGGCATGCTCGACGGTGGCGGTGCGGGGTGGAAACTCTACATACATGGCGACGGGTTTCCCGGCCATGGCGATTCCGAGCAGCGGCAGTCCGAGCAGGAGCAGCGTCCCCAGCCCCAATACGAAAGAACCATTCATGGACGTGCGCGGGCGTGGTGTCTCCATTGTTCACCTGTGATCACCCGATCGGTTTCGGAATGCTTCGGTCTCCAGGCGGTCTCGCCCTATCGGCCGAGCAACTCTCCCAGAGGCTGGAGGCGGGGGACATGATCGCACACAATCTTGAGGGCTGCGAAGAGGGGGACGGCCAGCAAGGTCCCGGGCACGCCCCAGAGGTAACTCCAGAGCAGCAGACTCGTCAAGACGGCGACCGGATTCAATTCCAGCCGCCGTCCTAAAAAGGTGGGCGTGACGAACATCGCTTTGATCCACATGAGCGCGCCGTAATAGAGGCCGGGCGCCGCAATCCACCACAGTTCCTCGAAGGTCAACGCTGCAACAATGGTCACCATGCCGACCACGGCGATCATCCCCAGATAGGGAATGAACTGCAGCCCAACAGTGAGGGCGCCCCATAACGCCGGATTCGGTATGCCCATGGTCCACAAGCCGATTCCAAAGACGACCCCCGCACCGGTATTTTGGATGGCCGAGTGCAAGAGGAACCGGGAGAGGCGCTGTTCGATCCCCTCAAAGATGTCGCTGGCACAGCGGCGATCTTCGCTGCTCGTCAACATACGCTGGAACTTCTCCGTGAAGCCGTCACCCGAAGCCAGCAGAAAGAAGAGCAGCACGAGCGTCGCGCCGGTTTGGCCGGCCACCTCACTGGTCCATTGGAGGACCGGCGCGTGCCACTCCGCCTTCACGGCAACTTCAGGCGTGGAGGAGGCGGCAGCCGATCCTTGCGCCAGGTCGTTGATCGCCTCCTTGGTTTGGCTGACTTGATCGACCGACTGCTTCATCGGCCGAAGCTTGCCTTTTAGGTCGCGCACGGCCGCCGGGCCCTTTTCCAACCATTCACCGGCCGGATCGGCCAGCTGGGTTATGCCGAAGGCGACGGGAGCCACCACCAACGCCATGATCAGCGCCGCCCCGGCCGGTTCCGGCAGGCGCAGCCGTTTCAGGGCCCGCACGGCCGGAATCAATAGAAAGTGCAACAGGAGCGCCGCCGTGATCGGCAGACACACCGCTTTGGCCACGTGCAGGGTGTGAAACAACGCGATCAGAAACAGGCCGGCGATGGAGGCGACGACCCACGTGGATCGCGGATCCGTCGTCGCGTGCTTCGGGGGTTCGCGCGATCCGCTGGGAGGCGACGACGTGCGTCGGGGCCGCAACGGATTCATGGCGGCGTGGCCGGTGCCGAGGCGGCCTGCCGGCCGATTGGTGGGAGTTGGGCCACCGGTGCCTTTTTCGCTTGATCGTAGAGAGCCAGGGCTTCAGGCAGATGTTCGTTGAGACGCTCGATGCGTGTCTCATGACCCGGGTGGGTCGAAAGGAACTCTTGAGGCTGTCGGCCGTCCGAGGCACGCTGCATCCGCTCCCACACGCGGACCGCCTCCCGTGGATCATACCCGGCCTCCGCCGCCAGGAGCAGGCCGATGTAATCCGCTTCGGACTCATGGGCCCGACTGTAGGGCAGGAGAATGCCGACTTGCGTTCCCAGTCCGAGCGCGGCCATGGCCGCTTGATTCGTCAAGGGACTGACGCCTTGAGTTTGCATGGCGATCGCCGCGCCGACCATCCCGATTTTGGCCAACACGCCTTGGCTCATGCGTTCGGCTCCATGGTGGGCCAATGCGTGCACGACCTCATGTCCCATAATGGCCGCCAGCCCCGATTCGTTGTCCGCCATCGGGAAAATGCCCGTGTAGATCGCAATTTTTCCTCCGGGCAACGCAAATGCGTTGGGAGTCCCGTCTTGTTTGATGACACGCACATCCCATTCGAAGGCGCGGGCCGTATCGGCATACTTGGACTGGGTGGCCGCCTCGATGATGCGCGCCGCCACCCGCTCGACCGGCTCCACTTCCGCGGGGTCCTGAGACAGTGTAATCTGGGGATCCCGCAGCACGTCCTGATAGGCTTGCGCGCCGAGTCTCGCTTCATAGGACTTTGGGATCACCAGGAGTTGCCACCGGTTGGTGTACGGATTGGTCACGCACCCGCAGAACATCAAGCCCAGACCCGCGGCCGCCAGACCCTTCGCGAAGCGCTGCGCCATGGATTTCTCCCGTTATCCCGTGCACTTCCTTCATCATAAAAGTGACAGAGACGTTTCCCGACAGGGGGTATCCCTGGACGGGGGGCGGCGCCGCCCCAGCCAGTTGATGGGAACGGGGCCAGACTCCGTTCGAGGAGAAAAGAAATGGTCGCAATTTTCAATGGGTCACAAGCGGCTGTGAGCAGTGAACATTGAAACTGAACATTCATTCTCCTTCCCGGCAATCCCAGAATTATCTTGATGCGGAAAGAATCACGGAAACAATGGGATCCTTGACTTGATACGTAGGCTTCACTCACACTCGGATCCATGTACGATCAATCTGAGAGTGAGTTGTTGCTTCTGTTGGCGGAGCGAGCCGGCATTGCGGCGGAGTATCACGACATTGCGGGCGGCCACCATGTGACCAGCGATGAAACCCGGCGATTGATCTTGGCGACGATGGGGTTTCGTGCGGCCGATCGATCCAGCCTCATCGAAGAATTGACGGCCTGGGACAACCGTCCCTGGCTGGGAGGCTGTGAAGCGGTGCGGATCGCCCGTGTCGGAGAGGATCCCGGCCGATGGTCGCTTTCGCTGCCGTGCGAGAGTGGGGACGACTCTCGTCTCTATGTCCATTGGTTCATCCATACCGAAACCGGCGCCACCTGTTATGAGCGTGCCGAGGGGCCCGGCCTGAAAATCGAAGAAACCCGGGTGATTGCCGGCCGCCGCTATGTCCGCCTCTCGTTCTCGCTGCCAGCGAATCTGTCCATGGGCTATTACGACGTGAAAGCCTGGTCCCAGGGGGGAGCGGTGCGGACCGAGGCGGCCTTCCGCCTCATCGTGGCGCCGGAGCGCTGCTACGTCCCGGACGCGCTCGCCACGAACCGCCGGATGTGGGGCTTCGCCCTGCAACTCTATTCTTTGCGCAGCGACCGCAATTGGGGGATCGGCGATTTTCACGACCTCGCCACCGTGGTTCGGTGGGCGGGCACCCTGGGCGCGGGCGTGCTGGGGCTCAATCCCCTGCACGCGCTCAAGAACTCGAAGCCGTACCATATCAGTCCCTACTCACCGAACAGCCGCCTGTTCTTGAACGATCTGTACATCGACGTCGAGCAGGTGGCCGAATGCAAAACCTCAACCGAAGTGCAGCAGCGGCTGGCGGACCCGGCGTTCCGCGCGCAGCTCGATGCGGCGCGCGCCGGCGACTTGGTCGATTATAACGCCGTGACCTCGCTCAAACGGGCCGTGTTGGATCTGTGTTATCGGACGTTCTTGCGCGAGAATTTTGAAGGCGCCGAGCCGAACCTCAAACCCAAGACGGCACGCGGGTGGTTCTTTCATCAGTATGTCCAGCGGGAGGGGGAGCCGCTCGTGCAGTACGCCCTCTTCCAAGCGTTGGAAGACGAGCGTCACTTCGTCCAGTCGGGCTCGGTGGTCTGGCCCGACTGGCCCGAGTCCTATCGCATGCCGTCGTCGGAAGCCGTCCAGGAGTTCAAGCGCCGGCACATGAAGAAGGTCAGGTTCTTTCAATATCTCCAATGGCTCGCGGCCGAACAATTGACCGCGTTGGTGCGCCGCACCGAAGAAGGGGGCATGCCGATCGGGTTTTATCACGATATGGCTCTCGGCAGTGACCGTTACGGCGCCGACGGCTGGCGCTTTCAAGACGTGTTGGCGATGAAGGCCGATTGCGGCGCGCCGCCGGATGCGTTTGCGCCGGAGGGCCAGAATTGGGGGTTTTCGCCGGCCGATCCCGTGCGCCTCAAGGCGAGCGGCTATGAGTACTTCATCGAGATGCTGCGCAACAATCTGCGCTATGGCGGAGCCATTCGGATCGACCACGTGATGGCGCTGTTCCGGCTCTTCTGGATCCCGCGCGGGCTGCCGGCGACCGCGGGCACCTACGTGCAGTATCCCGCCGACGATCTCCTGGCCATCCTGGCCTTGGAAAGCACCAGGTCGCGCGCATTGGTGATCGGGGAGGATCTGGGCACCGTCCCCGATTGGGTGCGAGACCGATTGGATGCCGCCGGCGTCCTGTCTTATCGCGTGTTGTATTTCGAGCGCACGGGGGCAGGAACGTTCAAACCGCCGGACGCCTATCCTGCGCAATCGCTTGCCGTCGTGACGACCCACGATCTTCCGACCCTCAGCGGGTTTTGGGAGGGAGCCGACATCGAGACACGGGCGAAACTGGGGCTTGTGGAGTCGGAACAGGCGCGGAACTCGCTCCTGGCCCAACGGCAATCCGAAAAGAAGTGGATGCTGGCCGCGCTGAAGGCGGAGGGCCTATTGCCGCCCGGCCTGTCCGACGATCCCGCGTACACTCCGGCGATGACCACCGAATTGGCAGCCGCGATTCACGTCTACCTGGCCCGGAGCCCGGCCTGGATGGTCCTGGCCAACATCGACGATGTGATCGGGTCACGAGCACAAGCCAACTTGCCCGGCACCTTGGATCAACATCCGAACTGGTGCCGGAAACTGGGGGTCGGTCTGAACGAGTTGGTGCATGATT
This sequence comes from uncultured Nitrospira sp., assembly GCA_964416255.1. Taxonomy (GTDB): domain Bacteria; phylum Nitrospirota; class Nitrospiria; order Nitrospirales; family Nitrospiraceae; genus Nitrospira_D. The sequence goes on along the minus strand of CAYQDJ010000032.1, from coordinate 18,587 downwards.
CTCGGTTCGAGCATCTCGCGTCGCAACTGCGCGCGGTCCGCCCTCAGGGGTAGGCCTGCACGCGTTTGCCGGAAGTGCCGGTTCTAAGGTTGTGAGAAAGTTGCATGAGTCGGCCGGGAAGAGGCCGACGTCATGGGCAACACTTATGGCGTCTCGTCACCGTCTGCTCCTTGCCGTCGCCGCCGCATGGTTCCTGCTCATCGTCATCATCGAGACGTTCGCGCCGGCCAACGTGGTGGCCGCCTATGGATTCGTGCTGCCCATTCTTCTCGTGGCCGTCGTGCGGAACCGCAGGCTCATGGTGGCGACCGTGCTGGCCTGTGTGGTCGCCACGTACGCGGGGCTGTTGCAGCCGACAAAGCCGGGGCGGTTTCAAGCGGCCGTGATCAATCGCAGCGTCGTGGTGGGTGTGTTGCTCGCGGTCGCCTCGCTCGGAGTGAGTTGGGAAGAACGGAAAGCGCGTGAAGCGGCCGCGCGTGCGGCCCTGGCTCGTCAGACCGACAACTTGCTCAAAGCGAATGCCCAGCTGGTGGAGATCAAAGACCAGTTGAACCGATCCGAACGGTTGGCCGCCGTGGGACAACTGGTCGCGTCCGTGGCGCACGAGGTCGGCACGCCGCTTCACTCGATCGCGTGGCACGTCCAGGCGTTGGGCGAGGAGCCGGGGGCGACTCCTGAGATGAAACGGCGAATCGCCGTGATCGACGGACAACTGAACCGGGTGGTCCGGATCATTCAGGATCTGCTCTCCTCGACCCGGCAGCGGAAACCGGACCCCGCCTGGATGCCGGTCGAGCGGGTAGTCGGCCCCGCGGCCGCACTCTTGGAGCCGGCATATCACGGCAAGGGCGTGGCTTTGCAGGTGGACCTCGGCGTCGAGGTGCCCATGATCTGGGCGGATGCCGAAAAAATTCATCAGGTGCTGGTGAATCTGTTGACGAATGCCTTGGCCGCGACGCCGGAGGGCGGGACTGTCGCCATTCGGGCTGAAGGCCGGCCCGCGTCCGTCAAGGAGGCGGAAGCCGGGTCCCGGTCGATCGGTTGTCCCGTGACGACCATGGTGACGCTGGCCGTCAGTGACAACGGCTGCGGCATGCCGAGCGACGACGTGCAAAAAGCCTTCACGCCCTTCTTTACGACCAAAGCCGTCGGCACCGGCACCGGTTTGGGATTGTTCCTCAGCCGGGAAACCGTGCAGGCGCATGGCGGCACCTTGCGCATCGACAGCGAGGTGGGAAAGGGCACGACGGTGATGTTGTCGTTGCCTGGCTGGAGTTCGGCAACGGCTCCCGATCCGCCACAGGAGGTGGGGGCTTCATCGCCGCCCGCGATGTCCCGTTTCGGAGCGTAATGGACGACTCGTCCGGCTGCCCAGATGATGAGCCCGGCAAGATCGCGTTCAAGGGGAGTGCCGCATGCCTGTTCCAAGAATCTTCGTGATCGACGACGATGCCGTGGCCCGCGAGTTGTTGGCCGAAGCGCTGAAGCAAGAGGGGTACGACGTCCAGTCCTTCTCCAACGGAGCCGAAGCGATCGAGCGGGGCACGCAGCAAAGGGTGGACGTGGTGCTCACGGATATCCGGATGGGTACTGTCGACGGGTTTGCCGTTTTGCGTGAGTTCAAGCGGTCGAGCCCCGAGATCTCAATCGTCTTATTAACGGCCTTCGGATCACTGGAGGGGGCGATTGAGGCCATTAAGCAGGGCGCCTACGATTACCTGGCCAAACCGTTCAAGAAAGAAGAGATCAAGCTGGTGGTGCAACGCAGCCTCGATCACTGCCGCCTCGTGCGGGAGAACGCGAGGTTTCGCGAAGAGCTGAAGAGTAAGGACGAATGGTCGCCGCTGGTGGGAAGCAGTCCGGCCATGTTGGAAGTGTATAAACTGGTCGCACGCGTCTCCGAAAGTAAGAGCACCGTGCTGCTGCAAGGCGAGAGCGGAACCGGCAAGGAATTGATCGCCCGGGCCATCCACGCCAACGGGCCTCGCCGCGCCAACCCGTTTATCCCCGTCAACTGCGGCGCTCTGCCCGACACGCTGCTGGAGTCGGAGATGTTCGGATACGAGAAAGGGGCGTTCACCGGGGCCGTCGGCACCAAGACCGGTTTGTTCGAGGCCGCGAACGGCGGCACGCTCTTTCTGGACGAAATTGGCGAGCTGGGACCGGCGTTGCAAGTGAAACTCTTGCGGGTCATGCAGGATCAGGAAGTGCGCCGTGTCGGCGGGACGAGTTCCCTGAAAGTGGATGTGCGCATCATCGCCGCGACGAACCGCGACTTGGAGCAGCAGGTGAAGGTGGGCAAGTTCCGAGACGACCTGTTTTACCGGCTGAATGTCGTCCGCATCACGCTTCCCTCGTTGGCGGACCGCACAGAGGACATCCCCATGCTCGCCCATTACTTTCTCCACAAGTGTTCGGCCGGCTCGACCGGTCTGGTGCGCGGACTGTCGCCTGAGACGATGGCCGTGCTTCGACAGTATGCCTGGCCGGGGAATGTGCGGGAGCTTGAAAATGCCATCGAACGGGCCGTGTCGCTGAGTCACGGCCCGCTGGTGACGCCGGATGATTTGCCGGAAGCCATTCGGCGCGGGGTGTCGGGCGACAAGGATGAGTCCTCTGCCAAGGGATCATCGGCCCAGGAGGGAAGTCTGACGCTGGAGGAAGTGGAAAAACGGCACCTGGTCCGTGTGCTGAAAGAGACCAAAAACAACAAGGTCAAGGCCGCCAAAGTGCTGGGGATCGACCGGCGGACGTTGTACCGGATGGCTGATCGATTCGGCTTGGAGCTGGGCGGCGAGGAGGACGGAGGAGAAAAAGACGCGGGGTGATTTACAGCAGGTGCAGCGCGTTCCGGATCAGACGCAGATGGTTTTCGGCGGTTTGCGGCAGTCCGACCGGCGCGGTTCTCCATTTGCTGAACATGCCGTCCTTGCCTTTCGACAACACTTGCAGGCGTACGCGGGTGGTATTGTCGGTCCACGGCGTGACGATCGCTTCCACCCGGCTCTTCACGGTGCCGAACCGCCAGTGCAGGAGTGAATTCCAGGGGCCGCCCGTTTCATCCCGATAATCGCTGGTGAGGGTCTGGACGTCCTTCCACTCCACTTCATAGCCGCCCCTCTCCAACACGCGCGCCACGGCCAGTCTCACGTCATCGAAGGGCGCCGGAAGGGTCACATCGATGGCGTCGGGTTCGTAGGGCTGAAGCGGGGTCCCGGCACAGGCGGCCAGAACCACGGCGGCGAGCAAGGCCATGACGGTGGCGGGGGCTTGTCTCATCGCGCCGTGGCTTCCTGGAGGCGATAGACCAGGTGCGTATCCGTCTGGGTTACGCCCTCAATTGCATGAATGCGGCTCAGCACCAGTTGGGTCAAGGCGTCCTGATCGGGTACGTCCACCACCGCAATGATATCGGGCTTGCCCCAGCATGGATCGATAATTTTGATTTCCTTGATTTGGCCCAGGGCCTTGACCACGACCGCCGTGTGTCCCGGCAGGACGTTGATCAGGATGTAGGCGCGGTCGGACATGAGTCGCTCTCCAGAAGTCGGCGCATGAATCGTATACGGAATGGACGCAGGGCTTGGTTGCGCCCCACGGTAGCGAAGTCGCTCAGGCTCTGTCAACAGCGGCTCGGATTTGGAATGGGCAGGAACGCGGGCGGAGACGTTTTTGAGTTTTGGTTTGGCCATAGTTATTTGGGTGCGACGAGCACTTCGGTCATAAAGCGGTCGCTTACGCTGGTTAGGTCCGTTTCAAGCCGCTTCGGACTTCCGATGCGGCCCTCCGGATCGTAAATAAAACCGAACAAGATGGTGCAGCGCTCACGGGCGGCATACCGGGCCGAATCGGTGTCGAATTGATCGGCCAATTCCTTGGTGGTCAACCCGGACCGCGTTTTCTTGACGACCACCGCGATCTGGTCGCCGTGCAGCAGGAACGCGGTTCGAGGCGCGTTGTCGGCGTACGGCGGCGTCCATTCGTCCGTACCCACTTCATCAAATTCCACCTTGAGCAACGCACAGAAGAGATCTTGCAGGTCATAGTCGTCCTCCACTTCAAGGGTGGCACGGTAGTCCTTCCTCAGCCGTAGTTGGCGGGTCACGGCATGAAAGCGCCCGCACACTTTTCGGAGCACCTCGAGCGGATCGATGTCGGTTCCGGTCACGGGAGTGGGCGGTGCGGCATGCAGGTGCGTCGGAGGCACCGGGGCGACCTCAGGCGCGGGGTGTTCGACGGGAGTGGGCGAAGGTGGCTGGTTCTGAGCTGTGGGGGAAGCGGCAACTGAGACGGCCGGCGCAGCGGGCTGCGGCCGCGAGGTGCGCTCGGTCTCTTTCGTGCGAGCCGGCGTGCCTGCGGGGGCGTTGGAGTCGGCCATCGGCGTCGGAGGGGCCGGCACCGGTTGTGGCGGCGCAGCATTTGGCGCTGCGGGCGAGGGAGGCGGCGTCGACGCGGCGGGACTGTCGGTTGCGGGGACGGCAGCCGAGACGGACGTCGTCGAGGAGGCAAGATTCGTGGTGAAGGCGACGGACACAGTCATGGGAGACGGGGAGACCGGCGCCGGCTGCTGTGCGGCACCGTTCGGTGGGGGGACGGGCGTTTTGGATGGGGGAGCGGCCGTAGGGGATGACTCGGCCGTGTTCGCGTGTTTGGCCGCCGGCTTGGCGCCCTGGTACTCCAATTTCTTCTCCTCCAAGGCGGCCATGACGGATTTGACGACTTCCATGCTCTGGGCCGTGTCTTCCTGGGTGGTCGTGCGCAACCGGTACTGTCGATAGGTTTGGAATTCTGGCGAGCGTTCACCAAAATGGCGGCGCACGCATTCGCGGAATTGCAACTCCGCTTTGGCGCGGGCCGCTTCCTGGTAAGGAAATCCTTCCCGGCTGAAGTCTTCGATCGAGGTCAGGATGTCTTGGAATTGTCCGAGAGCTCGTCCGATCTCTTCGAGAAGGGCGGTCTTCGATCGTGAACGCGGTTCTGTTGCGCGTGCTCGTGCCATGGGTGCAGTGACAAAAGTCTAGCGGAGGGGCTGGGGCGTGGCAAGGAAACCAAAGATTTGTGCTTACGCGGCAAAAGAGTCATGCCGAGAACGGGAGCTGCCCACGGTTCGCATGACGGGCCCGCCCTTCCTGCGCGCCGCCGATGGCGCCCTTGTCTGGAGCCGATGGGAAGGTGAAGTGGAGGATGGTCTGCAGTTGCTGCGGGTCGATGGGTTTCGCGAGCAGATGATGAGCGTGCAGGGCTTCCGCTCTGAGCAAGGTCGTCAAGCCGTCTTCGCCTCGCACCGGTGCGAGCGCGAGCACCTTGACCTGCGGAACCTGCGAGAGCGCGCGCTGCACGTCGGGCATGGTTTGATCCGGGATGAGACCTAGGGAGAGTATTGCGACGTCAACATGGTGGGTCAGGAAATAGTCACGGGCCTCCTCAACGGATTGAGCCTCCAAGAGATCGTGGTCAGTGCCGGCGAGCGCTTGCTGAACCAGCTGCCGATCGGTTGGATTATCATCGAGGAGCAGAATCGTGAGCATGAACAGTCTTTCCTCTTAGAGGGATGCACCATACCAAACTTTCTCTCCTGGAGGACCCTGGCGGATTGTCCGGGGGAGGGGGGACGGGGGGCGCCGCGCTAAGGTGGGAACGATGCTGAAGAAGGCTGGCCTGGTGTTCTGGGGGATGTTCTTGTTCCTTGCTCTCGGGTCCGAAGAATCGCGAGCCGGCGTCTATGCCGACACTATGGCCAAGTGCCTGGTAGAGGCGAGGACGACGAGCGAGAGGAACGGGCTTGTGAAATGGATGTTTGTCGCCGCCGCGTCGCATCCTGCCGTCAAAGCAGTCGCCTCCGTTTCACCGCGTGACCTTGACGAGGCAAACAAATACGTGTCCCAGCTGTTCAGAAACTGCTTCTTGGAAAGTGCAGAACGCAGACTCAGCAAGCTGTGCAGTATGAAGGCCAGGTGGCTCTCCAGACCAGCTTTGAGGTCCTCGGCCAAATTGCGGGACGCGAACTGTTCTCGAAGCCTGCTGGAACCTGCCCCCGGTAGTCGGTTCTCACCTGACGATTAGCCGTATCAGAGTACAGCCCGTGAGCAAGTTGGTGCCCCCGATACGAATTGAACGTACGACCCGCGGTTTAGGAAACCGCTGCTCTATCCAACTGAGCTACGGGGGCGTGGCCATGACTCTAGCGTACTTGCGAGAAGGGTGTCCAGCAGAAGCCCCGCCACAACATCCTGTCCTGGTACTGCTTCGTGATAAGAGGTATGGCGAAGCGTTCGACCGGCCGGCCAGAGCAACATGCCGGAACTTCCGTTCGGCGTCAGAAATACAAGTGCACGCCGAAGCCCACCCATTGTACTCGCTCGGTGAGGTAGAACTGGCCGTTGGGTGACAAGCCGCTGTAGTACTCGGCGAGCAGTTGGACGCGCCGGCTGCCGATATGGATCGGATCGATCTGCACGCCGGTCATGAGGGACACGGACGTCGTCCAATTGTTCTGCTGGTGCGTCTGGAAGTCGCCGAAGGCGACGGGTCGGACCCATCCGCCGAAGTAGGTTTTGGGCGAGACGACTTCGAGGCCATATTGGGTAGTCCAGGGCCGCAATTCTTGCGGGTCCCGGCGCACGAGGAGGCCGCCTCCGCCGTAGGCCCGTAGCCAGGTGGTGAGGTTGTAGGAAAGTTTGAGATCCGCTTCTTCGTAGCTCCGATTTACCCGCGCGATATTCTGAGCCAAGAGGAATTCATCGCCCAGGTGGGAACTCTGGTGGTACAAGCGGATGAAGCCGGACAGATCGCCGTTCCGATAGGCGGTCAGCACACCCACACGATAATCGGCATTGATCATGTCTTTGTTCTCCGCCTTCAAGTCGAACAGGCTGAAGACACCCGCTTGGATGCTGACCTCCCAATGGCCGCCCCCAGGGGCGGCATTCCGATACACCGCGAAGGTCTCGCCGAAGTTGGCGGCGAAAACCGTGGCAAACGGCTTGGCGTTGTCGGAGAACCGGACAGCGCCCGAAAAATGCGGCCACCGTGGGTCCGCGTGGAACGGCGCGATCAACAGGCCCGGCGGAAACAGTTTGGAGGGAGTCGTTGGGACGGAGGCCGTGACGCCGGCTTCATCGGAGGAGCGGCTCTCGCCCGGGCGGACCTCAACCTGCGTTACGCCCGGAATTTCCCGCAAGGCCGTCGCGACCTGATCGGGCGGGACGCCTCCGAAGGAATCGACATAGACTGTCACCGCTCCCTGCCGAACGGTCACATGCGCGTCCGTCAGGCGAAATTCCCGTTCCAATAAGCCCAGGGCATAGCCAAGGATGACTTCATCGGAGGGATCGGCTGCGTCTGCCGGGGTGCAGAGCAGGAACGTCACGAGGCAGAGGGAGGCAATGACCCAGACAGGTCCCGCACGTGCGGTGGCACAAAGACTCATCCGCGAGTCTCGGCCGGCCTCGGACCCGCACCATCAAATGAAGCGTAGCGGCCGCCGAGTTGTGGTGGCCGTGTGCGCGCATTCACCGAGACCTGTCCGTCCATTTCGGTCCTGTGCCGCCGCCATCGTCGGGGAGTTCATGTTTCGTAGTGCCTAGCCCCCACTCTTCAAAACTCTTAAGGCCCATGGGGTTGTCCGTCACCTAGGGATTCCCCCAGGAGCCTGTCCGACAGTGCCACTTGCTACTGCAACGAACGATCTGCAGCCATCTGCGTCGTTCTCGACCCGAAAAAATCCTCATATATTCCAGTGAATACACCCCCGGTTTCCCAGGCCTCGGCCGCGCAGCTCGCCGCACCTCCTCGCCTCGTCAGGAACGGCAATGTCGGACAGGCTCCTAGCAATCGGCTGGTCGGGGCAGCGTTCTCCGTCGGCTGGAAGATGGTTGGGGCCTACCTGAGCCGGAAGCGGCAGGGACGGATCTGGAAGGACTGCGCGGCCTGCTCTCCAGTGTTTCTGTCGAGGAAGCCCGATGCCTGGCCGAGCGAGAGGTCTTGGGTCGGACTAGGGGTTCCCCCGGTTTGTCTCCGGTTCCTTGTCCGCGTATCGTGCGGCACAGGGGGTCTTACTCGTCATGTGGCGTTCGCGATTGGCCAGCGTAGTCGTCGTTGCGATGCTGCCGGCAGCTTGGTGTGCCGCGTCGCCCTATGACCTTGGCGATCCGAACACCATCATCCGCCAGAAATGCGACAACGAATGGGGACATAACCCCCGGATGCAGGCGGCCTGTATCGAGCAGCAAGAGAAAGTACTGGAGAAGTCGCGATCGGCGGGGGGCGATCCCCGGTTGCGCATCGAAGATCAGTCGTTGGTGCGGGAAAAGTGCGCGCGGGAATGGCCGGATGACTTCCGCAAGCGGGTGTTGTGCGAGGACCAACAGATCAGGGCGTTCCAAAAAATCCATGCCCCGCCGCCGAAAGACATCACGCTGTTGGACTACTCCCTCGCCGTCGCTCAGTGCAGTGAAGAATGGCCGGACGATTTCCGCCTGCGCGCGCGCTGTCTGGAACAGCAATACGCGGCACGACGCCACCACCAGGCGGAATTGCCCGGCGAGCGATGACTCAATGGGAGGGCTGGCCCTCTTCGACGGCCAGGAGTTCCGCAACCGAGGGGATTTGGGTGAGGATATCGGGACGGACCTGAAAGATCCCTGACAGGCGCATGCCCGTCGCATAGGCCAAACCGCCGGCTTGGTTCCCGATGGTCAACTTGCCCACGACCGCGCCATTTTTCCCGGTGGCCACGAACTCCGCGGCCGGGGCGGTGAGTCCATAGGGCGCCAGCGGAGCCGGCTGCTTGAGGACTCGTTCCTCCGCAGGCAGGTTGGCGACCCGGCTGACGAAGAGATCCGCCACTCGCTGGCTCACTTTTTCGGTGGGCTGATCTTCCAACAGCCATTCGCCGCTTTGATTGATCAGGACGTAGCGTTTGTCTCGGGTCTGGATCGACAGCACGGCGATCTCGGTGTAGTCGACGCCCAACAAGCGTTTATCTTGCAGCGAGAACAGTTCTTTCGTCAGGTCTTTGATGGCGGTCGGATTGATCCGGTAGAGCGGCGCATCACCCTTGGTCTCCGCGATGGCCTCCCCGCTTTCCGGACTCGGCTGATAGAGTTTTACGGTTTGATCTCCATCGACGGTGTGCAGGGTGACCTTCACTTTCGGAGTGGTGAGCGTTTTGGCAACCGCGTCCCGTTCGGGCCCCGGGTCAATCATGCTCAGCGCTTTGAGATCTTCCAGGCGAAACATGAGGGCACGCACTTCAGTTTGGTCGGCTTCGGCTTCGACCGGATAGCGGATCTTCCACGAGGGTTTCGTTTTCCCCTTGGCCATGTTGTACAGCACAATTTCCGTGGTTGGATAGCTCAGCCGCACCCGCTCCACGTCGTTCTGAACGAACCGAAATAATTCTTTGCGCCTGAAGACGAGCACTGTCTTGTTGACAAAATCTTTCGGCGCGAGATCCGTCAGGAGCACGTGATGATCCGACTCGCGCAACACGTAGAGCGTGTTCGACAGCGGGCCGCTCTCGCCGATGGCCAAGCGTTCCTGCTCGGCTCCCGCCCTGATGGTTAGCGTCGTGACCGGATGGTCGAGCCCGAACGGAGCCAAGGCGGTCGTCTCATCGAGGGTGCGCGAGACTTTGCCGGTCACCAATGCTCGGATCAACGCGGTCACTTCACGAGGGTCGGCATCGGCTTCCAGGGGGGACACGATCATCCAGTGTCCTGTGGCCGGTTGTCGTGCCAGTTCGATGGTGCCTTGCGCGGTCGCGATAGAGAGGCCGTCGATGGCGCTTTCCGGAAAGGGAAGCAGTGTGCGGCGTTGCTCGGCTTGTTGCTGCTCCAATTGTTGCGTGGGCAATTCCACCCAATAGAGATATCCGCCCAGTCCAGCGAGCACCACCAACATGAGGAGTGTGGGCCAGTACCGCATACCTGCTCAGGAAATCGGCTGCCACCGGCGGCCCGATCCCCACTGGGAAGGGGATCGGTCTCGCAATCCGGTGGGTCCTCCTGCCGTCGTCGCCATGGTCGTTATAAGCGGCGGCGCTTTCTCCACACCAGCATGCCGGTGATAAAGGTGATGAGCGGAAGCGTAATCACCTGCACATAGAGCAGCGTTCGTTCCTGCGTGGGGTTCGGGGTGAACGGCCGCAGGGCCGGCTCTTTCGGGGCGATTGAGATCAGATCCCGTTCTTCGGCCAGCCAGCCGGTCGTGTGCAGAAAGAAATCGCTGTTGCCGGGAAAGTTGAAAAACGCATTGGTGGCAAATGTGGAATTGCCGATGACGACGACCGCCGGTCGCGGCGTGCCTTCCGCCGGCGCTTTCTTCGGGCTCAAGGCCGCGGCCATTGGGAGCGGTCCCTTGATATCCTCCTTTTCGTTCAGACTCACGACGCGCCCCTGCATGTCAGTTTCCGCCCAGCTGTTCGCGGAGGTGCGGGCCAGCGGGACATAGTCCCAGTCTTTGCCCGCTGCATCGTCGAAGGTAATATGCCGTGACAGCGGAAAAAGGACGGCCGAGGTGAGGTCTTGTGTGATCTCATGCTCGGTGAAAGTTCGGACCAGCAGTGACGTGAGGTCGCCTTGGGCGAGCCGGTCCTGCAGGTCTACCAACACGCCGGGTCCCATTCCGAGGCCCCAGCGGGCGAGGAGCGGCTCCAGTCCGGTCTGGGTGTCCGGATCCACCATTACTAATATATGGCCACCGCGTTCGACGTAGGCGCCGATCCGGTCTTGTTCCTCCTTCGTCACGGGCCGGCGGGGACCGGCGAGCACGAGGACGGATGTCGTGTCCGGGACCGTTGTCTCGTGCAACAGGGAGAGCGTGCCGACCTCATAGCCCTGTTTGATGAGGGCTTCTTTCGCAATAAACAAGCCGTTACGCTCCTTATCCTCCAAACTGCGTTCGCTGTGGCCCTCCAGAAACACGATGCGTTTCTTGGCGTCCTTCGAGATGCGAAGCAGGGCGCCGGTGAGTTCCACCTCGGACGGCGAGGTCACCCGGATCGTCTGCCCGCCGCTTTCGAAAATCGCCGTGTCGGTCCGGAAGATGCCGTAACTCTGAGCTAGTTTCGGCTGTTTCTCGGGATCGATGAGTTCAATCGTGAGTTTAGTGGAGGCCTGGCGATAACTCTCGAGCCGCTCTTTATACGCCTGGTAACCGGGGTCTTTCTCCCTCGTGAAGACCGTAATTTTAACATCACGCGGCAGGGTGCGAAGGACGCGGTGCGTTTGCGGCGCCAAGGTAAAGTTCTGGTTCTCCGACCAATCCCAACGGAGGGAATGCCGGGCGGCTAGGAAATTGACGATCGCCACAATGGCGACAAAGAGCACCACCATGAGCAGGCTGTTCGTGCCCATTTTGGTCGCACGACGACCGGAGAAGGCTTTGACCGTGTCGAAGTGCAGCACGACAAACAGGATGAGGCAGAGGAGTGCCAGGCTTTCGGCAATGGTGACCGCCCAGAGCTGGTCCGGCCTGAGCGTGTAGGCGATCGCGCCGGCGACGGCGAGGACGATGCCGAGAATGCCCAGAGGGAAGGTTTTGATGTTCATTTCCAGCGCGTCGATTCTACGACCCGATGAGTCAGAAACAATAAGAGAACCAGACTGCTTCCGAAATAGACCAGATCGCTCGTATCGATCAGCCCGCGCACCAGCCGGTCGTAATGATCCATAAAGGAGATATAAGACATGACTCGGCCGGTGGCCGTGTCTCCGAGGAGAGCACCGAGACCGGCGACGAGCCAAATCGTGAGTAAAATGCCGAAGCTCACGAAGGCGGCGACGATTTGGTTTTCCGTCAGGGCGGACGCCAACACGCCCACGGCCAAGAAGAGTGCACCGAGGAGCACCATGCCCAAATACCCGGTGAACACCGGGTTCCAGTCGAAGTTGCTGAATAAGGTCAAGACGCCCGGCACGAGGCCGGTCAGTCCCACGAGCCCCAGAAAGACCAGGAACACACTCACGAACTTGCCGGTGACGATGTCCTGCACGCGGATGGGCGACGTCATCAGGAATTCGAACGTCCGCAACTTTCGTTCCTCGGCAAAGAGGCGCATGGTGAGGATGGGAAGAATGATCAGCAGCACAAACCGCATGCTGGCAAACAGGTTGCGAAACACCAGGTCGTTCAGATTAATTTGCGCGATCCCTCCTTGCATCTGCATGAGTTGAATGGCCTGAGCCCCGGCAAAGACCACATAGAGGTAGGAGAGAAATCCGAAGATGAACAGGAACACCGCGCCGACGACGTAGACGATCGGCGAGACAAAGTAGCTGCGGAGTTCCTTGGCGATGAGCGCGTGCACCGGCGTCATGAGGCTGTATCCTGGATGGCCGCCGGTTCGAGATCGTTCGTGGGCTGCGAAAGCCCGTCCTCATCACGGGTGAGTTGGAGAAACACATCCTCCAGGGTCATGGAAATGGTCCGCAACTCGAGGAGGCCCCACTGCCGGGAAACGACGAACCTCGCAATGTCGTCTCGGAGATCGTGGCCCAACGCGCACTCAATCAAGTACTCTCCGGGGATCTGGCCCGGGAAGAGGTTGAGAATCCCCGGCAAGGTTCTCAGTTGTGTTTCGCCATCCATCGGCGGCGCTTTCACCGTGATGGAGATCTTCTCCGATCGGCGGAGGCGTGCCGACAGTTGGTCGGGGGTGTCCTCCGCAACGATTCGCCCGCCGCTGATAATGACGACCCGTTGGCAGACCGCGGTGGCCTCCGAGAGGATGTGGGTGCTTAAAATCACCGAGTGCGAGCCCGCGAGGCTTTTAATCAACTCTCGAATCTCGATAATTTGCTTCGGGTCCAACCCTACCGTCGGCTCGTCCAAGATCAGGACCGGCGGATCGTGCAACAGGGCCTGAGCCAGGCCCACTCGCTGCCGATACCCGCGAGACAGATTGCCGATGAGCCGATGGCGGACGGATCCCAGCTCCAACCGGCCAATTGACTGGTCGAGCGAGGAGGTCAAATTCGGACCGGTGAGGCCGCGCAACCGGCCGACAAACGTCAGATACTCCGTGACGGTCAGTTCTTGGTAGACCGGAGGCGTTTCAGGCAGGTAGCCGATGCGACGCTTGACTTCGAGCGGTTGATCGGTGCAGTCGAATCCCGCCACGCGCGCTGTGCCTTCGGTGGGGGGCATAAAGCCGGTCAGAATCCGCATGGTCGTGGTCTTTCCGGCTCCGTTGGGACCCAGGAAGGCCAGCACTTCCCCCTTGGCCACAGAAAACGTCACTCGGTCGATGGCCGTATGATGTCCGTACCGTTTGGTAATATCGTGAACGTCGATCATGAGTGTAATATCAGCTGATGCAACCGTGGGGTCTGGCAGTGCCGTAGGCGCGCATCACTTGCGGGGGCAGATCTTACTCAGTCCGTCCCCCTCCGTCAATATGCTTCAGGCGCCGACGGCTTTACAGGCCGTGGGGGACCTGGTACATAGTCGCACCATAGCAATGAACGGAGCACCGTTCACGGACATGAAGGAGGCACATGTGAACCCTTGGCGGATCGGCGCAATCGTCGCGATCGTGTTGATCGGGTTTCAATCCTGTGCAGGTCGAGAACCTGCACCCGTACCCCTCAATCTTCATGTGACCCCGCCCACATATGTGAGCAACGATGCGGCCGGGAATTCCGCACAGGTGGTGGTTACGGCGTTCGCCGACGATCGTTCGGATCGTACGAAGCTCGGTGTCCATCGGCCGCTCTGGGGATCCAGCGAGCCGCTGACCCTACGGGGAGGGACCGTCGGGGAGGCCACCGCCCGGGCGTTCGCCGAGTATTTGAAACGACAGGGATGGCGTGTCCGCTACGCGGCCCCCGGCGCCGATTCGATGGACGGTGATATCATCATTTCCGGCAAGGTGTTGGAGTCGTCCGTCGACGCGCATGGCGGCCTGGGGTCGACGGATATTCAAGCCAAGCACAAACTCCTGGTGCATGCCAACAATCATCACGATGGGAGTTCGATCACCCATACGGTTAGCCATCATGGGTCCTATAATGTATTCTGGTTCTCGCCGGAGGACGCCGAAGAAATCTTGAGTGACGTGATGCACAAGAATTTCGAGAAGTTCATTGGCCAGACCCGCCTGGAAAGCACGGCGGTTCGGTTCAAATAAACCGTGGTCCTAGAAGCCTGTCCGACATTGCTCTTTCTACTGCAGCGACGATCTGCAGCCATCGGCGTCGTTCTCGACCTGAAAAAATCATCATTGTATTCAAGCGAATACACCTCCGGTTTTTCCTGGCCTGCGGCCTCGCAACTCGCCGCACCTCCTTCGCCTCGGTACGAACGGCAATGTCGGGCAGGCTCCTAGTCGGGATAGGGTGGCTCGCCACCCCTCCCTGCGCGCCCGCTCGCAGGGAGGGTTGACTCTAGTCCCTCCACCTTATATAGATAGCCCGCCGCGCGCAGCGATAGAACCCCCGTTGTTCATTTTGGGACTTTCCGCCGTCCTGCTCGTTCCCCGGCCTGACCCGGGCCATCCTTCCTGCAAAGGTAGGGAAAGGGGATACGCAGTCGGTATTGTTCAGCCCCCGGGGACTTCCCTAGTCTTGACCCTACGTTTGGTCAGGTATGTTCCACCGGAGGCGATAACCATGCAAGTGCAAACCCAGCAGCCGATCGCGTTACGGTCTTGCCATGTGTTGGTGATAGTGGCCTGTGCGTCGTTTGGGGCCTGTTCTTGGGTGCCCAAGGGGGACAGCGGCCTGGATGTCGGGATAAAAGATCGCGGGATTGCATCCTGGTATGGGGAGCAGTTTCATGGCAGACAAGCGGCTAACGGGGAAATCTTCGACATGGCCGCCATGACGGCTGCACATCGGACGTTGCCGCTCGGGAGTATCGTGCGGGTGGTGAATCTCAAGAATGGGAAGCACGTGCGGGTCCGCATCAACGACCGCGGGCCCTATGTCAACGGGCGCATACTCGATCTCTCTCGTGCGGCCGCGGCTCGGTTGGGGATGCTCGAAGACGGCGTCGCTGTGGTCCAGGTGGAGGTCATCGGCGATCATCGACCGGACCTCTTGGCCGCAGCACAAGAATCTCTCGCAGAAGGGCTTCTCCTCTTCACGCTCCGCCGGGAGGCCGTCCACCATCGGGCCTCTACCTCGCGCATGTCGTGGGATCGCCCCAACCCCGCAATGACTCCTCTCCACCGCTTGCCTCCGAACGACATGCTGCTGCAGCGCCGCTGGAGATGGGCGCCCTCCATACTCGCCACCGATCCGGCTCATCGCGAATCTTCCAGACTGGTGTGGTCATAGCCCTGTCGGTGCGGGGTCTGGACGGTTGACAGTGCAGGAATTCCTCCTCTAGACTGACTCGCCACAACATACGTTCGTGTCACCCGTCACCAAAAAGGAGCCGGAGGGAATGGCGCACAAAGCAGGAGAATCGGAAGAAACCAAGCTGAAAAAAAAGGTTGCCGC
The DNA here is from genome assembly GCA_964416255.1 of uncultured Nitrospira sp. Classification (GTDB taxonomy): domain Bacteria; phylum Nitrospirota; class Nitrospiria; order Nitrospirales; family Nitrospiraceae; genus Nitrospira_D. Next base: position 3,141 of record CAYQDJ010000032.1, on the reverse strand, counting down.
CAAGCGTGCCGGGCACGGCACCTCTGAGGGAGATGCCGCGTTGCGGGCTCTTCGGAAACGGTTGAAACGGGAACAGCGCAAGCGGCGGGCGCTGGCTCTTCGCCGAAAGCATGCGGCCGGCAGCAAAGGAGCCGCTCCCGCTTCGGCCTAAGTCTCCACTTAAGACGTCTCACCCTTTCTCGACAGCAGGATGACGATGGAACAGGAACAGAAAGATCCCAACACTTCGCCAGAGGCTCAGCCGGTTAGTGATGAATTGACGGACAAGGTGGCAGCCGATCTCGTCGGCGAGTCGACGACCGCGCCCGAGGCATCGCAAGGCGCGCAGGGCGCGACGGCGCTCGAAGAGGAGCAGGTCAAAGACGAGATCGACATTCAAATCGATCTGTTGAATGATCCCGACTGGGTGGTTCGCCGCGAGGCCGTGATCACTCTGGGAGAGATGGGCGACGAACGGTGCGTCGAGCCCTTGGCCCGGGCCCTCCGTGACGGTGATTGGCAGGTGCGCGAAGTGGCGATCGAAGCGATGGGACAGGTGGGTTCTCCCGCCGTGGACACGCTGCTCAAACTGCTTCGCGACTGGGACGTCCGTAAATATGCGATTCTCTCGCTGGGCAAGATTCGCGATGAGCGCGTGCTCGATCCGTTGATGCATCAGCTTCGGAACGACGAGTTTAAGGATGATGCCATCAACGCCCTGGTCGAGCTGAACGAGCCTGCGGTTCCCAAGTTGATTGCCGCCCTGAAAGACAAAGATGAAAACGTCCGCAAGAGTGCGGTGTTAGCGCTCGGTCGAATCAAAAACAGTGATGCGATTGATCCACTGATTCAGATGTTGGCCGACAAAGATTGGTTTACCAGACTCACGGCTGCCGCGGCGTTGGAGTCCATCGGAGATGAACGGGGGCGTGAGGCCATCAAGCCGCTGCTCAAGGATACCGACATGGTGGTGAAAATGAGAGTCGAGCGGATTCTTGCGAAATGGAAAAAGCCGCCGGTGTCTCAACCGGCCAACGCGTAGATCACTTGGTCAGTAGCCGGTCCACCCGATGTTGGATGGCATCGAGTTTCTTCGGCGACACCGGCTTTCCTCTCGACACATCCACGCGGATGTCTCTCAACGATCCCACCACCTCCCGCAACGGACGGCTCATATCCTCTGATTTGGCGCCTTGTGTCGCGGCATCCAAAGTATTGGCGGCTTCTCCCAGGTCTTTCGCGGCCTCCCCAAAGTTTCGCTCGAAGAGGTGAGCCTTCGCCTGGACGATCCGCGACTTGGCATCCACGAGGGCCTGCCGCTGCCGCAGATCGCGCTCGATCCCGGTGGTGTTCTCCAAGACGTTCCTGGAAAGCGCTGCCATCGATTGTTGCAAATCGGCGACCGTATGCTGCAACGTGCCGACCGGACGCTGGCCGAAATAGTATCCGGACGCGAAGGACGCGCTCAGCAGAAGAATCAAGCCAAGAAACTTCAACATCAGGAGCCTCGTGAACGTCGACGCGACGAGGGATTGGGGGAGGCCAGCTGTTGCAGCAGGCTCCCAGCGGCGGCAATGCGAACGGCTTCATCCGAATCCCGAAGCCCCTTCAAGAGCAAGGGCAGCACCGGCCCCGCCGTTTTCCCCAACGCCTTGGCCGCCATGAGCCGGGGGAGCGGCTGCTGATCCTGCAGCAAGGTCTGGAGAACCGCGACGGCCTGTTTGTCCGATGTCGCGCTGAGCGCTTGGGCGGCTGAGCCTCGTACGGACGGATCGGGATGGCGGGCGAGGTCGGCCGCGAGCAGGATCGCGGAGGTCTCTCCCAATCGGAGCAATCCTTCGACGGCGCTGGCACGGACTTGAAGGCTGGGATCCTTTGCGAGGGCCTGTAGGAGCGGACGATTTTCCTTGATCCCCAGTCGGCCCAAACTTCCAGCTGCCACGCTCCGGACCATGGCGATGTCGTCTCCGATCGCATGCGTGAGCGGGGCCACTCCACCCGGCGCGGCAAACTCTCCCAGCGCGCCCGCTGCGAAGGCGCGTACGGCCGGGTGGGGATCATACACGCCTTGTGCGAGTACTGCCAGGCTGGACGGACGCTTGAACCGACCCAGGACCCCAAGCGCCGCCATGCGCATCTCAGGGTCGGGAAGCGTCGCGGCGTTCGTAATGTCGACGAGGGCGTCGGTCTGCCCTAGTCGGTACAGCGCCGCATACGCAAAGATGGATTCCGGCCCCTCTTCGGCCCGACTCACTTCCACCAAACGGGTTTTGATCTCGCCAACTTGCGCCTCACTGAGGGCCGTGATCGCCGCGATTCGCACCGTCGGCATACCGTCGTTCACGGCGCGCCTCAAAGCGCCGGATTTCGCGGCTAGTCCTGATTTTCCGATGGCTTCCACGGCTCGAGCGCGCACTAACACGGAGGAATCGAGCAAGCCGTCTTCCAGGACGGCCGCCGTCTCCGGCAGGCCGAGTTCCGCAAGGGCCGTGTAGGCGGCGATCCGGACATGTTCCTTTTGGTCTCGGACGCGGCTGGTGATCACACTGAGTGCGAGAGGACGGAGCAGCGTTGGATCAGGAGCCTGCCTTTCAGGGACGAGCTGGGAATAAAGCGGGAGCGCCTCGTCGGTCCGTCCCAGCCGCACATAACTCAAAAAGGTCAGCCGCACCAGTTCTTTGGTGCGAGGAGTCTCGGGAGGGAGACTCTGAAACAGGGAGGTCACGGCGGGGTAATTGCCTGCGTTGAACAGCTTCGCGGCTTTCTCCTCCGCCGAGGCGCCGCTTTCGTGCGTCGAGCCGGCTTGAGCGGTTTCGACACACGGCATCAGGACGCAGAGCAGCGCGCTCACAAAGACTATGGGGAGCGACGAGAATGGAACAATCCGGCGGAGCAGCCTGGGCGCGCGGGAAAGGATTCTCACCATGTCGTGGGCATGCGCACGGTGGCGGCGCTGTACATGCTGTCCACGTAGTCCTTGACCATCCGCTTGGTGCAGAATTGTGGGGCGATCGTCCTGATGCATTCTTTGATCATTTGAATCCAGCCGCGAGGAATCCCGTCGAAATCGCGTTGGTAGTACAACGGGACGGCTTCCTGTTCCAGGAGCCGATACATCTGTTCCGCGTCATGGCGGTCTTGAGTCTGGACATCGGCGACTTC
>CAYQDJ010000031.1:16354-30931 GCA_964416255.1 uncultured Nitrospira sp. | reverse complement strand
GTGGCGGTAACTATCCCCTCCGGAAAGCTTGATGGCCCGGTGAGATCGTGGGTTCTGTTCCAGGAGGTGGAGGGCGCGAGCGATCTGTTTGGCGACGCCGGTGGAAAGAGCGAGGAATTCTTTGCGGGCTCGAGGTTGAAGCAAGACCTCGTAGGCCATCAACGGGCAAGCTGGATGTGGTGCGTGAGTTCGTATTCCTTTAGCACGTCAGTGAAGGGAACACCTTTTTCCTTCTTGGCCTTTTCCCGCCGAAGGTCTTCGAGATCCTCCAGCTCTTCCAGCAAGCTCTCATAGCGAGGGTTGCCCTTGGCCCACTCCCATACTTCTCGCGAAATGCCGATGGAAGCCTGCTTCCCTCGTTTGCTCGCCTTTGTCTTTGGCATATAGACGCCTCTCTCAATAGAGATTGATCGTAGCGATCCATCCTCATCGGGTCAAGGGAAGAAAGGTACAGGTACCTACTTCGTCAGTTCCTTCACCAGGTGTCCCAGCTCCGGTAGAATGAGTTTTTCCATCGCCAACCGCACGGCGTGTTCCGAGCCGGGCGTGGAGAACAGAACGCGGCCGTTGATGATGCCGGCCGTGGCCCGGCTCATGATGGCCGGTGAGCCAATCTCCTGGTAGGTCAAATACCGAAACACTTCGCCGAAGCCGTCCAGTCGTTTCTCCAGCAGCGCGTCCACCGCCTCGAACGTCGAATCCCGTCGCGAAATGCCCGTGCCGCCGTTGATGATGATGGCCTGCACGCCCTCATCGACCAAGCCTTCGGCAATCCGGCTCGTGATCTGCCCCGGTTCATCCTTCAGGAGGTGATAGGCGGCGATCGTGTGACCCTGTTCTGTGAGCAGTCGCTGAATGAGCCGGCCGCTGGCATCGGTTTCAGGCGTGCGGGTATCGCTGCAGGTGATCACCATGCACCCGATGGAGCGGGGCGCCTGGGATTTATGCTCGTGTGCGCTGTGGCTTCCCATCCGGTCTAGCAGGCGGTTGATAACGTACGGTTAGAGCGTACAGGTTCTGTTGGTTATTGCCACACAGCGTCCGGATTCAGCTTGGCCACCGGCGTGCCCTTGCCCACATGTTCGTCGAGAATGGTCGCGACGTCGGCTTCGGTAACCTTGGAATACCAAGTGTTGTCCGGATAGACGACGACGGTCGGACCCTGCTCGCACGGACCGAGACAGCCGGTCGCACTCACCAGGACGTCGCCGGGCGGTGTTCCTCGCTGCATCAGGCCCATGTTGAAGGCCATGAGCAGTTGGGCGGCACCCGCCGACCCACAAGACGGCTTGGGATGCCCGGGAGGCCGAGAATTCGTGCACACCAGAATATGATACTTGGGCTTTGGCATAAGGTCTCCTTGTGTGGGTGGTCTCAGTGATCGACCGGGTCTTCAGCTCGGGCAACACCGGAGCAGGCTGACCGCCTGAGCTGTTCAGGTGGGCCGATACGCTTGCCATTGTTCGATGGCTTCTTCAGGCAGGTTCCACTGCTTCAGCCCTTTGAATACCCAGTCGAGATAATGATCTTTGGGTTTGAATTTGCCGATCGGCGCCGCCGCGTGCGTGGTGACCAGTTCCTTGTCTCCGGATTCCGTGACAACGGTGACTTGGACGTGGCGGTATGCGCCCTGCGGGACGTCTTGCTCGAACTCGTCGAGCAGTTTTACGTCCTCGTCGGTCAGCTCAAAGACGCCGCCCCAGGCCCGTTCGCCGGCCGAGGGAACGACACTGGCCAGGCCGCATCGCCACTGCGACGACCAGCGGCAGAATTTGATGGTATGGTCCGGCAAGGCGGCGAGGTAGAGAAACTTGTGCTCGGGCGCTCGCCGCTTCAATTGTGTCGGGTTCAGGTTGTCGGCGTAGAGAAAGAACTTCATGTCGCGACGCTCATGGTGACGGCCATTAGATTGTTAGGCTCGGTACTTGTAACACACCGGCTTTTCATCAGACAAGCGGCTTTACCGGTGGAACGGCTCCATTGACAATGGCCAAGGGGCCTTCCTAAGATGCCGCCAAGCGGTGCCTAGACGGACGTTCTCGCCGACACGATCCCACCATCATCATGAAGCAGGATGCCCCCACGCCCTCGTCTTCCTCTGCCGTACGATTCATCCACTATGCCGTGGTGGCGGTGTTGGTGCTCGGAGGGCTCTTCTATGTGTACACCAAACCGCCGACGCTCAATCCGATTGTCGACAAACGGGCTGCCGAAGCCTTGGCCCTGGTTCAAACGCATCGGGCGCTCGGGTATCCGACCATTTTGCAGGCGATGAACGAACATGTCCGGTCCATGAAAGACCGTGGATTAGGGGTTCGGCTTGGGGAATGGCGGGTGAACCAGGTGGAAGGCGACCTGTACGAGATCCGCGTCCAGTTGCGGGACCAAAGCGTGAGCGGACAATGGTTCGAGCGCGAGTTTATCTGGCACGCGCACCTCGGTCTGAAGAAAGTCAATGCCGCCTCCTTGCCGGCCGACGGCGTGACGCCGAAGGAGCCCGACCCGGAGCAGCCGTCGGATCTGCCGTTGCCGCCGCTTGGCCCTACGTCAAGCTAGGCGGGAGCGCGACCTGCACCGTCTCGCCCACGATGCGGACGGCACAGCAGGGCGCCTCGAAGTTCGGATTGCCGACACGCTGCCCGGTCGTCACATCGAAGCGCCACCCGTGCCAAGGGCATTCCACTACGCCGTTCTCGCGCAGGGTTCCTTCTCCCAGCGGCCCGCCGGCATGCGGACAGGCATTATCGATGGCATAGAAGGTTCCATTGACGTTGAACAGCGCGATCCACGTGCCGTGCACCTCCACTGTGCGTCCGGTTCCCGGAGGGACGTCGCTGACTCGTGCGACGGTGACGAAGTCAGTCCGGTGGTTCGTCTCTTGAGTCATGATGCGTTGCTCATCGGGTTGAAGATGGTCGCTGGCTTGATTTCAAGGGGACTCTATGGCATAGAAAGGTGCAAACGTGCCATCCCAGCGCGGAATGGACGGGTGGTACTCCGGCGGATGGGACGTGAGGTTGCTGCATGGAAATGACTCTCCTGCTCAACTCGACGTACGAGCCCTTGCGGGTCGTGCATTGGCAAAAGGCGATCGCGCTTCTCTGGCAAGGCAAAGTCGAAGTTCTCGAAGTCTACGACCGCGAGATTCACGGAATCTCCCTCTCGATCAAACTTCCGGCGGTGATGCGGCTTCTGAAGCTGGTGAAGCTGAAGGACAGCCATCGTGCCGTCAAGTTTTCGCGCATCAATATTTTCACGCGAGACGGCTACACGTGCCAATATTGCAATCACCGGTTCCGAACGGAGGAACTCACGTTCGACCATGTCGTCCCGATCGCCAAAGGCGGGAAGAAGACCTGGGAGAACATCGTGACGGCATGCTGGCGCTGTAACAACCGCAAAAGCGGCCGCACGCCGGAAGAAGCCGGCATGCGTCTCAAGAAGCGGCCGGTCAAGCCTCGATGGAGTCCGGTCATCACCATTACCATCGGCATTCGCAACACGCCCGAGAGCTGGCGGGACTATCTCTATTGGAACATGGAACTCGAAACCGATCCCGCCGACACCTAACGGGGCGGCAGCAGATGTGAGCGTCCTTCTCGCCTCTACGGCAGCTTTTCGAGATCGCCACGGTCTCGTAGCCCTCCATTGAACATCCCGCATTCGCTGTCCCGGTTTCCTGGGAGCCTGTCGCCTCGTCACGAACGGCAATGTCGGACAGGCTCCTAGTGGACGGAATCAATCACGATGTTGATGTCGCGTCCGCCGGCCAAGGTGGGGTTCTTCGCATACTTCCCCTCCAAATCTCCCGGCTGCGCGGGACCCGCCTGGCCGTCCCGATCCAGTCGCGCCACGACCTCGACCATGCCGCGTAATTCTGCGCCTTGGACCATCACGTCGGCGTTCGTAATTTCGTAGGAGACCGGGAATTGCGGATGGTCGATCCGCTTGGCGGCGATTGGGCGTGGAGGACCTTGCGGGCGGCGTACGATCACAAAAAGCACGTCGGTCGGACGGACCTGGTCCGCCAGATCCGGTGCGAGGGTGACCTGACCGGCGATGAGGCCGGTCCCTTGCACCGGATCGCAACTATGGGCGAGCCCCAGCCAGGCCGCGAGGGCCGCCAACCCGATGATGCCGCCCGCCATCCCGAACGCACGTCCCGACCATGCCGCCATGCCGTCTCCTCCGGTTGAGCCGCGCATTATAGCGGCAGCGCCGGGAAAATGGGAGAGCGCGGTTTACGGTTCGGAAAGCCGTATTGTATGATACGGAGCTTTTTGTCGGGGTGCTTGCGCGGTGAACTGTTGGTGCCTCACGAACGCAGTAGGAGGAACGATCGATGGCTCCGAATCCTGGGTTTCCGTTGGTCCTTGATGTGAAAGGGTGGTCGGTGCTGGTGATCGGCGGCGATGAAGAAGCCGCCGAAAAAACTCAGCGGCTGCTGGAATCCGGCGCCCGAGTGACGGTGATCAGCCCGACGCTCCACGAGACGCTCAAACAGTTGGCGGCTTCCGCCAAAGTGATTCATCGCGGCCGTCACTTCCGCGAGACGGATCTGGAGCATGTCATCCTGGTCTTGAACACCCTGCGGGGAGACCGGGACTTCGCCAAGACGCTGCTCGCGAAAGCGCGTGAAAAAGGATTCCTTGTATGGTCGGTGGACTATCCGGAGGCGTCGAGTGCGACCATGCCGGCCGTCGTAGCGTCTGGCCATGCCCGGGTGGCCGTCAGCACGAGCGGAGTCGCCCCCGCTCTCTCCGGGTTCATGAAAGAAGATTTGGAACGGATCCTGGATGCCGAGTTTGCCGCGTTCGTCGACTGGCTTGGCCAGTTGCGGGAGCAGGCCAAAGCGAACGAGTCCGACGTCGAGAAGCGCCGTGCCCTCCTCCGAGAGGCGCTCGACGGTTTCCGATTGTTGGGCAAGGTGCAGTATCCGAAAGTCTGGCTGGACGAACGGGCCAAGTCGGCGCCGGGCGACCGGCCGTAAGGAGGGGTCATGGTGTTGCTGGAATTCAGTATGTCCCCATTAGGACAAGGCGAAAGCGTCGGACACTATGTGGCCCGTTCCCTGGATATTATCGACAAGAGCGGGGTGCCGTATCGACTGAATCCCATGGGAACGGTGCTGGAAGGGGAGTGGGAGGAAGTCTTCGGCGTCGTGCAACAGTGCTACGAGCGAATGAAACAAGACTGTACTCGCATCTCCTGCACCATCAAGGTGGACTACCGGCAAGGCGCTTCCGGACGCTTGGACAGCAAAGTCGCGAGCGTGGAACAGCGTCTCAAGCGACCCATGAAACAATAGATCATTCGCCTCCGTAGCGGCTCAACACCCAGCGGTTCGAGATCTCCGCCTGATCCGCGCCTGGCGTTCCTCCGGTCGTTTTTTTATGCTGGCAATAGGTAGGAATCCTATGTATACTCTCGCTCTTCGTGCGCGAGGCGAACTTCCGTGTCCGGCACCGTACAGGAGCAGTCTCCGACCAACGCCATGAATCGCGGCCTTCATTCCCTCTCCAATTCTCCTCCGGCACCGACGCAGCCGTTGTTCACCAAAGACCGAACGATTCTCGAGCGGGAGGTGATGGCATTTCGGCCCTTCGGGTTGGATGAGCAGGGACGGACGATCAGAGATTTGAGCGGAATGAGTATTCGGGCGATCGTGCTCTTCCTGGAGAAAACGATTCGCCGCCACCAGGGGGAGACGGAGGCCCACCACGCCATATCCGAGCTCTGTGGCTTGCTGAATCACCGTGTGAAAGACCCCGTGTATCACGTCACGCCCGAGTTCTTGAAGAATGCCTGGAACAGCTATTCCTATGAATTTGCCGCCTATCTCTATGAGTTCTGTGAACAGATATCGGGAGATCCTCACTTTCTGTTCCGAGGCGGGATGGAGAAGGCCTCGCCGGTCATGCAAGTCTTGGCCCGCCCATTTACGCTCGAGCAGATCTACGGCAGGTTCCCTTACTTCGGCAATAAATTTGCGTCCGGTTCCATCGAGTGCCGGGTGATAGAGATTGAGTCGTCGTCCGCGACGCTCGCCATGCGCTTTTCCGAGCGCACCCTTCGCCAATTCGGCCCGTATCGTAGGCGGTGTGCCCACTTGATGTGTCAGTCCGCGCAGGGAATTCTGGCCGCCGTACCGGCGCGCGTCCATGGTCTTCCGCCGGCGATGCTGACAAGCCTCTCTTGCATTGCCGATGACGACGACTGGTGCCGCTGGTCGATTCGTTGGCAGTCTCGGAGACGCACCCGTTTGCGGCTGGGCTCGCCTTGGCGCCCGGCCACAGCAGAGCGTGAGGCCGAGGCACCGGGCTCTGAAGCCGTCGTTCCGACGTCCGGAAACGCTGGCCACGCGACGGATTCGCCGGGATCCGTCGCGTGCGCTCCCATGTGGGAGGCTCGCGTGGGCGGCTCCCAACATCGTCATACGGCGTGGGTCCTGTGGAGCGCCGTCGCAGGTGTCGGTCTCGCTATCGCCTTGTGGGTGGCGTCGCCGGCCGTGGTGTTCGGAGAGCTCTTGTTGACGGGATTGGTGCCGCTGCTGGTAACCGGGTTGGTCGTCAATCGAACGCTGCACCGAGAGAGCCGGCACCGGGAGGCTTTAATACAGGAACAGATGACCTTTGTCGAGTCGCGCCATGAAGAATTGCGGGACGCGTATCTGGCGCAGGAGCAAACGCGAGTGGAACTGCGCCGGCGAGTGACGCAATTGACGGCCCTCCATCGAGCCGGTCTGCTGTTCAACTCGACCCTGGACCGGGACACGCTCCTCACCCACGTGTTGGAAACGCTGACGCATGATCTGCATTACGATCGGGCCATGATTTCCTTTGTTGACACGGCAGGCGGCGTGATCCGGCATGCACGCCTTATCGGTGTGTCCGCGCAAACGGAGGCCTTCGCGCAGTCCTGCCAGATCCCGGTGACAGATGCCGAGAGTCCCGAAGGCCGGGTCGTGCTGCAAGGCCGCCCGCTCCTGATCGAGGATATCCGGACGGTATGGGCCCAGCTGCACCCGTTGACCCGAGCGCTGGCCGAGATGAACGGTACCAAAGCGCTGATCGTAGTTCCGCTCAAAACGAAGGATCGTGTGCGTGGAATGCTGACGGTGGACCACACGCAGGAGCATGGCTTGACGCAGGACGACGTGGAACTCATGACCACGGTCGCCAACCAGGTCGCCATTGCGCTCGACAATGCGTCGGCCTACCAGCAGATCGAAGAGTGGAACGCGGGGTTGGAGATGAAAGTGCGAGAGCGCACGGACGCTCTCGAGCAGGCGGACCGCTTGCGATCGCAATTTTTGTCGCATGTCTCCCATGAGCTCACGACTCCGCTGACGTCGATCAAGGGCTTTCTCCAAAATCTGCTCGACGGCCTGACCGGTCCGTTGAACGACAAGCAGCAACGGTACGTGTCCCGCATGCTGGACAATTCGAACCGCCTGATCCGCATGATCGAAGACCTGCTCGATCGGACCAGTATCGAAGCCGGCCGCGTGCCCATGGTCCCGGCCGAGGTCGACCTCGAGTCTTGTGTGACGGAGGCCCTCGAGCAGCTTCGTCCGTTGGCGGGAGAGAAAGGACAACGGCTGGAATGTTGCGACAGTGCCGGTCCTCTTACGGCCTGGGCGGATCGTGATCGCATGATTCAAGTGATTGTGAATCTCGTCCAGAACGCCGTGAAGTACACCCCCGATCACGGCCGTATCACCGTGACGGTGGAATCCGTGGAGCCGCGGTTGGCCCGCATCCGCGTCCGGGATACCGGTCCCGGGATTCCGCCGGAGCATCTCAGCCACATCTTTGATCCTTTTTTCCGTGTCCCGCACAGTCAGGGAGGCGGCCCGAAGGGACTGGGATTGGGGCTCTCGATCGTAAAGACGCTGGTGGATCTGCAAGGCGGACAGGTGGCGGCGGCCAACCATCCGGAGGGCGGCGCGGAGGTATCGTTCACGGTGCCCGTACTCGGCCCCACCGTTCCAGAGGGCGAGCGAGCGTCCGGTGCAGCGCGGAAAATCCTGATTGTCGATGACGACCCCGACATCCGCCAATTGCTGCTCGATCGCCTGAGCGCGGCCGGGTACCAGCCCTCCGCCGTGATCGATGGGAGCGAAGCGCTCCAGGTCCTGTCGGCCGAACGCTTTGGAGGGGTGATTCTGGACGTCGGCATCGGAGCCATCGACGGCCTTGCCGTTTTGAAGCAGCTTCGTCACTGGCAGCCGCACCTCCCGGTTATCATGATTACCGCATCGGGCTCGAAAGAGTCGGCGGTCTGTGCGATGGGAATGGGCGCCCGGGCGTACCTGCTCAAGCCGTTTGAATCGGGAGAACTCCAAACGGCCCTGCGGATGTGGTTTCCGTTGGCATGACTCGACCGTGGAACCAAGCAGGAGCACCGTGTCGTGATTCAGTCATGCGTTTTGCGATGAAGCTGATCGTGTTTGCCTGGACGGTGGTCCTGTGGCCCGTCCTCGCGGCCGGCCAAGTACCGCGTATCCAAGGCCAGGGTACGGCGGCGTCAGGGATGGGGAACGCCTTTGTCGCCCAAGCCGATGACCCCTCGGCACTGCACTACAATCCCGCCGGCATGACGCAACTCCGGGGTGTGCACGTGATGGCAGGCGGGTTGCTCTCGGGCGGTACGACCAGATTCACCGGCACGACCGGCGTCAGCGCCACGGGAGATCGGAATGGGAGTTTGGCCTGGCCTCCGCCCACGCATGCTTACGTGGTCGTCAATTTGAAGGACGTCGGCATCACCGCCTTCGGCAACCTGTCGGCCGGAATCGGCACGACGGTGCCGTTCGGTTCCATGACGCGATGGCCGGAAGACGGGCCGTTTCGTACCGTCACGACGTTGACGGCCATGCCCTTGCTGGATATCAAGCCGACGCTGGCGTACGCGCTGGGTCGCGATCTTTCCATCGGTCTCGGCGCCGACGTGTACACGTTCAGCGGATTATTCGGCGAGGGACATGCCGAGCAGCACTCCATTGCTCCGGGTGGGTTGGCGCCGGCCGAGTCCAAACTGGAGCTGTCCGGCAAGGATACGGCGGCGGGATTCAACGCGAGTGTCCTCTATACAGCCCTGAGGAATGCCGACGGGCAGGCGGTGGCGAATCTGGCGGTGGTCTATCGCAGCCAGGCCACGCTCCATTTGCAAGGGTCCTTGGACGCCAACGGGCACAAGGTCCAAGACGCCGCCACGACCCTGGTGCTGCCCCAAGTCATCTCGGGAGGAGTGGCTCTCTGGCCGGTCCGCACACCGACTCGAGAATGGAAGGTCGAACTCGATGTCGATTATGTGGGATGGAAGTCGGTAAGGCATCTGGACATCCGGTTGGCCAACGGCATGGTGATCCCACAACCGCAACACTGGTCCAGTACGTACGCCACGATGGTCGGCACTGAGATGCGATGGCGCAATCTTCGGGTGCTTCCGGCGTGGGACCTGGCGCTTCGCGGGGGCTATACCAATCAACAGGGTCAAATGCCGAATGAGACCTTTCATCCCGGCATTGCCTCGACCGACGCGCATATTGTGTCGACGGGACTCGGCCTCTTGTGCCACGCCCACGGGTCGCTGATTGGGCTGATCGAATGCGGGGAACTGTCTCTCGCCGGCGCGAAGGTCAACGCCATCGGTCTCGATGTGTCGTATCAAACCTCCCTGTACGAGCCGAGGACGGTATCCGGCAATACGGGCGTGCGAGCCGGCGTCAACGGACAGTATCGAACCACCCTCCATACGGGCGGGATTTCCCTGCGAGTGAACTTTTGATGCCGGGCAAGCCGAGGACGGTCAGGTAGGGCGTCGGCTAGGACACGTAGCGGCGGGGGACGCGCGGGCCAATGGAGCAGAGCACTTCATAGGGAATTGTGTCCGTCAAGGTGGCGATCTCCGCCGCGGTGATCTGTTCCCGTCCCTGGCGCCCGATCACGACCACGTCGTCGCCCACACGGGTTTCAGGCACCCGCGTAACGTCCACCATGACCATGTCCATGCACACCAATCCGACCATGGGGACGCGTTGGCCGTGGATCAGGACTTGACCACAATTGGAGAGCCTCCGACTGACTCCGTCGGCGTACCCGATCGGAAGAACCGCAATACGCGTCAGTCGGTGCGCCGTGAAGGAGCCGTTGTAACTCACTGTCTGGCCCGGCTGTATGGTTCGAATGTGCGCCACCCGGGTGTGAAGTGAGAGCACCGGGTGAATCCTAGGCGCCGGGACGGACGACGGCAGCGTGTGATAGCCGTACAGCATGATGCCCGGACGCACCATCGAAAATTGGGCCTGCGGAAACCGAACGGCGCCTCCGCTGTTGGCGGCATGGACGAGCAAGAGAGCGAGACCGCACGTTTTCACCGTATCCAGCGCGTGGCCGAACTTGACCAATTGCTGTTCGGTCACGTCGATGCTGCTTCCGTCGGTGTCGGCCAAATGGGTCATGAGGCCTTCCAGTTGAAGTGACGAGGGGAAGCGCCGGGAGACGACGAGAGTCGCCAATTCTTCCTGGGTGAGGCCCAAACGGCCCATGCCAGTATCCACCTTGAGATGCACCGGGTACGGCGTCGGCCGGTCGGCAGCGGCGTGAGCCACTTGGGCGACCAACGTAGGATCACTCAGGACCGGTGTGAGGTCATAGGCAAGCAAGTCCTTGATCTGCGCGTGAAACAAGGGGCCCAGCACGACAATCGGGGCCTTGATTCCGGCCCGGCGGAGTGTGAGGCCTTCCTCCAGCGACACCACCGCGACACGCGACACGCCGTGTCGCAGCACGGCAGCGGTGATGTCGACGGCGCCATGCCCATAGGCATTGGCTTTGACGACCGGCATGACCTCGCAGCCAGGCGCCAGGTGGCGACGGAACTCAGTCAGATTGCTGGCGAGGATGGTGAGGTCGACGGAGGCGTAGGTCGGTGTAAAAGGCGAAATGGTCGGCACGCGATGAGGACGGGGACCGGAAGCCGCTGTCAGACTTCCAAGATCTCCTGTTCCTTTTTCTTGATCACATCGTCGATTTTCTGTCCGTATTGATCGGTTAGCTTTTGCGTGTCCTGTTCGGCTTTCCGCAGTTCGTCCTCGGTGAGCTTCGCATCTTTCTGCAGTTTCTTCAATTCTTCATTGGCTTCGCGCCGGAATCCACGGATCTGCACTTTGGCCTCTTCCCCGTGTTTCTTGCAGATCTTCGTCAGCTCTTTTCGGCGTTCTTCGGTCAACGGGGGCAGCGGCACGCGAATCATCTTCCCGTCATTCGAAGGGGTGACGCCCAGCCCCGAGTTGGCCAAGGCCTTCTCGATTTCTTTGATCAGCTGCGGTTCCCACGGCTGGATGGTCAACAGCCGGGCTTCCGGCGTGGAAATATTGGCAATCTGCTTGAGGGGGGTCATCGTCCCGTAGTAGTCGACCCGCACGCCGTCGACCAGGGCGACCGAAGCCCGTCCTGTACGGAGCCCGGCCAGATCGCGTTTCAAGTGTTCGACCGCCTGATCCATCTGAGATGTCAGATTGGATTTGACCGGGGCTGCATGTGACATGGCGAGCCTCCCTGGTTATCGACTGCCGACGGTCACCAAGGTGCCGATTGGTTCACCTTTCGTCACCCGTGTGAAATTGCCCTTCACCGTCAGGTTGAACACGATGAGGGGCAGGTGATTATCCATGCAGAGGCTGATGGCCGTGGAGTCCATGACCTTCAAGTGTTGGTTCAAGATCGACATGAACGGAATCTCAGTATACTTCTTTGCGGCGGGATTTTTCATGGGGTCGGCATCGTAGATCCCGTCGACCTTTGTGCCCTTCATGATGACCTCGGCGCCGATCTCCATGGCCCGGAGGGCGGCGGCGGTGTCCGTTGAAAAGTAGGGATTGCCGGTGCCCCCGGCGAAAATGACGACCCGTTTTTTTTCCAGATGGCGAATGGCCCTGCGGCGGATATACCCCTCGGCCAGCTGACGCATCTCGATGGCCGATTGAACCCGCGTCATGACACCGACCCGTTCCAGAGCGTTCTGCAAGGCCAGCGCGTTCAGCACTGTGGCCAGCATGCCCATGTAGTCGGCGGAGGCGCGCTCCATCCCCGAGGCGCTGGCAGCGATGCCGCGAAAAATATTCCCGCCGCCGATGACGACGGCCACCTCAACGTTCAGGGCGATGACGGCGGCGATTTCCTCTGCGAGACCTTCGAGGATGGACGGTTGGATGCCATATCCCTGCTCACCGGCCAGCATCTCCCCGCTGACTTTCAGAAGGAGGCGCCGGTATTTCGCAGAGCTCATGCTTCGCCCAATTGATAGCGGGTGAACCGGCGGATGTTCATGTTCTCGCCGATTTTGGAAATCTTCTGGGCCAACAAATCCTTGATTGTCACCGCCGGATCCTTGATGAACGATTGTTCCATCAGGCAGTTTTCCTGGTAGAACTTTTCTAGCTTTCCGTCCACGATCTTGGGCCAGGCGGCGGGAGGTTTGCCCATCTCCTTGGCTTGTCCCTCGTAAATCGCCTTCTCTTTGTCCACCACGTCGGAGGGAATCTCTTCCCGTCTCACGAAGATCGGTTTGGCCGCGGCGATCTGCAGGGCAAGATCGTTTACGAAGGCCTTGAATTCTTCATTGCGCGCCACAAAATCGGTCTCGCAGTTTACCTCGATCAGCACGCCGATTTTCCCGCCCATATGGATGTAGGCGTGGACGAGCCCCTGGTTCGTTTCACGGCCTGCCTTTTTGGCGGCGGCGGCGAGGCCTTTTTGACGGAGATAGTCGATCGACTTCTCAATGTCATTGCCATTTTCAGTGAGCGCTTTCTGGCAGTCCAGAATGCCGGCGCCGGTTTTCTCTCGAAGCTCTTTCACTAGCTGACTTGATCCTGCCATGGTCCGTTGTCCTTCACCTATGAAAAGAGGGGCTGGGTTCGATGCAAGTCGTTAGGATGCCGGCGCGCCTTGAAGGCTCATGGCCGGTTGTTTGTCGCCGGCGACCGGAGCGGATTGGAACTCGGCTTCATCGCGCTGGGACTTCAGATGCGCCCCTTCGATGCAGGCATCGGCAATCTTGGACGTGATGAGCTTGATCGAACGGATGGCATCATCGTTGCCGGGAATGGGATAGGTGATGGAGTCGGGATCGCAGTTGCTGTCGATGATGGCAATCACCGGGATATCGAGCCGATGGGCTTCCTGCACGGCGATTTTTTCCACGCGAGTGTCAAGCACGAAGACGGCTCCGGGCAGGCTCCGCATGTTCCGGATGCCCGACAGATATTTTTGCAGCTTGACGATCTCTTTCTGCATCTGACCGATTTCTTTCTTGGTGAGGCCGTGCTCGCTCGGGTTGAGCAAGGTGGCTTCCATTTTTTTCATCTTGTCGATGCTGCGACGGATGGTCTGAAAATTGGTGAGCATCCCGCCGAGCCATCGCTGGTTGACGAAGAACATGTTGGCCCGCTTGGCTTCTTCCTCGAGAATCTCCGCGGCCTGGCGCTTCGTCCCCGCAAACAGCACAGACTCGCCGGCGGCCACCGTGTCCCGGACGAAGGCATAGGCGTGTTCCATGCGGGCGACCGTCTGCTGCAGGTCGATGATGTAAATACCGTTTCGTTCGCCAAAGAGGAATTTCTTCATCTTTGGGTTCCAGCGGTTGGTCTGGTGCCCGAAGTGGACACCGGCCTCCAGCAAATCCTTAATCGTGACAACTCCCATGCCTTCACCTCCTCTCAAGGCTTGCAGAGCATCCGCGATGCGGATGAGGGGACTGGTCCCCTTGTTCTCAAGCCAAGCAGCGTGCGTACGCTGATGTGGATTTGAAAAAAAAGATCCAGCCGGACACAATACAACGTTCCGGCTAGCTGTCTCGTCAGGCCCTAAATCCTTGGCACGCTATCATAGTCCTCACCCCATTTCAAGGCGAGATCCCCCATTCACTACGATCGGTAGCTCGCATTGATCCGGACGTAGTCGTAGGACAAGTCGGTGGTCCACATACGAGCGTGCGCCCGCCCTTGACCCAAATCGACGGAGAGCGTGAATGCTTTTTGCTTGAAGACCTTCGCAATTTTTTCCTCTGCGGCAAGGCCGGTCCCCAGACCGTGTTTCACCATGGCGGTGCCGCCGAAGCGAACGGTGAGCTTTTCCGGCCGGATAGGCACTCCCGAACGTCCGATAGCTGCCATGACCCTTCCCCAGTTCGCATCTTCGCCGAAGAGCGCCGTCTTGACCAGATTGGAGGTGGCAATCGTCGAGGCCACTTGTTTGGCGCCGGCGGCTGTTCTTGCGCCGCCGACCTCGATGCGGACAAGTTTGGTCACGCCTTCGCCGTCGCGGCAAATGGCCACGGCCAAGCTCTCGCAGGCCTCGCGCAGGAGCCGTTCAAATTGACGAGAGGCGGCAGTGCCGGGCCGGATGAGCCGGTTTTGAGCCAGGCCGTTTGCCAAACAGAGCACGGTGTCGTTGGTGCTGGTATCTCCGTCGACGGTGATGCAATTGAACGTCTCGTCAACCGCACGACTCAGCGCCCGCTGAAGCGCGGCCGGTGAGATGGCGGCATCGGTGGTGAGGAAGGCGAGCA
>CAYQDJ010000031.1:0-16344 GCA_964416255.1 uncultured Nitrospira sp. | reverse complement strand
TTGACCGACTGAACGCGTCCCTCGACATCGGTCAGCACGAAACCGTCCGGCGCAGGCAGTGCGCGAGCTCCCGGGGGGAAACCTTCAGGTCGGTGGTGATTACGGCGATCATGGTGGCCATGTTGGGGTGAATCATGCCGGAGCCTTTCGCCATCCCGCCGATGGTGACCGCACGGCCACCGATCGCGGCGCGAATCGCAATGGTCTTGGCGCGCAGATCGGTTGTGAGGATCGCCTGGGCGGCCCGCATCCCACCGCGGGCACTCAGTGAGGAGATGAGCACAGGGAGCCGGGCCTTGATCCGATCGATCGGAAGCGCTCGGCCGATGACCCCGGTCGAACCGACGAACACCTCGTTCACCGGCACACCCAGATGTTTCGCCGTGAGCGAAGCCATGGTGGTGGCGGCCGCCATCCCGGCGGCACCGGTACAGGCGTTGGCATTGCCGCTGTTGATGATGACGGCCCGGCCTCGGCGCCGCTTGAGGTGGAGGCGGTCCAGAAGGACCGGTGCCGCGGCGATGTGATTTTTGGTGAAAACGCCGGCGATCGGACCGGTGACGGCCGAGACCAACAGGGCCAAATCCAGCATGCCGGGCTTCTTGATGCCGCAATGGATGCCCGTCGCACGAAATCCTTGAGGCGCCGTCACGCCTGATGCCGGAATCGGGTTCTTCATCGTCACGGGTTCATACGAGCAGAATGGATGTGGCGGAATTCATCACGGATAGGGTCCCGGAGCGGCGAGACCGGTGTCTTCCGGGAACCCCATCATCAGATTCATGGCCTGGATCGCTTGGCCGGCTGCACCTTTGACGAGGTTGTCGACCGCCGCGACGGTCACCACCCATCCGCTCCGAGCGTCAGTGTGGATTCCGATATCGCAAAAATTCGATCCCTTGACGTACCGGGGATTGGGAATCGTGTCCTCAAGGAGCCGGACAAACCGTTCGCCTTTGTAAAAATCCCGATACAGAGCCCGCAAGTCCGCCAAGGAAATTTCGCGGGTCAGTTTGCAGTAGGCCGTGCTCAAAATGCCGCGATTCATCGGCACCAAATGAGGCGTGAAGGTGACGGTAATCGATTGTTCGGCGCCGTGGATCCGGGAGAGTTCCTGTTCGATTTCGGGGATGTGCCGGTGTCGGCCGATCTTGTAGGGTTCGAGCGATTCATGCGCCTCTGGGAAGTGATAGGGCAGAGCAGGACTGCGTCCGGCTCCCGAGATTCCGGATTTTGCGTCGATGACCACCAAATCGGATTGCAGGAGGCCTTTTGAACACAGCGGCGCGAGTTGGAGGATCGCGGCCGTGGGATAACATCCGGGAGCGGCGACCAGTTTGGCCTGGGCAATCTCATGGCGATGGAGTTCAGGCAGTCCGTAGACCGCCTCGCTCAAGAGCGCGGCATGGGTATGCGGCGTCTGGTACCACCGCTCATAGGCGGCAGGGTCCTTGAGACGATAGTCCGCGCTCAGGTCCACGACCAACCGTCCCGCCTGGAGACAGCGGGCGACCGGGTCTTGGGACTTCGTATGCGGCAGGGCCAGAAAGACGGCGTCCGCACGGTCAATGAGGGCCTCAGGCGCGAGGGCTTCAAACGTGTGATTGACGATGCCCGTCAAGCTTGGAAAGACTGCTGACACGAGCTGGCCGGCTGATTTTTCCGAGGTCACGGCCGTCAGGTCATAATAAGGATGGGCGGCGGCAAGACGGACCAGTTCTGCTCCGGCGTAGCCGCTGGCGCCTGCAATGGCGATCCGACGTTTCTTCATGACGCGTGGTTCCGCATCGGTTCCGGCGAAGGCTGACCTGTTGAGTGGGCACAAAAAAGGGAAGGCTGCGGAGCCTTCCCTTTTTGTCGGCTGTTGGCTCCGGCGCTTTTAGCGCTTCGAGTACTGGAAGCGTTTACGCGCCCCCTTTTGACCGTATTTCTTCCGCTCCTTCACGCGAGAGTCTCGCGTGAGCAACCCCTCTTTTTTCAACGGGGTGCGCAGGGCGGGACTCATCGAGACGAGCGCACGCGCGATCGCATGCCGGATGGCGCCGGCCTGCCCCGTCGGGCCTCCGCCGTACACGGTGGCGCTGATGGAATATTTGCCGGTCAGGCCCGCCAGTTCAAGCGGGAGTTGGATGATTTGTCTGAGCGTGAGACGTGGAAACGCCTTTTCCAACGGTTGCTCATTGATGGTGATGTCACCGGCCGTGCCTGTCACCCAGGCTCTGGCCACCGCACATTTTCTTCGGCCCGTTGCATACTGTGTCACCACTGCCATGCGACTACGCCTCCTTCGAATAGGGCTAGAGAGAGATGGGTTCCGGTCGTTGCGCTTGATGGGGATGATGGGCCCCCACGTAGACACGCAGCTTCTTGGCCATGTGATTGCCGAGCGGCGTCTTCGGAAGCATGCCCTCAATCGCATTGACCAGGAGCTGCGTGGGATCCTTACGAAATAGATGTTGCGCCGACGTGGTCTTTAACCCGCCGGGATACCCGGAGTGGCGCCGGTACAGTTTCGTCTCCATCTTGTTGCCGGTCAGGTGAATTTTTTCGGCGTTCACAATGACGACATGGTCGCCCATGTCTACATTGGGGGTAAAAGTCGGGCGGTGTTTCCCTCGGAGAATACCGGCCACACGCGCGGCCAACCGTCCCAACGTCTTGCCTTCGGCATCCACAAGGTGCCAGGTTTCTTTCACATCTGCCGGTTTCTCGAGATACGTCATCATGGTCCTTACTCTGCTCCTTGCCGCTAGGGATGGCGTTTGGTGTCCTGGTCGGTCGGGCGGGCGCGCTCAGACTTCTTGGGTTCCGATGTTCTTGGCGTCCAGCTTCGTCAGCCACGCATCCAAATTCTGGCCGCTGCGTCGCCGCCACACGTCCTGCGTGACATAGATTGGCGCGTGGCACCGAAGCGCCAATGCGATGGCGTCGCTCGGTCGGGCATCGATTGTGCGGAGCACGCCTTTGTTTTCGAGGAAGACGGAGGCAAAGTACGTACTGTTCTTGACATCCGTGAGGACGACGCGCTGCGTGGTGATGCCGAAATGCTCCCCAAAGCTTTTGATCAGGTCATGACTCATCGGCCGCGGCGTGACCGCGGTATCCAGCGCCCGGCGGATCGACTCTCCTTCAGGAGCGCCCACCCAAATCATAAACGTGTCGCTGTCCGCATCGGCGCGAGTCAGCACCACGATCCTCGTGTCCGTGTTGGTGTCGTCTACGACACGATGGACGCGGAGTTCAATGAGCGGTTCCGCCGTTATGGTAGTGTGATCGCCCATACGCCTGTTTAGGAGTCCAATTTGCCGAAGTCTTCCGGCTTGAGGTTCTCCAACCATTGTTCCAGTTCTTCGGAGCTTTGCTTGCGGATCACGGACTCGCTGGCAAAAATCGGGGCCTGGGAGCGGAGTGCGAGCGCGATCGCATCGCTCGGCCGTGAGTCGACGGTATATTCCGAATCCTCGTACATCAAGTGCACTTTGGCAAAATAGGTGTTCTCGTTCAAGTCCGTGATCACGATGCTGATCACCTTCGCGTTGAACGCGTCCAAACAGGCTTTCATGAAGTCATGGGTCATCGGGCGGGGAGGCGCCACGCTCTCCAACGCCATACTGATGGAACTGGCCTCGGACTTGCCCACCCATATCGGCAGCATCTCGGCCTGATCCTCGTCTCGTAAAATCACGATGTAAGCGTTGTTGTAGGGGTCGAACATCAACCCCTTGACCTGCATTTGCGTAATCATGACGAAACTCCCGATCCTGTCAGTGAAGACTGAGAGAAAGGAACGAGGAAGCGGAACCTTAACACTTCCAAAAGTGCAGTGTCAACGAAGACGGCGACAAGATTCAGGTATTCCCGCTTGCTCGGAGTCCGGATGGGCCGAGAGCCGCTTGGTCTGGTCAGCTGCTCGGCGGCCGATAGTTTTCCGCGATCTTGGAGGCATCAGCCTGCTCGCCGAGTTTAAGAAATGCCTTCATCTGCTTCCGGACCAATTCACGGCCGCTTTCGTCGCCGAGATTGACCTGGTATTCGTTGATGACCATCACCCGCATCGCTTCCCACTTTTGCCAGCAAGCCGTACAGACCTTGGACTTGATTTCCTGCTCCAGTTTACCGAGAAACAGTGGGGTCGCGATGGCTTCTCCGGTTTGCCCGCATGTCACGCACGCAACATCCGCCATATCTGCAATGCTCCTTTTGCCGGTCTGTGAGGGCGGCATTTTAGCAGAGGTTTTCCGGCGAAGGAAAGGGGCGCGTCACGATTGACCCCGCAGACCCAGCATGTTACAAGTACTCCTTTTTTGTTGGAAGCGTGCCCGGATGGCGGAACTGGCAGACGCGCCGGACTCAAAATCCGGTTCTCGCAAGAGAGTGGGAGTTCGACCCTCCCTCCGGGCACCACATGTGCAGGCGGAAGATTAGGAGTGAGTCTCGTCCGCCACAAACTGTTGGGGAAGCCTACTTGACAGGTCCTGGATATTGTCCTATAGTGCCGCGGTCATTAGAAGAAAGTCTCATCGCCATCACTCAAGGACTCTTGTTTGTTCATTATCTCTACACTTCATCTTTTAACTCACAAGGAGGCAGCACATGCGTAAGGTGTTGGCACTAGGAGCCGCGGTGATGATCGTAGGCTCTGTGAGTGTTGCAGTGGCCCAAGAGCGTCTGCAGCAGGGAGCATCCGGTTCATCGCTTGGCGTCGGAACCGGCGTTGGAGACATCTCGGGAAGCCCAGGTCGGACACAAGCGTTTGACCGGAGTGCGTTCCTTGACCGCTTGTCGCAGGCAGAAACGGTTCATGGCCGTATCATCGGCATCGATCTCCCCGGCCGAAAGATCCACCTGGAGGGAGGGGGCAGCTCACATGATGAAGGCCGTGCGGGCGGCGGCGCGATGAACTATCGCACCTTTTACTTCGATGATCGCACCAACATGGATCAAATTCGGGTGATCGAATCCGGAGACGATGTCACCATTCAAGCGATCGAAGAAACGAATCAGCATCAGCCGTTCGGCACCGGTCGCAAAATCGTGCGCGAGGTCACCGTCCTCCGCGGAAATGAAAAGTTGGCCGGCTTTGGCGGATTGGGCCAGCGTCCGAATCCCATGACCGAGCGCGCTATTGAAACCAACAGCGGGAGCACCACCGGCGGCGTGGTTGGGTCGGTGTTGCCGGGCAAAGTTGGCGGCACGGTTGACACCACGATCGGTGAATTCACGGGCGCAGCGCCTTGTTGGAATTGCGAACCGCAGCCAGGGTGGGGGTATCAAACTCAGAATAAGTCCGATTATGGAACTGATGCCTCGAAACCAAACCTGGTGAAAGGTTTACAGTAAGCGTAAGCTCAAGTCGTTTACGTAAAGGGGCAGCTTCGGCTGCCCCTTTTTTTTTGTGTGTACGGCCCATCGAGCTTGCACGCCGCTTGGATGCCTTGGTAGGGTGTCCGCCGGTTCTGTTGGCGGGTGAAAGGGTGGCTGAAATGAATCAGGATAACGCGCCGCTCACCACAACGGCTGACGCCCAACTCGATCTCCGCGGGGTGATCTGTCCATACAATTTCGTCAAAACGAAGCTGAAGCTTGAAACCATGGAGCCCGGACAGGTCCTTTCAGTATTGTTGGACGAAGGAGATCCGATTAAGAACGTGCCCAAGAGCGTCGAGAACGAAGGCCATACGGTTCTCGCGCAGGAGCGCCTGGACAGCGTCTACCGTGTGCTGATCCGCCGAGAGGGTGACTAGTCACCGAGCGGATCCTCTTCCTGTACGTCTCCCAACAAGCACCATCGTGATTGCTCCGGCTTCCGGCTGACCGGCCAGCATATCCGCCACTGCCCGGGCGGTTCCTCGAAGAAGCTTCTCGTGTGAAGTCGTGAGGTCGCAAGCTAGGATGACCGTCCGTCGAGGGGCAAGACGCGTAAGCGCCTGCAAGGTCCTCCGAAGAGATCGAGCGGTGCAGAACGCCACCGTGTGTTGGCGGTTCTCCAACAGCCGAACGAGGCATCGCCGCAATGCCCATGTGGTCTCCGGTAACGGACCCTGAAAACAAAAAGAGTCGCCCGATAATCCGGCGATCGATATGGCTGCCGTCGGAGCGGACGGCCCCGGTACGGAGGCTACACGGATGTGATGGGCACGCGCGGAGGTAATCAGCAGATGACCGGGATCAGCGATGACCGGACAGCCGTTGTCGGACACCAGGGCGATGCGCGCTCCGTTCCGCAAGCGTTGGACGAGCACCGACACCTTCTCGTTGAGGTTCACGGGACCATAGCTGGTCACGGGGACATGGATCCGATGATGAGCCAACAGGCGCTGGGTGGCTGCCGGGTTTTCGGAGGCGATACAGTCGACGGTTCGCAGCAGCGCGAGCGCCCGGACGGTCATATCATCCGGGTGTCCGATCGGCACGCCGACCACGTACAGAATCCCTTTGGCTGGTCCAGGGCCCTCCGATCGCTCAGATGAACCGGCGATTTGTTGACTCTGTTCTCCGCGCATCGATATAATTTTGCGCTTCTTTCGGTCCAACGATTCGCGAGACGGGGTTGTTCCCCCTATGGCCGCAGTCTGTTTCACGATTACCATGGTGCTGTACTTTGTGGCGACAGTGTCGTTTCTTGCCTATTTGGTGCGGCGTTCCGAGGCTTTGACGAGGGCATCGCTCGGGATCACCGCCGCCGGGTTTGCGACCCATACCATTGCGCTGGTGGCCCGCATGTTCGACGCTGCAGCGCCATCACCCCCCAGCTTTCACGAAGCGTTGTCGTTCTTTTCATGGATGTTGATTCTCGTGTTCTTGGTCGTCGAATTCCGCCATCGCATCCACGTGCTGGGTTCGTTCATGGTGCCGCTGGCTCTGGTGTCCCTGGTGTCGGCCGCCGCGCTTCCCCAGACGGTGCCGACGCTGGGACCGGTCTTCAAAACCCTCTGGTTCCATGTGACGCTGAGCATGTTGGGGGCTGTTGGCTTCGCCGTTGCGTTCGTGGCAGGTGTGATGTATCTGATTCAGGATCGCCTTCTCAAGTCCAAACGCTTCAATGTGTTGTATTCCAAGCTGCCGGCCCTTGATTTTTTGGATCATCTTAACCAGCAGTCCATCGTGTTGGGGTTCCCGCTGTTGACGTTGGGGATTGTGACGGGGGCCATTTCCGCAGAGTTCGCCCGGGGATCGTACGTGAGTTGGAATCCTGAACAGACGGGAGCGCTCATTACCTGGCTGTTCTATTTTGTCGTCTTGTTGGGACGGCTGACGGTCGGGTGGCGTGCCAAGCGAGCCGCGTATCTCACCGTGATCGGCTTTGCCTGCGTGATTCTGACGTTGGTGGGTGTGGTGCTGAAAGGCCATGGAGCCCTGTCCTGAGATGCATGTGATCGTCGTGGGACTCAGCCATAAAACCGCACCGGTCGAGATTCGTGA
Organism: uncultured Nitrospira sp.; assembly: GCA_964416255.1. Classification (GTDB taxonomy): domain Bacteria; phylum Nitrospirota; class Nitrospiria; order Nitrospirales; family Nitrospiraceae; genus Nitrospira_D. The sequence continues at coordinate 8,922 of CAYQDJ010000031.1, read as the reverse complement.
AAAGCTCGCGGTGCCGGACAGTCGATTGGGGGAAGCGCTCAGCCGCTTGTGCGCCTACCGGGGGATCAGGGAAGGGCTGCTGCTCTCCACGTGCAACCGCGTCGAAGTATATTCAGTCGTCGACGAGATCGAGCACGGATACGGCCGCATTCAAGAATTCTTGGCCGACACGCATCTGGCCTTGTCTTCCGAGCAATTGACGCCGCATCTCTACTGGCATACCGGCGACCGGGCGATTGCGCATCTCTTTCGTGTGGCGGCCAGCCTGGACTCGATGATCATCGGGGAATCGCAGATCCTGGGGCAACTGAAGGACGCCTTCGAGGTCGCCCTGGAGCACAAGTCGACCGGCGTCATCATGAACAAAGTGGTGAAGAAGGCGATTTCCGTTGCGAAGCGCGTCCGGACCGAAACGAAGATTTCCGAGATGGCGGTGTCCGTGAGTTATGCGGCCGTGGAACTGGCAAAAAAAATCTTCTCGAACCTCGAGGAGAAAACCGTCTTGCTGATCGGGGCCGGCGAAATGGCCAAGTTGGCCGCCCGGCATCTGATCGCGCAGGGGGTGCGCCACGTCCGGTTTACGACCAGAACGCCGCAGCACGCCGTCGACTTGGCCGATCGGTTCGGCGGAACGCCGGTGCCGTTCGATCAGTTCAAAGATGAGATGGCGTCTGCCGACATCGTGCTCGTGTCCACGGGGGCGGCGCATTACCTGGTCGGCGCTGACGATGTCCAGCGAGCCGTCAAGGAACGCATGAACCAACCCATGTTCTTGATCGACATTTCGGTTCCTCGGAACATCGATCCGGCCGTCCGGCACGTGGACAACGCGTTCCTGTTCGATATCGACGATCTCAAGCATCGAGTCGAGCAAAACCGCGCGGAACGCCTGCAAGAGGCGGAGAAAGCGGAACGGCTGATCGCCGAGGAAGTGGGCATGCTTCGAGTATGGATGAAGTCTCTGGAGGTGACCCCGACGATTGTCGCGTTACGCAGTCGGGTCGACGAGATCAGGCGGGCGGAAGTCGACAAGGCGCTGGGGCGGCTTGGACACCTGTCGCCGCAAGATCGTGAACTGGTGGAAGGCATGGCGGCTTCGATCGTCAATAAGTTGATTCACAGCACCATGGTCACGCTCAAAGCGGAAGTCAATTCGACCGGCGGCGCGGCGTTTGTCGAAGCCGCCAGGCGGTTTTTTAATCTCGACCAGGTTTCGGGATCCCGAAAGCCCGACGACGAGCGCGGGTCCGAGACGGCCCGGTGTCTCACGCACTTGGAGGAGCGTTCCGATCCGGACCGCCCGCAAGCCGAGGCGTTGATCCGTAAGCGGCTCTCCTAAAGCCTGCGGCGGTGCGTACAGGAAGGAAGACCCGTGTCCCCAGCAACCGGTCCCCGTTCATCGCTGATCCTCGGCACCAGAGGCAGCAAGCTGGCCTTGCAGCAAAGCGAGTGGGTCCAATCTCAACTCCGGTCGGTCGCGCCCGACGTCAGCGTGACGCTGCGGAAGATTCACACGTCGGGCGACAAGATCGTCGACGTGCCGTTGGCCAAGATCGGCGGCAAAGGACTGTTCGTCAAGGAAATCGAAGAAGCGTTGCTGGCCGGCGAGATTGATCTGGCCGTGCACAGCATGAAGGATGTGCCGGCCCAATTGCCGCCCGGGCTCGAGATTTTGTGCGTCCCACCACGGGAGGACGCCCGCGACGCGCTGATCAGCCGCATGGGCGCGCGGTTTGCGGATCTCCCGCCGGGTGCCCGCATCGGGACCAGCAGCCTCCGTCGCCAATCGCAACTCTTGCACGCCCGGCCCGATCTTCGCATCGAGCTTTTGCGCGGCAATCTCGATACGCGGCTCAAGAAGCTTCGCGCCGGTCACTATGAGGCGATCGTGCTGGCCGCGGCGGGGTTGCGACGGTTGGCCTGGGCGCATGAAATCACCGAATATCTGGACCTCTCCCTCAGTCTGCCGGCGATCGGCCAAGGGGCACTGGGTATTGAAGGGCGCGGGGAAGACGGGTTCGTACGATCCCTGCTCGATCGTTTGAACGACGTGGCCACGCAGACGACCGTCATGGCCGAGCGTGCGTTGCTCCATCGTCTGGAGGGCGGCTGCCAAGTGCCGATTGCCGCGTATGCCACGGTCACGGACGACCAGCTCCTGCTCGAAGGGTTGGTGGCCAGTGTGGATGGCAAAACGCTCATTCGAGAATCCCTGCGGGGCCGGCGCGAGCATGCCCAGGCGTTGGGCGTCGAACTCGCCGAGCGCTTATTGGCGCGAGGAGCGGACGACATCCTGCGCCAGATCTATGGAACGTCCTGATGGGTGAGCCACGACGGAAGGGGAAAGTCTACCTCGTCGGGGCGGGCCCGGGCGATCCGAAGCTCTTGACCCTCCGAGGACAGGAATGTCTTGAAGAGGCGGACGTCGTCGTCTACGACTATCTCGCCAATCCGGCCTTGCTGTCGCATGCGCCGCAGGATGCGGAACGGATTTATGTGGGGCGACGCGGCAAGGGAAAATACCCGGTTCAGGAGGAAATCACCCGGGTGCTGATCGATCGGGCGGCTCTCGGGAAAGTCGTGGTGCGGCTGAAGGGCGGCGATCCGTTCGTTTTCGGCCGGGGAGGGGAGGAAGCGGAAGCCCTCGCCGCAGCGGGCATCGAGTTCCACGTCGTCCCGGGCGTGACGGCCGCCGTGGCCGCTCCCGCGTATGCGGGGATTCCCGTGACCCATCGCACGTTGGCATCGACGGTCACGTTCGTCACCGGCCATGAAGATCCGGACAAGTCGAGCACTGCGCTGGAATGGCCCAGGCTCGCGAGCAGTCACGGGACGCTCGTGTTTCTGATGGGCATGAAGAATTTGCCGGCCATCGTGTCGAATTTGGTGGCCGAGGGGCGTCCGGCGGACACGCCGGCGGCGATCATCCGCTGGGGAACCCGGGTGTCTCAGCAGACGGTGGTGGGCACCTTGGCCGACATTGTGGAGAAGGCCGAGACGGCGAAATTGGAGCCCCCGACCGTCATTGTCGTCGGGGAAGTGGTCCGCTTGCGTCCGCGCCTCAACTGGTTTGAAGGGCGTCCTCTCTTCGGCAAGCGCATCCTCGTGACGCGGGCGAAAGAGCAAGCCGGTGAAATGGCGGCACGGCTGGTGGCCTATGGGGCCGAGCCGATCGAAGCTCCGACGATTCAGATCGCCCCGCCGGCCGACTGGGCGCCCGTCGATCGGGCCATCGCGGAGATGCCCTCGTATGATTGGATCATCTTCACCAGTGTCAACGGCGTGAACTCGTTCATGACGCGGCTCCGAGGACAGGGCCGTGATGCTCGGGCGTTGGCCGGCCGGACGGTGTGCTGTATCGGGCCGCGGACCGCACAGGAGCTTGAACGGTTCGGCATTGCCGCCGATGTCGTGCCGGCTGAATATCAGGCCGAGGGCATTCTGGACGCGCTCGGCTCACGCCGGCTGAGTGGACAGCGGGTGCTCATTCCGCGGGCGGAAGTCGCTCGGGAAGCCCTGCCCGAGGAATTGCGGGTGCGGGGCGCGTCGGTCGACGTCGTGCCGGTGTATCGAACGGTGGTGCCCTCCGCGGACGTCGAGGGGTGGCGCCGGCGGCTTGTCCATCGGGAGATTCACGTGATCACGTTCACGAGTTCGTCGACGGTGCGGAACTTCGTGGACCTGGTGGGAGGGCGGGACGCGGCGCAGGACCTTGTGAAGGCGGCGGCGATCGCCTGTATCGGTCCGATCACCGCCCGGACCGTGGAAGAATATGGTTTGACGGTTTCCATCCTCTCGGGCGAGAATACCGTCCCTGCATTAACCGAGGCGATTGTCCGCTATTATGAGGAGAGTCGAGACCAGGTCACCGTCGGCACGCGCCCCTAGCAGGATGTTGAAAAACTATTTGGGAACTGTGGGAAAGCAGGACCGCAGGGGATCTGAGACGTTCTTGGAATAGGCCGCAGGCTGTTTAAAAAGGCCGTCCGGCAAGGCCGCAGCAAGCGAGGGGACGAATCGTACTCTGTTTCGTACGTTGAGACTCTGCGCGACGCGAGAACGAAGCCGGCGGGCTTTTTCAACAGCCTGCTAGGGGACGGACGAGACATTGACACGCAAAGGGAGGAGCTTCGCATGGTTCCGGTCAAGTCATTCATGATTCCTCGAGAGAAGTTTGTGACGGTCCCGCGGGACACCGATGCGCAAACGGCGGCGCGGATTATGCGCGATCGCGGCATCGGCAGCTTGTTCGTAACGAATGATCGCGAAATCATCGGCATTTTGACCGATACCGACATGATGCGGCGCGTGGTGGCGGCCGGCGCGGATGCGACCAAGACGACGGTCGAACAAATCATGTCCGCGCCGATCATGACGATCGAAGAGAACAAGACCCTGTTGGATGCGAACGATCTGATGGCGCAATCGCATGTGCGGCACTTGGGCGTGTCCAAAGACGGCAAGTTGGTGGGCATTATCTCCGTCCGGGATCTCGTCGTGTTCCTGACGAACCTTCCGAGAAAGTAACCGATCATGGCCTTTCCAATCCAGCGGCTGCGGCGGCTCCGGCAACACGAATCGCTTCGTCGGATGGTGAGGGAAACCACGCTATCTTCCGCGGATTTCATTTATCCGGTGTTTGTCGTGGAAGGACGGGATCGGCGGGAAGAGATCGCCTCCATGCCCGGGCAATATCGCCTGTCCATCGACCGGCTCATCAAGGAAGCAGGCGAGATCCAGGCGCTGGGCATCCCCGCGATCATTCTGTTCGGGATTCCGGCGCACAAAGACGATCGGGGAAGCGCCGGGTTGGATCCGAACGGGATCGTCCAACGGGCCATTCGCGCCGTGAAAGAGCACGTGCCGGGATTGATGGTGATTACGGACATCTGCATCGACGAGTACACCAGTCACGGCCATTGCGGGGTGGTCCGGGACGGAAAAATCGTCAACGACGAAACGCTCGACTGCCTTCGCATCATGGCCCGCACGCATGCCGAAGCGGGGGCCGACATCGTGGCGCCGTCGGACATGATGGACGGGCGGGTCGCCGCCATTCGGCAGGAACTGGATCAAGTGGGATATGCCGAGGTGCCGATCATGGCCTATGCGGCCAAATTCGCGTCCTGTTTCTATGCCCCGTTTCGAGACGCGGCGTCTTCCAGCCCCCAGTTCGGCGATCGTCAGTCCTACCAAATGGACCCGGCCAACGCACGGGAGGCGGCCCGTGAAATCGATCTCGACATCCAGGAAGGCGCCGACATCATCATGGTCAAGCCCGCGTTGCCCTATCTCGACATCTTGGCGGCCGCGCGCCGGCGTACGCTCCTGCCCTTGGCCGCATACCAAGTGAGCGGGGAATACAGCATGATCAAAGCGGCGGCTCGCGCCGGCTGGCTTGATGAATCGCGGGCGATGATGGAATCCTTGCTCGCGATCAAGCGGGCGGGGGCCGACCTGATTCTCTCCTATTTTGCCAAAGACGCCGCTCGGCAACTGCATTGATCACACGTATGAAGGTGACTCGCGGATACGGAGACGGTGCGGTGCGACCGTATCCGGTGGCGACCATCGGGAACTTCGACGGGCACCACGTGGGGCATCGGTGTTTGCTCGCCCACGTGGTGGACACGGCGCGGAATGCGCAGGGGACGGCGCTCGTCCTGACGTTCGATCCCCATCCGGTCAAGATTCTCGCCCCGCAGGCGGCGTTGCGGTTTCTGACCAGCCCGGAAGAGAAATTGAGGCGGTTCCAAGACGCGGGGGTCGGCGAAGTCGTCTTCCTGGAGTTCACGAAAGCGTTTGCGGCCCTGTCGCCCGAGGCGTTTGCCGAAGAGATTCTCGCGAAACAGTTGCAGCTCAAGGAGGTGTTCGTCGGCCGGCATTTTGTGTTCGGCCGTCACCGTGCCGGCACGATCGACGACTTAATCGCATTCGGACGGCGCCTCGGATTTGTCGTGCATCCCGTGGCCCCCGTTCTCTTGAACGGGGGGGTCGTGAGCTCGACGCGAATTCGACAACTGATTCAACAAGGCGATGTCCGACAGGCGGCCCTCCTCTTGGGGCGACAGTATACGATGATCGGACCCGTCAGCCAGGGGGCGCAGCGCGGGCGGGATCTCGGGTGGCCCACCGCCAACCTGCGCCTGCCGCCCGATCGGGTGATTCCGCCGGACGGCGTCTATGCGACGGTCACGGTGGTGAACGGGCGGGCCTATGATTCCGTGTCCTACATCGGCAGCAGGCCCACGTTCGACGCGGGAGAGCGATTGCTTGAAGTGTATGTGCTGGAGGGATTCCACACGCTGTATGGGCAGACCATCGCCGTGGAATTCATCGAGGGGCTGCGAGGAGACCAGCGGTTTGCCACCGCGGACGCGTTGAGCCGGCAAATTGCCCAGGACGTGGATCACGCCAAGGCGATCTTGCGGCGGCACCATCAGACGGTGAGAGAAGGATGAGGGGGACGGCCTTGGCTGAGACCAAGAAGGGCGGACGGCGCGCGTGGCCGCCGTTGCTGCATCGGATGGTCCATACCATCCGCTCGAACCGGCTGGTGGAACCGGGACAGCATATCCTCGTGGCCGTCTCCGGCGGCCCCGACTCGGTGGCCCTGCTCGGGCTGTTTGCCCGCTTGAGGGCCTCGTGGGGGTTGACCCTTTCCGCGGGCCATATCAACTATCAGCTTCGCGGGGCGGAGTCCGATGCCGATCAGGAGTGTGTCGCGGCGCTCTGTCGAGCGCTCTCGGTGCCCGTATCGGTCCGAACCGCGAATGTCCGCAGTCGTCCGCGCGGCACCTCCTTGCAGGCCGCCGCCCGCGAGTGCCGATATCAGGCGTTGAGAGAGATGGCCGCGGAGCGCGGAGCCGATCGGATCGCCGTGGGTCACACGGCCGACGATCAGGCGGAAACGGTGCTGCTCTGGATCCTGCGCGGCGCGGGATTGAGGGGACTGGCCGGGATGCCGCTTAGCCGGGATGGGGACATTATTCGGCCCCTGTTCGACAGCACTCGCCGAGAAGTGCTGGCCTATGCGGCGCAGGCAGGGCTCTCGTATCGATTGGACTCCAGCAACGACAAGCCGCTCTATCTGCGAAATCGCATTCGACGAACAGTCCTACCGGTGCTCTCCGGCGTCGTGCCATCAACGGTCCGGGCTCTTTGCCGGCTGGCCGATCTCTGTCGGGAAGACGACCGCTATCTGGATCGCCAGGCTGCCGCGGTGTCGGTCGGAGCCGTGCGACAAGCGGAGGAGGGCGTGTGGTCGGTCGATCGGGCCGTCCTCCAACAAGCACCGCCGGCGCTTCAACGGCGGGTGGTGCGGGACCTGCTGCGACAATGCGATGCGCACGGGCGGCCATCGAGCTTTCGTTCCGTTCAGGACATCATGCACGCCGTCATGGGGAACACCGGCTTCCAGCGAGTGATGCTCAAGGCTGCCGATGTGCTTGTTGAACGGCAGACCGTCCGGGTCGTCTCGGCCGCTCGGCGATCAGCGGAACCCCGATCGCGCGACCCGCTCACGCTCACGGTGACGGACGATTCCTCGGGCGTCTTGTGGACTGACACCGGCACACGCATTCGCGTAGAACAGCTGGCACGGGTGCACGTGGGGCATGTGACGCCGGAGCCCGGCCGCATTGTGGTGGATGCCGATCGTGTATCCGGACCATTCGTCGTCAGACCATGGCGACCGGGGGATCGGTTTCATCCCTGGGGGATGAAAGGACGGTCGAAGAAACTCCAAGATTATTTTGTGGATCTCAAGATCGCTCCCTCGTTGCGCAACCGCATTCCGCTGCTGGTGGCGCAAGAAGGCATCATGTGGATCGTCGGGTACCGGCAAGATGAGCGATGGCGGGTGACGACGCACACGCACCGCTGCCTGGTCGTCACCGCGCGTCCGGAGTTGTAACGGGAGGAGTTTGGCGGGATGGAACGATTGTTTGGCCGTCCGATTGTCACCCAGGAGCAAATGCGGGCCCGCATCCGCGAATTGGGGCGTCAGATCAGCGCCGACTATGCGGGCAAGGATGTGGTGCTCGTGGGCGTGCTGAAGGGCGCCTATGCGTTTTACGCCGATTTGGCCCGCGCCATTCGGATCCCGGTGCGCGTCGACTTTATCGTCGTCGCGAGCTACGGATCGGCCGCCACCACGTCGGGAAGGGTCAAGGTCATGACGGAGTTGACCGAAGACATCAAGGGCAAGGACGTCTTGCTGGTGGAAGATATCGTCGATTCGGGGTTGACGGTGCAGCACCTGGTGAAATCACTGGCGAAAAAGAAACCGCACTCAATCAAGGTGTGCACGCTCCTCAGCAAGCCCGACCGGCGCGTCGTGGATGTGCAGGTCGAGTATGTGGGATTCAAGATTCCAAACCACTATGTGGTGGGGTATGGACTGGACTACCAACAGAAGTATCGCAACCTTCCCTATCTGGCTGTCTTGGATCAGATGGAAGGCCAGGAAGAGTAGGATCTTCAAGCAGTTGTCAGCTCGGAGAGGGCTATGTTAACATCACCCATAATTTATCCTGTCGGATAGTGCCAAGATTTAACGCTTCCACAAGGAGATCTGGATGAATTCCAGGGTCAAGAACCTGCTCTTTTGGGTCGTGGTCGGCTTGTTCATGATTCTGCTGTTCAATCTGTTCAGTGTGCCGACCCATGCTCCCGAAGAAGAAGTGATATTCAGCGATTTCATGACCAAGATCGAACGGAGCGAGGTCGAGCGAGCGACCATCAAGGGCAGCCACATCAGCTCGGTCCTCAAGGATAAGACGCGGGTGCGCACGTACAGCCCGGATTACCCGGATCTGGTCAAAGTCCTTCGCGACAAGGATGTGCAAATCGAGGTGAAGCCGCCCGACGAGAGCCCGTGGTACATTACCTTTCTCGTCACCTGGGGACCGTTCATTCTCT
>CAYQDJ010000030.1:18323-31674 GCA_964416255.1 uncultured Nitrospira sp. | reverse complement strand
TTCAGCACCCCGCGCGTCTGAATGAAGAGGCTTCGATAGATGGTTTCGTGAGACACGTGCAGGCTCTCCTCATCCGGATAGGTCCGTTTGAGCCAGCCGGCGATCTGCTCGGGAGACCAATCGAGTGCGAGCTTGCTACTCACTATATACCGGAGCTTCTGATTCAGTGCGAGTCGACACAGTTTGGGACGACGCGCAGGGTCCCAGGTGCACTCATCCGCCAGGGTTGCCCGATAATTCTGCGACTTCGTGTTCCGCGAGACCTCACGGCTGATCGTCGACGGCGCACGCTGGAGCGCTCGCGCAATCTGACGGAGTGAGAGGCCGGCCGCGAGACCCAGCGAGATCTCTTCGCGCTCGGCCAGCGTGAGCGCCCGGACCGCGCGATGGCGGGCTGCTGGCGTGATCCCCCCGTGGAGTCGCAAGAGCCCAAAGATCGACGCGGGGATCTGCCAACCGCACGGCCAATGTCGCTCAGAGATTCACCCGTTCGCCACTGACGCCACACCTCGTCTTTCTGCGCCTCAGTCATCCCGGGGCGTCCTACTGGTGCCATACCACCTCCCTCCCGAACGTGAAGTCCGCCATCTTGGACGAAACCAGGTGGTGTTGCACTCACCAATTGAATCTGCCAGCACTTTCATCGCAAAGGAGCCACATATGAGGCAACATGATAGAGGCCACATGGATGAACGGGGGGCGGCGCCCAGGGAGCGTTGGGGCTCCGCTGTCATAGGCCGGATGAAGCAGTCCTGGCGGAGAAGCCGCGTGACCGATCACAGTGCGATGGCACCGACTGCTCGACTCTGAGTCAACAGGGGCCCATTTCCCATGGGCTGTTCTGACACACTGATTGCGTGCGGCAAGGGCGACTGTCGAACAATGGCTCCTACCGTGCCATTAAGCGATCACCTGTTTTGGAGTGCCTGGAGGAGTTCGAGCATGCGGTCCCATACAAAACCATGCAGGCGCAGGTCGGCCTTGCGCGCCACTCGATGAAACTGCAGGCCGAGTTGACGGTCCTTGACCCACCGGACTTCTGCTACTTCGATCGGGAGCGACTCGCGCTCATCTGGCAAGATCAGACGCAGGAGCACCCGGGTGCGCTCCGGCAACGGATGACTTGTCTCGAGCGTGCAGCCGAGAACCGAGAGGTTGGTGACTCGCCCTTCTCCGATCGAGGAGGGATGAGAAAACATGGCCGGATAATTGACGACGAGACGGTAATGCTCGCTACGAACTGAGGGGAATGCGCTATCCATAAAACCGAGTTTAACGGGATCCGCATCCAGCGCCTATTCCCCGTTTGAGGGGCCTGGCCAGAGCTAATGCGGATCCACGCCCATGCCAACCAAATTGTTTGTGATCACTTCATGCAGAGGTAGACAGAGCCTCATGGTCTGTCGTTGAAATTTGAATGATGCGGGTGCCGATCTGAGGACCTTGCGTGTGAATGACCAGAATCGTGCAGTGAATAACGGTGCGAGCGATCAACTGGAATTCCAGGTTCACTGTTTCACCGATGACGAGGGAGGTCTCGTTCACCAGGTGGAGGCCCTTGTCGGTGATATCGTCGATCGTGCAGACTGTGGTGTCACCGCTTCTTGTGAGGAATCCCTTGCGATGCATGCTGATACGGAACGAGGCGCGTTCGTCTCTCATCGTAAGCCATCCATTGGTGAAGCCGTTTGACTCATGCGTCCAGCCGTCGGTGCCAGGAAGCACGATTAACAGTATGAGGTGCAATCTCAGGGCCTGACTGGGAATGCGGCAGAGGCACCATGAACCGACGGAAAAACCAAGACGATGGGCGTAGAAGGTGGATTTCATGAGTCCGGCTCAAACGAGTAAGCCGAACCACGCCTACAAAGCGCGGCAGAACCTGCAAGGTTTTCCTCCCCCTTTCGTAGCAGAGACAACAACGATGTGTGACTGATCGCTGGCCTCAAGCGAGTTCCCCAGTCTGTCTGGTTCAGTGGGTTATTGCCCCTTTCTTCGGGTGTTGTGTAGGATGCGCCCCATGTCGCGGCTCCAATTCCTGTTGTGGGGAGTACTCGCCATTCTCGGCGCCGTCGCGCTTGCGATCGTCACCGGGATAGTCGCTCCCCAGGAACCAGTAAACGGCCTATGGTTGGTCGTAGCGGCAGCCTGCGTGTACGTGTTGGCGTATCGCTTCTACGGGCGCTGGTTGGCCATACGAGTGGTTGAATTGAATAACCAGCGAGTGACGCCGGCGGTGCGGTTGCATGACGGCGTCAACTTTCATCCGACCCATAAAGTCGTGCTGTTCGGTCATCACTTCGCGGCGATTGCCGGGGCGGGGCCGCTCCTGGGACCGGTGCTCGCCGCGCAGTTCGGGTTCTTGCCGGGCTTTCTCTGGCTGGTGATCGGAGCCGTACTGGCGGGGGCGGTGCAGGATTTCGTGATCCTCACGGCCTCGATGCGGCGCAACGGCCGTTCGCTTCCGGAGATTGCCCACGATGAATTGGGGCGTCTCACTGGTGCCGCGACGGCGGTGGCGGTGCTCTTTATTGTAGTGGTGGCGCTGGCCGGGCTCGGCTTCGCGGTGGTGAACGCGCTGTATCACAACGCCTGGGGGACCTTCACCATCGCGATGACGATCCCCATCGGGCTCGTCATGGGATGGTACCTGCAGAAAGTTCGTCCTGGCGCGGTGGCAGAAGTATCGGCGCTGGGAATCGTGCTGCTGATCGCGGCGGTGCTTGTCGGTCGTGTCGTGGCGCAGTCGTCGCTGGCGGCCTGGTTTGAATATGAGCGGCCGACCCTCGTGTGGTTGCTGGCCGGGTATGGATTTCTCGCCTCGGTGCTGCCCGGCTGGATGCTCTTGGTGCCGCGCGGATATCTGTCGACATTCATGAAACTCGGCGTGGTAATTTTGCTGGGGTTTGGCGTGATTCTCATGGCGCCCACGATCGAGATGCCTCGAGTGACCTCGTTCGCGGGAGGGGGCGGGCCGATTATTCCAGGGACGCTCTTCCCCTTTTTGTTCATCACGATTGCCTGCGGCGCAATCTCGGGATTTCACTCATTGGTGGCGTCAGGGACGACTCCCAAGATGATTGAGCAGGAGTCGCAGGCGGTCGTGGGGTATGCCGCCATGCTCCTTGAAAGCTTCGTGGGAGTCATGGCACTCATTGCCGCATCGGTGTTGATTCCCGGCGACTATCTCGCCATTAATACTCATTTGTCGGAGGAGACACTTACGGCGATAGGATTCGCGCCTGCGCGCATCGTCGAGCTGTCCACGCTTGTCGAAGCCGACGTGGCAGGACGGCCGGGCGGTGCGGTGTCGCTGGCCGTGGGCATGGCGTCGATCTTTGCGGCGCTCCCCGGGATGTCGGGGCTCATGGCCTATTGGTATCAGTTCGCGCTGGTTTTTGAGGCGCTGTTTATCCTCACGACGATCGATACGGGGACGCGAGTGGCGCGGTATCTCATCCAGGAAATGGCAGGACACGTGTATGCGCCGTTTCGTCGGATGAACTGGTGGCCCGGGGTGCTGGTGAGCAGCGGGTTTGTCGTCGGATTCTGGGCGTATTTAATCGGGACCGGAAGTATCTCCACGATCTGGCCGATGTTCGGCGCGGCCAATCAATTGCTCGGGACGTTAGCGCTGTGCATTGGGACGACGGTTTTGATTAAGATGTGGAAAGCGCCCTTTCTGTGGGTCACGGCAGTGCCCATGTTGTTTGTGGGGTGGATTACGCTGACGGGCTCCTATGAAATGTTCTGGGCGTTTCTCGATCAGGCTGCGACGATGGCGGCAGGCCAAGCCTTCCCGCTCTATGTGGATGCCTGCTTGGTCGCAGTGGTCGCCATTCTCGGGGTGATCGTGTTGAGTGACAGCCTGACCCAGTGGTACGGATATGTGGTCCTGAAGCGGCCGTTCACCAGCAGTGAAGTGATCGTGATGGCGGGCAGTGGGTCTCCGGGTCGGCTGCGAACGGCCATCTCTCAAGAGGAGGCCGCCCCTTCGTTTCGGCTGCCGCATGGCGGAGGTTGTTGCTAAGTGGAGCCGAGTTGGCCGATGTGTGCGTCGGATGGGCGAATTGCAGGGACCCTTAGTTCCACATTGCATCAAGCCAGGAAGAGGAGGGCATTGTGGCAGATCAGTTTTCCTTTGATGTCGTGTCGGAAGTGAACATGCAGGAGATGCGCAATGTCGTTGATCAGGCGATGAAAGAGATCAAACAGCGGTTTGATTTCAAAGACTCGAAGACGGACCTCACGCTGAAAGAGAAAGAGAAGGAACTCGTGGTCGTTTCGGACGATGAGTACAAATTGAATGCGGTGATCGACATCATCAAAACCAAGTGTACAAAACGCGGGGTCTCGTTAAGGGCGTTGACCTATGGCACCATTGAGCCCGCCCTGGGCGGGACGGTGCGGCAGGTCGCCAAGATCCAAAGCGGACTAGCCCCTGAAAAGGCCAAAGAAATTGCCAAGGCGGTCAAGGAGTCCAAATTGAAGGTGCAGGCGCAGATTCAGGGAGAACAAGTGCGGGTGCTCGGTAAGAGCAAGGATGAGCTTCAAGCTGCGATTGCTGGCTTGAAAGGGAAAGATTTCGGGATCGACGTGCAGTTCATCAATTTTCGGTAGGCGTGCGGTGTAGCACATTCATGCGAATGTCGCGTCTGATCCTGCTGCTCGTCACGGTCCTCGTCGGCTGCAATCGCAGCGACCCCATCGTGGTGCTTCAGCTCCATCCGAGCAATCCCGACATTGTGTACGTCGCGACGAACGACTATATCTATAAAACCCGGGACGGCGGGCTGACGTGGGCGAATCTCTCCAAAGGGATGAGCTATTCCCGCGTCATCTCCTTGGGCCTCGATCCGGTCTACCCTGCGACTGTGTATGCTGGGACGAAAGGAGACGCCGTATTCAAGAGCCATGACGGAGGGCAAAGCTGGAGATCAATGCGAGTCGGACTCGATGATGCGACGATTTCCTCGGTCGTGAATCAATTCGTGTTCGACCCGTTCGACAGCAATCACATTTTTCTCGCCACGACGATGGGTGTGTTCGAAACGAAGAACGGCGGTGATCAGTGGATCAAAAAGATGGAGGGCATGAAAGAAGTCCTGATGGTGGTCACCCTCGCCATGGATCCCGCGCGGCCGTCCATTCTGTATGCGGGGACGAGCGGGGGAGTCTATAAGTCCATCGATCAAGCCGCTCACTGGGAACAGGTGAATCATGGACTCGTCCCTCCCGACATGGTGAAAACATCGCGGGCGTTAAATGTCACGGCGATTGTGGTCGATCCGCACGAAGCGGACACCGTGTATGCGGCGACACTGAGCGGCTTGTACAAGACGACGGATGGCGGCAACACGTGGACGCGCATCGGCACGGCTCTCCCTGACCAGATGATCATTTCCCTGATTCTTGACCGATCCCGGAAGGACGTGCTCTATATCGCGGGCCGCGATGGAGTTCATCAAAGCCAAGACGGAGGAGCCGGCTGGCAGTCCATCAATACGGGACTTGCGACGACCAATGTGCGGACGATTGCGCAGAGTGCCATTGATCCCCACCTCTTCTATGCCGGCACCAATGGGAGTGGTTTGTACCGAAGCCGGGATGCGGGCGCAACCTGGGAGCCGATGCCTTCGCTACAAGGGAGTCACTGAGTCCGGAGCGGCGTCAACGTTCTACCGGCTGTGGTTCTGGAGAGTTGATCCCACCGACGAGCCGCCGAGCGAGGAACCGATGGACGTATCACCTAAACTCGACCCAATCGTCGAAGGTGTGAGGCTCGATCCGACCGTGGTGTCTGGGAGACTCGAGTTCACCGCCGATGGAGGGAGATCCGACCCGACGGCTGACTGATCGCGATTGAGCCTAGATTCGCCGATCTCCGGGCCGGCTCGCCCGGTGCCTCCAATTTCAAACCCGGTTGGCCCCGTCACTCCAAGCTCTCTCCCCGTGCGCGGGTTGGCGCCAAAATCCGCGCCGACGGCGCCTTCTGCTCCGATCTGGGCTCCGGTCCGCGGAGTCTTGCCGATGGCACCGCCCACACTGGGACTCGATCCGATGCTTGTGCCGGTTTTTGGCCCGGTGGACAAGGGTCGTGACCGAATGACGTGATCGAGCGACTCCTCGATCTCCCGGAGCCTGGCCGCTTCTTTCGCCGCATCCTCGTATCCAAGTTCCCCAATTTTTTCTCGGGCCTCGCCGAGATGTTCGAGTTGGGCGCGCAACGTCTTGAGATCAGTCCGGGCTTTGACGATCGGTGACAAGAGCTCACGCATGGTCCAACCCCGGAGCTTCATATGTTCACTAAATAGTCCGGACTGCGCGGCGGTGAGTAATTCGGTCACGTGATCGCCGAGTTCGTCAATTCGCCGAAGCTCAGCGAGATCTCCTTTACAACATGCGAGGAACTGATTGTACGCGCCGAGAAACGTGGTCACCTCGGCCTGAAGCCGTTCAATGTGTATGTCATGCGTTGATTCCTTTGGTTCAGCCGATGGGTCCTGTTTTTCGACGAGAGGGATGCAGGCGCCGCCATGCGCTTCGGCACCATGCATCGCGCCGAATTGCTGATCCGGCGTTCGATCAGGGCAAAACATCAGGGGAGGTCCAGCCAAAACGGCAGGTGTCCCAAACAACAAGGCGCAGCCAAGGAGAAACCACTGCTCTCGGTTCGTGATAATTCGATGCATCATAGTGCCATTCTATCGCCGGACACTCCGTTGTCAACGAATGACCGCAAGGCATCATGACCGTGATGCCCCTTCCCATACTGGCCGGACTTTTTTGAGAGCACGCGTTCAGCGAAGATTCTGTTGAAGGTCATCCGGGATGTCACAAGACGTTCTAGCACAATACCTAGTGTTGGAAAAAACCTCCGAAGTACAAAATGCACCGTTCGCAGCCTGTGGATAACTGCTTTCCGCAAGAGTCTGGTATCGACCAGGTTTTGACGAAGGAGTAACGCCAAGGTGGTGTCACCTAAGCCCATGAAATCTTTGTTGACAAGTCTTCAGACGAGAGTATACTTCGCAACGTAGTGGGAAAAAGTGGATGTGAGTGGGGGACAGCAAGAAATCAGATTGTTTCACCATTCTCCTGTGATGGTGAAAGAGGTTACATCTTGGTTGGTTGGGCCACGCACCTCCAGTATTTGCGACGGAACCGTGGGACATGGTGGGCATGCAGAAGCGTTGCTGGCAGAGATGAATGAATCAGGCAAGCTCGTGGGAATTGATCGCGATGCCGAAGCATTGGCGTTTTGTCGAGAACGTCTCTCAAAATTCGCAGAGCGTGTCATTTTGATCCAGGGCCTATACAAGGATCTCTCTCTTCATTTGGCGCGCGCCGGCATGATCCCGATGGATGGAATCTTGTTGGATCTCGGAGTGTCTTCCCGTCAGGTGGATGACCCCAGGCGAGGGTTTAGCTTTCAATCAGATGGTCCCCTTGATATGCGTATGGACCAATCCACCGGCCCGACGGCGGCTGATCTTGTCAACAGCCTGCCGGAATCCGGTTTGGCCGATCTCATTTACAGGTATGGCGAGGAACGGTTTTCCCGTCGTATTGCTCGAGCGATCGTCCGGGCTCGGTTAGCGCGTCCACTTCTTACCACTCAGGCATTAGTGACTGCCGTCAAGTCCGCGGTCCCCGCCGTCTATCGAACAGGGCGCCTTCACTGTGCGACGAGAACCTTCCAAGCTTTGCGTATCGCGGTCAACGGCGAACTTGAAACGTTGGAGCCAGCCTTGCGCGGGGCGGTCGAGGCGCTGAAGCCGGGCGGCCGCCTTGCGGTCATTTCGTTTCATTCGTTGGAAGACCGCATCGTCAAGCACACCTTCCGCTCGCTATCCCAGGGCGTCGAGGCCCCTCTAAAAGTCTTGACAAAAAAACCGCAGGTTCCCAGCGAACCGGAGTGTCGTACCAATCCACGGGCGCGCAGCGCCAAGTTGCGTGTGGCTGAACGCCGGATGCAGGAGTCTGACCAATGAAAGCATTCATGGTTCTCGCGGGGCTCAGCTTGGTCTTCGCATTTGTGTGGGAACGGGTGGATATGGTTCGAGTGGGGTATCAGATCGAGCGGCTCAAGCATGACAAGGTGCTATTGGAACGCGAACGCGATGAACTGCAGGTCAAAATTTCAGCCTTGAGTGCGCCGAGCCGAATCGCCAAGGTGGCGTCCGAAAAATTGGGAATGGTTCTGCCTCAGCAGGGGCAGGTGATCATGGTGCAGGTCTGGCCGGAGACCGGTTCCCCAGGCCATCACATCTCGGCCGAGCTGCGCATCGCCAGAAACGATCTGCTGAGCGGAGGACGATAGGGTGATGACAGGGTTGGTTTCCCGTGGCCGTCGGTACGTCGTGTTGACACTCATGTTGTGCGGCTTCGGCATCGTATTATTTCGGCTGGTGTCGCTGCAAGTTCTGCAAGCGGCCGAACTCACCCTGAAAGCCGACCGACAACATAAGAAGACCGTTTCCCTTGAAGGTGCCCGAGGAATGATCGTGGATCGACGCGGTAAAGTGCTGGCCATGAATATGGAGGTTCCTTCCGTCTTCGGGGTACCGACCGCGCTCGAGAGTCCATCAAAAGTCGCACGCCATCTCTCGCCCATCCTGCATATCAGCACAAAAGACCTTGAGCGGAAGCTGCGCCAGGACAGGGGGTTCGTCTGGCTGGCGCGAAAATTGGATCCCGAGCAAGGGCGCAGGCTGGAACAGATCCCTCTGGATGGCGTTGGCATGGTGATGGAGGGACGAAGGTTCTACCCCAAGGGACCACTGCTTTCCCATGTGTTGGGTTTTGCCGGTATGGACGGTGAGGGGCTGGAGGGAATTGAACGACGGTATGAATCCTATCTGCATGGCGAGAAACGGGTGATGGTGTTGCAACGTGACGCGTTGGGTCGCACCGTGTTTCCTCGAGAACATGAGGCACAGGGGCCCGCCTCCGGGCAGAGCCTCGTGCTGACCATCGATGAGGTCATTCAATACATTGCCGAAAAGGAACTTGAAGAGGCGGTGACACAGTCTCATGCGAAGTCCGGGACCATCATTGTGCTGGAGCCACAGACCGGCGCCCTCCTGGCTTTGGCCGTCAGTCCCCGATTTGATCCCAATGCCGTCGCCGCCATGAGTCCGGATCGCTGGCGAAACCGTGCCTTGACGGATGTGTATGAGCCCGGCTCCACCATGAAGGCGATTGTTGCGGCAGCCGCCATCGAAGAGCGTCTCATGCAACCCTCTACGATGGTCTTTGGTGAGCATGGCCGCTTGACGATCGCCAATACGGTCATCCATGACCATGAAAAAATGGGGTGGGTGACGTTTGCACAGGTGATCCACAAGTCGAGCAATATCGGTGCGGCCAAGGTCGGCATGGCCTTGGGGGACCAGCGCCTCGCTCGCTACCTTCAGGCGTTCGGCTTCGGCCAGCGGACGGAGATCGATCTGCCGGGGGAAGTTGCCGGACTGGTCAAACCGCCTCGAAGCTGGGGCCGTCGCTCGGCGGCATCGATTTCGATGGGTCAGGAAATCGGCGTCACTCCCATCCAGATGGTATCGGCGATTGCAGCGCTTGCCAACGGCGGCGTGCTGATGAAGCCCTATGTAGTCTCCGAGGTTCGTGATGTCCAGGGCCGTGTGGTGAAGCAGGTGCTGCCGCACGTGAAGCGTCGCGTGATGTCTCCTCAGACGGCCCGGACGGTGACCGCCATGCTCGAAGGCGTCGTGACGGACGGCACCGGCGGGAAGGCGGCGATTCCAGGCATTCGGGTGGCGGGGAAGACCGGGACGGCGCAAAAAATCGATCCGCGGACGGGGCGCTACTCAACGACTCAATTCGTCGGGTCGTTTGCAGGGTATGCACCGGCAGACAACCCTCGACTGGCCATGATTGTGGTGATCGACGAGCCGCACGGCGAAGCCTGGGGGGGGACTGTGGCCGCCCCTGTGTTTCGGCGGGTCGGCGAGCAAGTGCTGACGTATCTGGGGGTGGGCGCCAACGAGACGGTCAAGGTAGCCATGGCCGGCGGACCGCGCAGAGGGTGGTGAAAATAGGATGACCACGACCTTGGGAGAAATGCTGGAAGATCTGGACGGACACGTCGAGATCCTGAGCCGCCAAGGTGCCATGGGCACCGCAGTCACCGGCATTACCGATGATTCGCGTGAGGTGCGCCCGGGAAGTTTGTTTGTGGCCGTGCAGGGAGAGCGGGTGGATGGGCATCGGTTCATCTCATCGGCCGTGACAGCCGGCGCCGGCGCCCTCGTCTGTCAGCAGGAGGCTGTCGGAATCACCATCCCCTCTGTGCGGGTGGCCGATTCCCGCAAGGCCCTGGGATGGCTGGGGAGTTGCTTTTACCACCACCCGTCGTCTCGTATGCGGATGATCGGCATCACGGGGACAAACGGCAAAACGACCACGACTTATGTGTGCAAGGCCTTGTTGGAAGCACTGGGGCACTCGGTAGGCTTGATTGGGACGGTGGCCTACGAGATCGGCGTCGACACCATCTCCGCCTCTCACACGACTCCCGGCGCCTTGGCGTTGCAACAGCTCCTGGCCAAGATGGTGGATCGTAGATGCCGGGCGGTCGTGATGGAAGTCTCCTCCCATGCCCTCGCACAAGGCAGGACCAGCGGCTGCGAGTATGACGTGGCGGTGTTTTCCAATCTGACCCAAGACCATCTGGACTTTCACCAGACGATGGAAGAGTACTTTCAGGCGAAGCTTCGTCTGTTCACCGGGTTAACCGGGACCAAAAAACCGAACAAACGCGCCATCATCAACAGCGACGACCCCAGCGGGCTGCGGATTCGGGCGGTGTGCCCGGCCCCGGTGTGGACCTATGGCCTGCAAAGGGGGGCGGATCTGCGTGCGGAGCGTGTCCGTCTGTCGCTCGCGGGAACACGCTTTCATGCCGCCACACCGGCGGGATCGTTTCCGGTGGAGAGCCATCTTGTGGGCGAACACAATGTCTACAATGTGTTGGCAGCGATGGGGGTGGCGCTGCACGAAGGCGCCACTCCCGAACAAGTCAGAGACGCGATCGCCCGGGTGACGAACGTGCCGGGGCGATTCGAGCGCATCCTTGGCGAGCAGCCCTTCACGGTGGTCGTGGATTATGCGCACACGGAAGACGCGCTGGTTCGTCTCCTCACCGCCGCGCAGGCCGTGAAAGCCGGCCGCATTATCACCGTGTTCGGATGCGGAGGTGATCGGGATCGCAGCAAACGCCCCAAGATGGGTCGTGCGGCGGTGCAGTACAGCGATGTGGTCATCCTGACGTCGGACAACCCACGAACCGAGAACCCTTTGTCGATCCTGGAGGAAGTGGAAACCGGCGTCGTCGACGCACTGGGCCAGCGCGCGCACGTGCACTATGAAAAAATTCCCGATCGGCGAGATGCGATCGTGACTGCGGTGCGTGAAGCCAGGCCCGGCGACATGGTGCTCATCGCCGGGAAAGGACATGAGGATTATCAGATCATCGGCACGACCAAATTTCATTTCGACGACCGAGAAGTGGCTCGTGAAGCCATCGCGCAACGTACCGCCTGTACCTAGGCCGAACGATCGTTCCTCGGCGCAGGCAAGGACTCCAATGGCGTTATTTTCCCTCGAAGAACTCCGGGAGGTCATCAGCGTCAAAGTATTGGTTGGTGACGTGCCCGGCTGGAGCAAACAGCGCATCCGGCGCCTTACGCTCGATTCCCGATCGCTCATGCCAGGCGAGTTGTTCGTCGCCCTCAAGGGCGATCGGTTCGACGGCCATGACTTTGTCGCAGCCGCCCTCGCGCGGGGCGCCGCCGGCGCGATCGTTCACGATGCCTTTCCGATTGAGACACTGGCGCTCACAGGCGGGCCTCGGCGATGCCCTCCCGTCATTCTTGGGACTCGGGATCCGCTGTTCGCCTACCAGCAATTAGCAACCCATCACCGAAGCCGGTTTGCCATTCCAGTCGTGGCTGTCACCGGCAGCAACGGAAAAACCACAACCAAGGAGATGGTCGCCAGCGTCATGGCCTACCGCTGGAACGTGCTTAAGACCGAAGGGAACCTGAATAACCGGATCGGCGTTCCGCAGACGCTGTTCCGCCTCCATGCAAGGCACGAAGGTGCGGTGATTGAAATGGGCGTCGATCATGTCGGGCAAACCACCAGGCTCTGTGAGATTGCCCGTCCGACCATCGGCGTGATTACCAACATCGGTCCCGATCACCTGGAGTTCTTCCAGAGTCTGGAAGGCTCTGCCCAGGCCAAAGCGGAACTGCTCGACCTGCTGCCTCCAGACGGGGTCGTCTTGTTGAATGCCGACGATGCATATTTCGATTACCTGGCTGCACGGGCCCGTTGCCGCGTCATCTCGTTCGGGTTCTCTCCCAAGGCGGACGTCCGCGCCATGGATGTCAAGACTGACGGGCGGGCAGGCACCATGTTCCGTCTGCTCCTGCCAGGCAAAGTGCGGCACACCACCGTCCATATTCGCGTCCAGGGCGGGCACAACGTGATGAATGCCTTGGCCGCCGCGGGGGTGGGCTTCGTCTTGGGGCTGCCAGGGGCCGTCATCGCGCAAGGGCTGACCCGCTTTCGCCCGGCGGCCATGCGGTCGCAAATTGTGATGCGTCAGGGCGTGAAGATCATCAACGATTGTTACAACGCCAACCCGGCGTCCATGAAAGCGGCGGTGCAACTGCTGGCGCAGACAGGCGGGCGCCGCAAGATTGCGGTGGTCGGCGATATGCTGGAACTGGGGCCAGAGGCGGGACATCTGCATGAGGAGGTCGGCGCCTTCGTGGCGGGCCAGGGCATTGATCGGCTGATCGCCTGCGGCACGCTGGGGCGCCGTTTGGCGGAGGGCGCTCGGCGTGCAGGGATGGACCGGACTCATATTCTGGATGTGCCCGATGCCGCGGCCGCGAGCGAGGCGGTCAAAGCGATCCTCACGCCGGGCGATGTGGTGTTGGTTAAGGCCTCGCGGGGGATGAAACTTGAGCAAGTGGTGTCGGCTCTCCAGGGTAGCCGGCGTACGGCGAGACGGGCCTCGTAAAGCGGGGTCGTGGACGGGCTCCGCGCCACCTGGCGCGGGGCAGTTGATGTCACCATCGAACTATGCTGTATAACTGGCTGTATCCGCTGCATACGGAATTTTCGTTCTTAAACGTTTTCCGCTATCAGAGCTTCCGAATCATCTATGCGGCCGTCACGGCGTTTCTTATCGCCTTTGTGTTGGCCCCGTGGGTGATTCGCAAGCTGCAGGAAATCAAGTTGGGTCAGCAAGTTCGCGATGACGGGCCGAAACGCCACTTGACGAAGAGCGGGACGCCGACGATGGGCGGCGTCCTGA
>CAYQDJ010000030.1:0-18313 GCA_964416255.1 uncultured Nitrospira sp. | reverse complement strand
CGCTGTCTACCTTGCTGTGGGCGGATATCTCCCGGGCGTTTGTCTGGTTGGTGCTGGCAGCGACCCTGGGATTTGGCGCCATCGGCTTTGTGGACGACTACCTGAAATTCATCAAGGCGCAGTCCAAGGGACTCTCCGCCGCGCATAAGTTCATCGCTCAGGTGGCGGTGGCTCTGACGATCGCGCTGGTGTTGTATTCCCTTCCGGGCTACAGCACTAAGCTGAGCGTGCCGTTCTTCAAACATTTCTTGCCCGATCTGGGATGGTTCTACATCGTCTTCGCCGTGCTGGTGATCGTCGGCAGCTCGAACGCGGTCAACCTGACGGACGGCCTCGACGGACTTGCGATTGGTCCGGTCATGATCGCCGCGCTGGCCTATACGGTCGTGGCCTATGTAACGGGCCATCGCCTCATGTCGGACTACCTGCTCATTCCCCACATCGACGGGGCCGGGGAACTGGCGGTGTTCACCGCGGCGATTCTGGGATCGAGCCTCGGCTTTCTCTGGTTCAACACCTATCCGGCGACGGTCTTCATGGGGGACGTCGGGTCGCTGCCGCTGGGCGCGGCCTTAGGTACGGTCGCCGTCATCAGTAAACACGAATTGCTGCTGTTGATGGTCGGCGGCGTCTTTGTGATCGAGGCGGTCTCCGTGATCTTCCAGGTGGCCTCGTTCAAATCGCGCGGCAAGCGAATTTTTCTCATGGCCCCGATTCACCATCACTTCGAGATGAAGGGCTGGGAAGAGCCGAAGGTGGTAGTGCGGTTATGGATCATCGCCATTTTGCTGGCTCTGCTGAGCTTGAGCACGCTGAAGCTACGGTGAACATGGTCGGTGAAACACTGATGCAACTGTCGGGCGCTAGGGTGACCGTTGTGGGCCTTGCGAGAAGCGGGGTGGCGGCGGCTCGCTTGCTGCAGGAAGCCGGCGCCGATGTCACCTTGGCCGACCGGAAAGATCGGCACGAACTGGCCGCCGTGCTGGAGCACGTGGACCAGTCCCACATCGGGCTCACGCTCGGCGCGGGATATGAATCCGCCTTGGCCGCGGCCGATCTGGTCGTGATCAGCCCCGGCGTTCCGTATCGAGCTCAGGCGTTGGAGCGAGTCCGTCGCCGGGGGGTCAAAGTCATCAGCGAGCTCGAACTCGCCTCGTGGTTCGTGTCGGCTCCCACGCTGGCCCTGACCGGCACCAATGGGAAAAGTACGACGGTCACCTTGATCGGCAACATGTTGCAAGAATCGGGCAAGCGGGTGTTCGTCGGCGGCAATCTCGGGACGGCGTTCAGCGAGGCGGCGGCGCAGTGCCTGCGCGCGTCGAAAGCGGGTGGGCCGAGCCCCTATGAGTGGCTTGTTGTGGAAGTCTCGAGTTTTCAGCTCGAGACGGTGGATCAGTTCCATCCATGGATCGCCGCGATCCTCAACATCACCGTGGATCACCAAGACCGCTATGAGTCGATTGATGAATACGTCGCGGCAAAAAACAGAATTTTTGAGAATCAAACCTCATCTGATTATGCGTTGTTCAATCTGGATGACACGCGCGTGGCCCGGCTCCGACATGAGGCGAAAGGACACGTGTTGGGTTTTACGCGCGCGCAGCGCGTGCCGTCCGATGTGGCGGGCGGCACCTATACGGATGGGGACCGGATCGTCACCTCAGTCACCGGTCATCGGCAGGAGGTCTGCCACCGTAGCGAGATCCGGATCATCGGCCCTCACAACCTTGAGAACGTGATGGCCGCCGTCACGTACGCGCTGATGAGCGGGTGTCCGCTTGAGGTGGTTCGCCGCGTGCTGCGCGACTTCCCCGGGCTCGAGCATGCGTTGGAAATTGTCCGTGACCGGCGCGGCGTTCGATTCGTGAACGACTCGAAGGGCACCAACGTGGATGCGACGTTGAAAGCCCTGGAAAGCATCGATCGGCCGATTTGGCTGATTGCCGGCGGTCGAGATAAGGGCGGAGATTTTTCCCGATTGGCGACCGCCATCAGGGAACGCGTCAAACGTTTGATTTTGATTGGCGAGGCGGCCCCGCTGATTGCTCGAGCGGTCCCGGGCTATGAGGCGATCGACCAGGCCGGGTCCTTGGGTGAAGCGGTGGAACGCGCCGGTGCTGGCGCCGCGCCTGGTGATGTGGTGTTGTTGTCGCCGGCCTGCGCGAGTTTCGACATGTTTCTCGATTATCAAGACCGTGGGCGCCAGTTTAAGGCGTTGGTGAAAGGGCTGCCGTAACCGGTGTAGGGGATGATGAATGTCACAGCGATCCGCCGGGACCTTGTCGTTGCCCTGGTCCAGCTCGAGTTCAAAAACCGCCAAGCGTGTGGCGATGGATCATACATTGTTGATTCTGACCATGACCTTGGCCCTCGTGGGCCTGGTGATGGTGTTCAGCGCCAGCGCCGTGGTCGCAGGCAATCGCTTTCACGACCCGGGCTACTTTCTCAAGCGGCAGCTTGCCTGGGTCACCTTCGGGTTCTTGCTGCTGCATCTGGCCTCACATCTCGATTACATCTGGTGGAAGCGGTTCGTCATCCCATTGCTCGCTCTCACCATGGTGCTGCTTGTGATGGTCATGCTCCCCTCACTGGGGATCGCGGCCAAGGGGGCCAGACGATGGCTGCGGCTCGGGGCGATTTCGTTCCAACCGGCCGAAATGGCGAAGCTGATCACGGTTATCTACCTTGCAGCCTATTTGACGAAAAAAGAAGAGCGGATCTCGCAGTTTTTCAGCGGGTTGCTGCCGGCCTTGCTCGTGGTGGGCGTCATCAGCGGGTTGGTTCTGTTGGAGCCGGACCTGGGGACGGTCGTGGTCATGGGGTTGGTCACGGTGGGAATGCTGTTTTTGGGCGGTGCCCGGGTGGCGCACCTCTCTGCGCTGGCGCTCTGTGCGCTGCCGGTCGTGATCATGCTGGTGCTGGGATCAAGCTACCGGCGGCAACGAATGTTGACGTTTCTGGCTCCGTGGAAGGATGCCTCCAACGCCGGTTTTCAGATCACCCAATCCTTCTTGGCCTTCGGCAGCGGCGGACCGTTCGGTGTGGGGTTGGGCGAAGGAAAACAAAAGCTCTTCTTCCTCCCCGAGGCGCACACGGATTTCGTGTTGGCCTTGGTTGGCGAGGAGCTCGGCTTATTCGGGACCGCCGCCATTGTATTGCTCTTTGCCCTCTTTGTGGTGCGGGGGTTTCAAATCGCGGCCCGCGCCCGGATGCCGTTTGGCCGTTATCTCGGGGTGGGGATTACCCTGCTGATTGGCATCCAAGCGCTGGTCAATGCCTCCGTGGTGACGGGGTTGCTGCCGACCAAAGGCCTGACGCTGCCGTTTGTGAGTTATGGGGGATCGTCGCTGGTCATCAATTTGATCGGGGTCGGCATCTTGCTCAGTATCTCGCGGGATCGGCAGGGAGGACGAGAGTCGCTGAGACCCCCGAGCGGTCGGGCCGGGACGGGACGCCGATGACGGTCATCATTGGCGCCGGAGGGACCGGGGGCCATCTCTATCCGGCGGTGGCGCTGGCGCGGGAATTCCTTCGGCATGATTCGTCCACCCGCATTCTATTTGTCGGCACCCCGCGGGGGATCGAAACCAAGGTGTTGGCGCATGAAGGGTTTGACTTGATCCTGATTACGGCTAAACCGGTCATGGGCAAGGGGTTCGTGGAGCGGATCCAAGGTGTGTTGTCGATGCCGGTCGGCCTGTGGCAATCCCTGCGCCTTCTGCGCCAGCATCGGGCCGACCTGGTGATCGGCGTCGGAGGCTATACAAGTCCGACCTTGCTGATGGCGGCGGCTTTGCGCGGCAGGCCTCGGGTGATTCTCGAACCGAATGCCTATCCCGGCATGGCCAACAAGGTGGTGGCGCCGTTCGTTCAGCGGGTCTTTCTCGCGTTTGAGTCCGCGGCGAAGTCGTTCAGTCGGCACAAGGTGCGGGTGGTGGGCACTCCGGTCCGACGAGAGTTTTTCGCATCCATCGCACAGGCTGACGCAGCGTCGACGCCAGGAGCCACGCACCGGCTCCTCATTTTTGGGGGTAGTCAAGGCGCCAAGGCGATCAACAGCGCCGTCATCGAGGGGTTGCCGTCTCTCCTGGAGCGGCTCCCGGGCCTGACCATCACTCATCAAACCGGCGAGGCCGATCATGAGCGGGTAAGCGAAGCCTACCGGCGGGCGGGAGCGAGGGCAGAGGTGCGGCCGTTCTTGTACGACATGCCCAAGGCCCTTCGCGAGGCTGATTTGGTGGTGGCCCGCGCCGGCGCCATGACCATCGCCGAACTGACGGCCTGCGGCAAGCCGGCCATTCTCATTCCTTTGCTGACGGCGATTTACGACCATCAGACAAAGAATGCCTGTGCGATGGAAACGGCGGGGGGTGCGATCGTGCTGCCCCAAACAGAGCTGACCGGCGCGCGGCTCTGTAAAGCCATTGTCACGGTCTTGCACGATGCAGAGCGGTTACAGACCATGCAGGAGAACAGTCGGCGAATGAGACGGACCGACGCAGCCGAAGCAATTGTCCGTGAATGCTACGACCTCATGGGGGTGACACATGACATCAACCGGGTTGTTGGAGCGTCAGGAGGCTAGCGGTGCCGGAGGGGGGAGGCTTGGACCACAAACGACAATTGGATTACAGGAATTGAGGCGTCGAGCCATGTTTCGCAAAACACAACACATCCATCTAGTGGGAATCGGCGGAGCCGGGATGAGCGGCATTGCCGAGGTGCTATTGACCTTGGGTTACAAAGTGAGCGGATCGGACCTTCACGCATCCGAGACCACACGGCGGCTGGAAGAACTCGGGGGAAGAATCTTCATCGGTCATCATGACGCGCATGTCGGGGAGGCGCAGGTCGTGGTGACTTCGTCCGCCGTCGCCCCGACCAATCCGGAAGTCGCGGCCGCGAAAGCCCGGCAGGTTCCCGTGATTCCTCGAGCGGAAATGCTGGCGGAATTGATGCGACTGAAGTTCGGGGTGGCCATTGCCGGGGCCCATGGCAAGACCACGACCACCTCGATGGTCGCCAATGTTCTGGCTCAAGGCGGGCTTGACCCGACGATGGTGATCGGCGGGAAGGTGAACGCATTGGGGAGTCATGCGCGCCTTGGGCGAGGCGACATTCTCGTGGCCGAAGCTGATGAAAGCGACGGTTCGTTCCTTCGGCTTTCCCCCACCCTTGTGGCCGTGACCAACCTGGATCGTGAGCATCTCGACCATTATGGCTCGATGGAGCGACTCAACGACTGCTTCGTGGAGTTCATCAACAAAATTCCGTTCTATGGATTGGCCGTGCTGTGCACAGATGATGGTCGGCTGAACGCGCTGTTGCCGCGGATCGTGAAGCGATATCAAACCTATGGGTTGCGCGAGCGTGACGGCACGTCGCCGGATTTCAAAGCGTCGGAGGTCAGTCTCAAACAGGGCGGCGCCGAATTCCGCGCGCACTTCCGAGGGAAAAGTCTCGGCCCCTTCCGCTTGGCGGTCCCCGGGGTCCACAACGTCTGCAATGCCTTGGCGGCCATCGCGATCGGGGTCGAATTGGACATACCCGTCGACCTGATCCGGAAAGGGTTGGCGGCCTTCACCGGGGTCGAGCGGCGGTTTCATCTGCGCGGGGAAGCCGGGGGCATCATGGTCGTCGACGATTATGGCCATCATCCGACGGAGGTGAAGGCCACTCTGGCGGCGGCGAAGCAGGGATGGGATCGCCGGGTGGTCGTGCTGTTCCAGCCGCACAGGTACACGCGGACGCGGGACTGTCTGGAGGAGTTCGCCCTGGCGTTCGAGCAGGCCGATGCGGTGTTTGTGACCGAGATTTATGCGGCCGGCGAGCCCCCGATTCCCGGCGTCTCCGGGGCCAAGCTCGTGGAGGTGATTCAGGCGGCCGGGCACCCCGCGGTGACGTTCATTGAACGGAAAGAGATGTTGCCTGATCACGTGTTACCGCATCTGAAGCCCGGCGATCTCGTGTTGACGCTCGGTGCCGGGGACATCTGGAAGGCGGGGACGGGCCTGCTCGCGCGGCTCGAATCGTCCTAGAGCATGGCGAGAGAAACCCACGTGTCTAGGCAGCTGAGACGCTCCACCGGCAGGCAGCGCCGGATACAGGCTGCGGTGGTTGGCCTCAGCGGAGGAGTGCGCTTCAATGCCCCGCTCAAAGACTATACCTCCTTTCGCATCGGCGGGCCGGCCGATGTGCTGGTCGAACCGGCCGATGTCGAGGACGTGATCCGACTGGTCACACAAGTGCGCGCTCAGCAGGTGCCGATGTTTGTCCTGGGCGGGACCAATCTGCTCATACGGGACAAGGGGATCAGAGGAGTGGTTGTCAGTTTGGAGCGGCTTCGCGCCATCAAGGAAGACTCCGATGCCGTGCTCTATGCCGAAGGGGGGGTGGGCATGCCGACGTTAATCGGCTTCGCCATCCGTCGATCGTTAGCCGGATTAGAATGGGCGGCTGGGATTCCCGGCACGGTGGCGGGCTGCGTGGTGATGAACGCGGGAACGAGGTTGGGGGACATGCAGCGAGCGGTCAAGGCCGTTCGCCTCGTGACCCCGACGGGCACGGTAGTCACTCTGCCGGCGGACAAGATCGAATTTACCTACCGGCGCGCCAAGCTGCCGCCCGGCATTATCGTGGGGGTGTGGCTCCAGCTGAAACGCGGTGATCGGGGTGAAAGCGAAAAGGTCGTGAAGGAGTACCTGCGGTATCGCCGCGACACCCAGCCGCTGACGTGGCCGAGCGCCGGCTGCGTGTTCAAAAATCCTCTGAACGATTCGGCCGGCCGCGTGGTGGAGGCCGCTGGATTGAAGGGCGCGCGCGTGGGTGATGCGCAGGTGTCGGAGAAGCACGGTAATTTCATCGTGAACCAAGGCCATGCGACCGCGAAGGATGTGCTGGCCTTGATCAAGAAAGTTCGAGCGGAAGTGGCGCGCAGGACCGGTGTCAAATTGGCCTTGGAACTCACACTGGTGGGTGAAGGGTAACGGGATACCGATGGCACAAACCGGTCGTTTGACCACGGCGCGAATCGGCGTTTTGATGGGCGGGCAGTCGTCCGAACGCGAGGTCTCGCTTCGAACGGGCCATGCCGTGCATCAATCCTTGCTGCGTCAAGGATACGACGCCGTCACAATCGACGTCACCGCCCAGTTCTATCAGGAGCTACGTGCCCAGCAGGTGTCTTTGGCGTTTCTTGCGCTTCATGGACCCGGGGGCGAGGACGGTACCATCCAAGGGTTTCTCGAGACGATTGGGATGCCCTACACGGGCTCCGGTGTGCAGGCGAGCGCGGTCGGCATGCACAAAGTGATCACCAAGACGGTGCTGGCGGCGCACCACATTCCGGTTCCTGGGGGGACCGTGGTGCCGCGGGGGCCGGTCTGCTCACTGAAGGCGGTGTTGAAGGCGGCCAAACTCACACTGCCGGTCGTGGTCAAGCCCGCATCCCAAGGGTCCACCATCGGGGTGACGATTGTTCGCCGGTTCAATGAATGGAAGGAAGCCGTCGAGCTGGCTCATCGCTATGATCGCGAAGCCATGGTGGAAGCCTACATTCCGGGGCATGAGGTGACCGTCTCGATCTTAGGCCGAACCACGGGGACGCCGACCGTGCTGCCGGCGGTGGAGATTGTCGCGCCGGACGGCTTTTACGATTTTTCGGCGAAGTATCAAAAAGGAAAGACGCGCTATCTCTGTCCCGCGCCGTTACCCGCCACGCTTCGGAAAGAGATTGCGGCGCTTGGACGACGTACCTACGAAGTGTTGGGGTGTGAAGGCGCTGCGCGGGTCGATTTTCGAATTACCCCGAAGCGGCGTCCGTATGTGCTGGAAATCAATACCGTCCCGGGCATGACGGAAACCAGTCTGCTGCCGATGGCGGCGGCGCAGGCCGGGATCGACTATGACAGTTTGGTTGGATGGATCTTGCAGTCGGCCGTGGATCGAGCCGCTCGGTTGTCGGAGGCGGCGAAGCGGGAGTCGGCCTAATGCTTTCGTTTCACAGACGTCGGGGAGCAAGTCCTGCGGAGGCTCGGAAAAACGCGTGGCGAGGGCCGCGGGCGGGGGAAGTGGCTCATCAGCGTGCGGAGGTGAGGCGGGCCAAACGGCGGGCGGCCTGGAAACGCCGGATCCGATTCGCCGGCTTGCTGACAAGTGCGGTGTTCCTTGGGTGGGGGCTCGTGACGGCGTGGAAGGCCTCGGGGCCGATCCTGCAGCGGGCGCTTGAAATCAAGACCGTGACGATCGACGGCACGCATCACATTCAGCGACAAGAATTGATCGAGCTCATGGCGTTGAAGCCGGGGACCGCGCTCCATCACATCCTTGCGAGTTCCATCAAACGACAAGTGGAGTCTCATCCGTGGGTGAAGGAGGCGGTGGTCACGCGCGTGCTCTTCCATGAATTGCGGATTGCCGTCGTTGAGCGGACGCCGGCCGCCATTGTCCGAACTGGGGCGGAACACTTCCTCAGTGATGAGACCGGGCATGTGCTGGCGCGGCTTGGACAGCGCGACAACGAGACCTTCCCACTGGTCACCGGCATCGAGGCCAAGCGACTGCTCCTAGGCGACGGTAGCGTCAGACAAGCCATTCGGTCGGGTGTCGAGTTGGCGAAACTGATGGCGCATACCTACGAAGGACGGCTGCAGGTCCATGTCGCGAATCCGTCAAACCTGGTGGCCTCGGTTCGCGGTGTGCGCTTTCAATTTGGTGAGGAAGCGGTGCATGAGCAGTGGGAGCGGTTTCAGCGGGTCAGGCCGACGATGAAGACGCTCAACTTTGATGGACACGGTCGCGCGGCTCAGGAAGTGGATCTGCGGTACGACAATCGCATTATTCTTCGTGAAAGGGGGTGATCGCGGTGCCGAAGCGGGATCAAATCCTCGTCGGGCTTGATATCGGGACCACCAAGATCTGCGCCATCGTGGCCGAGATCACCGAGGCTGGGACGCTGAATGTGATCGGAGTCGGATCGAGCCCTTCGCGCGGGCTGCGCAAAGGCGTGGTGGTCGATATCGAGAGCACCGTGGAGTCGATCAAGAAGGCCGTCGAAGAGGCTGAATTGATGGCCGCCGTGCAGATCAATTCCGTCTACACCGGGATCGCCGGAAGCCACATTTCCGCTGAGAATTGCAAAGGGGTCGTCGCGCTCAAGCGGGCCGAAGTCACGCGCGAGGACATTCATCGGGCGATTGAAAGCGCGCGCACCCTCGCGGTGATCCCCCACGAGCGTCGCATCCTTCATGTGCTGCCGAGAGAGTACATGGTCGATGGGCAGGAAGGCGTTCGCGAACCGTTGGGCCTGTCGGGCAATCGGTTGGAAGTCAATGTGCACGTCATCACAGGGGCCGTGACCTCGGCGCAGAACATTATTAAGAGCGTCAATCGTGCCGGGCTCGATGTGATTGACATCATTTTACAGCCCTTGGCCTCGAGTGAAGCGGTCTTAAGCCAGGAAGAACGTGACCTCGGTGTCGCCATGGTGGATTTGGGCGGGGGAACCACCGATCTGGCGATTTTTCTCGATGGCAGCATCCGTCATTCAGCGGTGCTGCCGATCGGCGGACAAAATTTAACGAAGGATTTGGCGATCGGGTTGCTGACTTCGCAGACCGAAGCGGAAAAGATCAAGACGCAGCACGGCCTCGCCAGGACCGAACTAGTCACGGGGCATCATACCGTCGAAGTGCCCTCGGTCGGAGACCGTCCGGCGCGGATGTTCTCACGCCGCGACATTGCGGAAATCCTGGAACCGCGCGTGGAAGAAATGTTCGAACTCGTGCGCCGCGAAATTGCCCGCGCCGGCTATGAGGGCATGCTGGGAGCTGGAGTGGTGCTGACCGGCGGCACGTCTCTCTTGGACGGCATGCCGGATGCGGCGGAAAAGGTCTTGAATCTGCCGGCTCGCCGGGGCACGCCCTCGGGGGTGGGAGGGCTCAGAGACATTGTCAGCCATCCCAGCCACGCCACCGGAGTCGGGTTATTGCTGCACGCGCGGCGTCATGCCGACGAATTGGAAACGGCCGGCCTGCGCAACGGCGGGGCCTGGGCCAAAATGTTTGGATGGACGAAGCGAGTGTTAGAGGTGTTCTAACCATAACCGCGCGCGGTGTCAGGCCGCCATGCGACGAACGTGAGGAGGTGCCGCAATGTTCTCATTCCAGGAAGACGTGCTGCTGCCGGTTCGGATCAAAGTCATCGGAGTCGGCGGGGCCGGCTGTAATGCGGTCAACACCATGATCGGGTCCGGCCTAGCCCGGGTCGATTTCATCGCGGCCAATACGGATTTGCAGGCGCTGGATCGCTCCTTGGCGCCGTACAAAATCCAATTGGGCCCGGAACGGACCCGCGGATTGGGTGCCGGCGCCAAGCCGGAAATCGGCAAGGATGCGGCGCTTGAGAGCAAAGACCATATCCGCGAATGCCTGGAAGGCGCCGACATGGTGTTTGTCACGGCCGGAATGGGCGGCGGCACCGGCACCGGGGCCGCCCCCATCGTGGCGAGTATCGCACGGGAGTTGGGCATACTCACCGTAGGGGTCGTGACCAAACCGTTTCAATACGAGGGACAGCGTCGGCATAAACATGCCGAGGAAGGCATTCGGGACTTGCGTCGGCATGTGGATACCCTGCTCGTGATCCCGAATCAACGGTTGCTGGGGATCGTCGACAAAGCGACGCCTTTGATCGAAGCGTTCAAGGTCGCGGACGATGTGCTGCGTCAGGCAATCCAAGGGATCGCCGACGTCATTACCACGACCGGCCACGTAAATGTGGACTTTGCCGACGTGCGGACGATCATGTCGCACACCGGCCGTGCGGTCATGGGGATGGGAATCTCCCGCGGAACAAACCGAGCCATCGAAGCGGCGCAGAAAGCCATTTGCAGCCCTCTCTTGGAAGAAGGCAGTGTCGAAGGAGCGCGCGGCGTGCTGCTCAATATTACCGGAGGGCCGAACATGTCGCTGCATGAGATCGAAGAAGCGGCGTCCATTATTCAGCAAACGGCCGATTCTGAGGCCAACATCATCGTGGGGCAAGTCATCAATCCGGACATGGGCGATGATTTGGTGGTGACGGTCATTGCCACAGGCTTCGAGCGAGACGAGGAGCCGGTCGCCACGACCGTCGAACGCACCGGGGCCCGTGCAGCCAAGCCGGCGCCGGCGGTATTGGCGGGCGTTGGCGCGACCGCGACCGGCGAGCGATCCCCCAAAGATCTGGATCGACCGACGTTTTTGCGGCGGATGAGCGATGCACGTGCCACGCTGGACCGTGCCGGTTTGGCAGGCGATGATGAATGGGATGTGCCGACGTTTCTCCGAAAGCAGGCCGATTAGAAAGGGAGGGAGATGCCCTTCACGGGGAGCCACGGAGAGGTCCAGACCACTCTGATCACCGTCCCGGCGTTTGCGTCTGTTCAGAGCGGGGTGCGTCACTTTTTCGGAACCCGCAGAGAGGCAGGCAGACTGGCGGTGGAGACGGGAGTGCCTGTCCAGCGCGTTCAGGGAGCCAGTCAGTCGACGTGGCTGTTGTCGGTGAAACAGGTGCATGGGACGGACGCGCTCGTGGTCGATCGTGCGCTCACACCGGAAGCTCGCTTCCCCGGCGAGTGGGATGCGTTGATCACCGATCAGCCAGGCGTCATGGTCGCGGTCCGCACCGCGGATTGCGTGCCGGTGCTCATCCATGACCCGAGGCGACGGGTCGTGGCCGCGGTGCATGCGGGCTGGCGCGGTGCCGTTGCGGGGATTGTCTCCAAAACCTTGGCGCTGATGGAGACCCGCTTCGGATCGCATCCCTCGCATGTACGTGTGAGCATCGGTCCGTCTGCGGGCGCCTGTTGTTATGAAGTCGACGAGCCGGTATTGGATCCGCTACGACGGCAGTTTCGCGATTGGGGAAAAGTCGTCTGTGTCCGCCGTGGGAAAAGTTATTTGGATCTGAAGTTGCTGATTCGAGAGCAAGTCCAGGCGGTCGGCACCAGCGCGGCTCATGTCACCGCCGTCAATGTCTGCACCGTGTGTCATGAAGATTTGTTTTTTTCGTATCGACGGGAGGGGAAAGTCATCGGTACCATGGTGAGCGCGATTGGTCTGTGTCCTCTGCGGGGATGAGAGAACCGCTGCCAATCGCGTGAATCTTCCGATACAATGGAGCCGGTTTATTCGACCGCGAGCACGAGTGTGAGGACTGATCCAGACGATGGAGCCGCCGGTCAGCGAGACGGTTGCCGCGCGCGTGCAGGCGGTCCTGACAAGGATTCATCATGCGGCGGGAAAAGTCGGTCGGAACCCACAGGCCATCCGGCTGGTTGCCGCGACAAAGACGGTCTCGGCCGAGCGTATTCGGGAAGGCATCGCGGCCGGACTCACCAATGTCGGTGAGAATCGACTGCAGGAAGCCCTGTCCAAAGTTGAGGCGTTGCGTGACACGGGCGTCTGCTGGCACTTCATTGGGCAGCTACAGCGGCGCAAGGTGAAATCAGTAGTCGGGGTATTCGATCTTCTCCATTCGGTGGACAGCTTGGACTTGGTGAAAGAAATTGATCGTCGCGCCTGCGACGCTCGGCTCTGCCAAGAGGTGCTGTTGGAGGTGAATATCGGACATGAACCGACCAAGGCGGGCTTTCTGATCGACGACCTGTTCGCGGTGGCGCCGGACCTGGCGAAATGGCCTCACCTCCGCGTGAAAGGACTCATGGCCATTCCTCCTCGGACCGCCGAGGCCGAACAGGCGAGGCCTTATTTCCAACAATTACGCGTGACGGCGGAGCGGCTCGCCCGGGAGGTGCCATCCCTGGCGATGGACGAACTGTCGATGGGCATGTCGGATGATTATGAAATTGCCATCGAAGAGGGCGCCACGCTGGTGCGCATCGGGACGGCGATCTTTGGAGAGCGTGATGAATAGCGACGTGCGTGCCCACCGTATTGCGTTCATCGGCGGCGGCCAGATGGCCGAGGCATTGATCGGCGGGCTGCTCTCTGCCAAGCTCAGCACTCCCGATCGACTGCGGGCGACCGATCCCGTCATGGGCCGGACCGATCTTCTCAAGAAACGGTTCGGCATTTCGGCGGGGGGGGCCAATCGTGAGGCGGCCGAGTGGGCGGACGTGGTGGTGCTCGCCGTCAAACCGCAAAATTTCGACAGGGTGTTCAACGAGACAGGCACGGCACTGGCTTCCAAGCTTGTGGTGTCCGTGGCGGCAGGGGTTCCGATACGGCGCATCGCGGAGGCCTGCGGCGCCAAGCGCGTGGTTCGCACCATGCCCAACACCCCGGCGACGGTGCGTGAGGGTATGACCGCGATCGCCGTCGGGCGCGATGTCGGTGATGACGATACCGCCCTTGTGCGCCAGATGTTTGAATCCGTCGGCAAGGTCGCGTTGGTCGACGAGCGATTGATGGACGCGGTGACAGGACTGAGCGGAAGCGGGCCAGCCTATGTGTTTCTCACCATCGAGGCGCTGACCGACGGCGGCGTGAAAATGGGGCTCTCTCGTGAGACGGCCGGCCTGTTGGCCGCGCAAACCGTCCTGGGTGCGGCGCGGATGGTGCTCGAAACCGGTCAGCATCCCGCTCGGTTGAAAGATGCCGTGACCTCGCCCGGCGGCACGACGATTGCCGGAGTGCATCGATTGGAGCAGGGTGGATTGCGGGCTACTCTGATCAATGCGGTGGAAGCGGCCACCAAACGATCTCAGGAACTGGGACGCTGATGTTCGTGGTGGGAAATATGTTGATGGGATTCGCGACCGTCTTGGATTACGTGTTGTGGTTCTACATGTGGATCATTATTGCCAGGGCCTTAATCTCCTGGGTTAATCCGGATCCCTGGAACCCGATCGTCCAATTTCTGGATCGCGTGACCGAGCCGGTGCTGGCCCCGATCCGCCGACGGATCGGGTGGCGGATGGGGATTGATTTATCACCCCTGGTCGCCATCGTCGGCATTACGTTTCTCCAGATCGCGGTGATACAGTCGCTCAAAGACCTGGCGTTGCGGATGAATTGAGTCAACCAATGGGGGATGCCATGAAAATCACGCCGCTCGATATTCAGCAGATGGTCTTTCGCGTGAAGCTTCGAGGGTATGATCGGGACGAGGTGAATCGCTTTCTCGAGGAAGTGGCGCAAACCGTGGAGTTCCTCAATCGTGACAATGCGGCGCTTCGAGACCGGATCGGATCTTTGGAACAGCAGGTGTCGGAACTGAAGCGCACGGAATCGACTCTGTCGAATACACTGATGTCGGCGCAATCGCTGGCCGACGATGTGAGGCGCAGCGCGCAACGGGATGCCGAGTTGGTTGTGAAAGAAGCAGAACTGAAAGCAGGCGAGTTAATCCGCCAGGCTCGGCTCGAGCTAGGAGAAACCCAACGCGATCTGTCGCTCTTGCAAAAACAGCGGCTGCTCATGGTCGAGCGCATGCGCGCCACATTGCACACCTTCGAACGGATGCTGGATGTGGAGGCAAGCGAGGCGTATGAGGACAGCCGCGAGGTGCCCGAAGAGAAAATGGAGGGCGAGTCCAGCCCTGCTCGGTAACCACTCGGTGCCGGTGCGTGTGTACCCGAACAGGCGGCCTCCCTTCGCACAAGGGCGTCCTCGTGAGCGCCTTGCCCATGCAGGTTCCCGTCACTATTCAATCGGCCCTTCAAGAGGCGGTAGAACGCAAAGTGTTCCCCGGCGGAGTGCTCGCCATCCGCCGTGGTGGGGACGAGTATTTCGTCGCGTGTGCCGGCCGACTCTCCAGTAATCCCCCCGGCGATCCGGTTGAACCCTCCACGATCTACGATCTGGCGTCTCTCACCAAACCGCTGGCGACGGTGACGGCTCTCGCCTTACTGGTTCAAGAGGGGCGCTGCCGCCTGCATGACCGGGTAGACCAGGCGCTGCCCGAGTTGCAGCAGGCGCCAGTCGGCTCCGCGACACTCCGAGATTTACTCACTCATAGTTCGGGCCTTCCCGGCTGGCGAGGATTTTATGAACGATTGAGTCCGAACGCGGCCTCGTTGCCGTCTTCTCCACAGGCTCGCCGTGACGTCGGACACCGGCTGCTAAACCTCATCGCGCACGAGTCACGCCTGTATGAGCCGGGCACCCGCAGCCTCTATAGCGACCTGGGGTTTATGGTGCTCGGCGCGATCGTGGAACGTGTGAGCGGCATGACCTTGGATCGCTTTTTGGACGACCGGATCACTAAGCCCGTCGGCGCAGACCCATTGTGTTTCTTGGCCGCGAATGAACCGTTCAGGTGCCGCCATGGGAACGTTGGGAAGATTGCACCGACGGAGTATGATCTGTGGAGAGGCCGCCTGTTACGAGGCGAGGTGCATGATGAGAACGCGGCAGCCCTAGGGGGCGTCGCTGGCCATGCCGGAGTTTTTGCCACGGCGCCGGCTGTCTTGGCGGTGACCGGAGCTTGGCTACAGGCCTGTTGCGGCCGGCCATCGTTGCTTGATCCCGATGTCGCCCAGGAATTCTGCCGACGTCAAATGCATGTGGCGGGATCCAGTTGGGCGCTGGGATGGGACACGCCCTCGGCCCCTTCGTCCGCCGGCCGGTACCTAGACCCCCGGTCGTTTGGACATCTCGGATACACAGGCACGTCCATCTGGGTGGATCCCGTGCGCGAATTAGAGGTGGTGGTGCTCTCCAACCGCGTACATCCGACACGAACCAACGAATCCATTCGCGGTTTTCGACCGGCGATACATGAGTTGATTTATACCGAATTCGTCGGAAAGGGTTAAGCCGGGTCGGGGTATTCGACCCAGGTTTCTTTTTCGGCGAGGTAACGAGTCCCCTTAAAATTGGCTCTCGATCTCATTCGGATGAACCCGAGCGCCTGAAGCTTCTCGACCAACTCTTTCACTGCGGCTGCAATGGTCGAATGGGACCCGCCTTCCACCGTCAGCGCCTCGTACATGACTTTGGCAGCATAACCGGAGGCGGTTCGGTTGACGAGGACGGCGCGACTGAAGTAACGGTCGCTCGGATCCACGCCTTCGAGTTGATGTTTTTCGACCAACCCTTCCTTCTTGAACATCAACGGCAGCGCGCTCATCACTCCTCCAACCCGCGTGATCATTAGTTGCGTCGAGATTATAGGGGCCCCGGCCCGTGGACTGCAACCGCGTTGACAAGGTGCCCCCCCCTGACTAAGATGCCTTCCCTCATCTCCGCCGGAGGCACGAGTTTGTAAGTCAATTCCATGAACATCCCCAACAGCTTGACGATCCTTCGCATCCTGTTAATCCCAGTCTACATCGGCTTCATCACATATGGTCAGTTCGGATTGGCATTGGCGTCCTTGTTGGCGGCCGGACTCACCGATGCGATCGACGGGCCCATTGCGCGCCGGCTCGATCAAAGGACGAAACTCGGCACCATCCTCGATCCGTTGGCGGATAAATTGTTGTTGACCTCCGGCTTCATTTCACTGTCGATTCTGCATCTGGTCCCTGTGTGGCTTGTCATTCTTGTGGTGAGCCGGGACATCATTCTGCTACTGGGGACGGCCGTCGCTCACCTGACCAATTCTCCCATCGACATCACGCCCACCTTCTTGGGCAAAGGGACCACCCTGCTTCAGCTGGCGTATGTCTTATTGGTGGTGCTGCTGACTTGGCAAGGTCTGGGGCTCTCCGTGTTGGCTCCGCTCTTGGTGGTGATGGTGGCGTTCACGCTGCTGTCCGGGCTTCATTATCTCTACCGCGGGTATCGGTACACCCATGCTGCCCCTCCCATGAAGTAACGCCGTCGTCCGGCGCTCCCTCAGTCCGGCGGAATCCCGTATTATTTTGACAGGTTTTTTGACCCCCAGTAGACTCCCTTTGGTAGTCGACCTCTTACGTTCAACCGGCTCACACGAGCCCAGCAGGCGAGAACATTCTATGGCCACGTTTGCTTATGTCGGGCGGAACAAGTCGGGTTCGATGAAGAAGGGCGAGCTTGTTGCGAAGACTCGGGATGAAGCAGTCGAGCAACTTCGCAAGCAAAGCGTGATCGTCACGAGTCTTGAGGAGAAATCCGGGAAAGAAGGTTTTCAGCTGAGTCTGGGCTCCGGCCTGTCCGACAAGGATCTGGTGGTCTTTACCCGGCAGTTCGGCACCATGATCAATGCCGGACTCCCTCTGATTCAGTGTCTCGAGATTCTCTCGACGCAATCCGAAAATGCGGCGCTAAGGAAGGCCGTGAGCGACATTAAAGTGCAGGTGGAGGGAGGCGCCACGTTTTCAGATGCCCTCCGCCGGCATCCGAAGGTGTTCGACGATTTGTATGTGAACATGGTGCATGCCGGCGAAGTGGGGGGACTCCTGGACACCATTCTGGGTCGTCTGTCCAAGCACATCGAGAAGGCGATGAAGTTGAAGGCGCAGATCAAAAGCGCCATGGTCTATCCGTCGGCTATCTGCGGAATTGCCGTGATCGTCATCACGGTTCTGATGATCTGGGTTATTCCGGTGTTCGAGAAGATGTTCAAGGAAATGTCTAATGGCAAAATGGCCTTGCCGGGTCCGACCCAGTTGGTCATTGATACGAGCAATTTCTTCCAAGGGAATTGGTACTTCATGATCGGGGCCATTGTGGCGGCGGTGGTGGCGATCAAGAAATACTATGGAACACCAAAAGGGAGACTCGCGATCGACAAACTGTTGCTCAAAGTCCCCATATTCGGTGATCTCATCAGAAAAGCGTCCGTCGCCAAGTTTACGCGCACCCTGGGTACCTTGCTGTCGAGCGGAGTGCCGTTGCTGGAAGCTTTGACGATTTGCGCCAAGACTTCGGGAAACAAGGTGGTCGAAGGTGCCTTATTGGATGCGAAGGTCAGTATCAGTGGTGGAAAAACGATCTCGGATCCGCTATCGAAAAGCGGCACGTTTCCCAAGATGGTCACTCATATGATCGCCGTGGGCGAGTCGACGGGCGCCCTCGATAGCATGCTGGGCAAAATCGCCGACTTTTACGAAGAAGAGGTCGATCAGGCAGTCGCCTCGTTGACCGCGCTGCTGGAGCCCATGATGATGGTGTTCTTAGGCGTCACCATCGGGTTTATCGTGATCGCCATGTATCTGCCCATCTTCACCATGGCATCCGCGATCGGCTGAGCAATGTTCGAAGACATGGTTCCTCTTCCAACGTGCGTACGTGCCATGGGTGAAGGCCGTGCGCTCCCTGCCTGTCGTGAGTCTTGAGACCTGCGGTTCTGCCCGAACGCGATTGGGGCCGTCTTCATGGGTGCCTTAAAGGTCAGAATCCAATGGCTGATGGGACTGCGGGTGCTGGTCGTGACGCTCCTGCTC
>CAYQDJ010000029.1:4104-32414 GCA_964416255.1 uncultured Nitrospira sp. | reverse complement strand
TCTTGTGGAGCACCTTGACCGTCACCCGAGTCTTTTTCGCGAACTGCTCCAGCGTGACGCCGGTAATGTCGCTATACGGCCCGCGCCCCGACTGCATGACGCACTTGGGAATATGCACCGCTTTTTCGCTCGTCAACCGGCGCGCGATATCGTCGAACGTCAACAGCACCGTGCAATCGGAATCGCCGCTGAGCATCGCGTTCGGAACATACAGAAACCTCGCGCGATTCTTCCGGTACATCGTGAGGATCTTATACACGCTCCAGGCCGTCACGATGGTGTCTTTTTTCTCCAACTCCAGGGAATCGAAGAGGCTGACGATCCGACGCCGGCTCAGAAACGCAGTAATCGAGGCCTCCGTATGAATGGTCTGCAGATTCGGCAGCGCGGCATCGTAGATCCGCAGCGCCTCCTCCGCGAGGTACTTTCGGCCCTGCCGCATCAGACTGGCCGTGTCCTCCTTCAGCCCCCGTACCGGCGTGAGCGTTCCCATCCAGAGCACGCAGCGCCGATTGACCGAGGAGATCTGTGCGGCATCCTTCGACATCGTGTGGTGGTCGAAGGCATAGAAATTCGCGGACGACACGGCCGGCCCGTCCAGTACTTTCATGAGGTGCTTGACGGACGGAGCATGGGGCATCAGCCGCTGGCGATGGTCGCCCAGCGTAATAACCGACAATTCAAAATTGATGCGTCCCGGATACTGGGCTGCCAGCTGATGAATTTTCGGCACATGCACGAAGCCGACGGTAAAGAACTGAATGCTCTTGTCGGTGTATTGGAGAAAATCTTCCACCCATTCCATCGCCTTGGGGTGAAGAAACAAATCGGTCCACTCCATGAACTCGTTTCCGCCCAGGCACCAGAACTGCTTGGGATCGGTCGGCTTCCGGCTGATGTACTCGAGGATGAATTTCCAATCCTCATCCGTGGTCTTAGGAGGATCCCACGTCTCGCGGTAGGAGTGGTCCAGTTCATAACAAAACTCGCACTTCACCGGACAATCGCGTCCGAGGCTGAGCGGGATTTTTCCCGCATCCATCTCACGACGCAGCACCTCGCGGTAGTCTTGCTTGTGGAAGATGGGCGTGGGCTGGAGGATCGGCAAGACGGAGGACATCAGCAGGCCAGCATTTCATACAAGCCGTTTCGTTTCACCCACAGGTCACCCGGGCGCGCCAAGACGCGCATGTCGCGCCTCGATTGACAGGATCGCGTGAGCTTTGTCACAGTACCACCATGCCCCATGGCGTGACCCAAGAAGACGTGAATCACGCGATGGAAGTCCTGAACCTGACGCCCCCCCTTAACCAGGATACGCTGGAGAGGGCCCGGCGCGTGCTCCTCTACACCTGGAATCCCGCGCGCTTTTCGAATCTGACCAACCACCCCGCGCAATACATGCAGGCGTACAAGAAAGCCGAGGAGATGACCAGACTCATCGAAGCCGCCTACACCCTGCTCGCCGCGGTGCTCGCCGCCGACGACTCGAAGTGAGACCCCGTCTCCATAGGAGAACCCCCGCCACGCGCGGGTCCCCTCTCGACGGAGACGTCCACAGCGGCGTCTCGCGTGACCTGGGCGCCGGTCACTCACCCACGCCGTGGCTGACGACCCGCCCCATGCTTTCCTTTCCATCCTGGCCCTCCCCCATCGCCACGGGCCACGTCACCAGGCCCGATACGCTGTCCGACGCGCCCACCGTCTGCCGCTGCGCATAAATTTGGGGCAGCTGGTTGGTTCCGAATTTGGAGATGTAGAGGAAGACATGCTCGCGGGCGTTCACGCGCACGGCCCAGGGTTGGAAATCGTTTTTATAGAACTCTTCGCAGAGCTGCATGGCGTCCAAGCAAGAAATGCCCGCCGGCTCATTCAGCGTGTAGTAATAGTCGAGCGGCAAGTCGTACTCCTCCTGTTTGTGGATCGTGATGCCGAATTTCTCCGGATTTCGGACCATGGGCGTGTGCCGATAGGCTACGAAGTAGAATAGTTCGACTGAGTGGATGACCGGCTGGTTCTCGATGACGAACTGCCGGGTTTCGAGCGCCTCGTCTTTCGTCTCGCCGGGAAAGCCGTAGAAAGCCATGACATGATTCCAGATCCCGGCCTTGGCCGCCTGGTGAAGGTTGTTGTGGATCACGCTCTTCTTGGCGTGTTTGTCCATCAGATTAAGCACCCGTTCGTTGGCCGATTCCATTCCGTAATAGAGCGTGCAGCAGCCGGCCTTCGCCGCGAGGTCCCAGACGGCCTGGTCCTGGAGCGTTTCTTCGAACCGGATGAGGGTCGTCCATTTGATGCCGACCTGCTGGTCCACGAGCAGCTGCGACACTTTCTTGAACAGGGCCGGCGGATAGGATTCGTCGGAAAAAAGGAAGTGACGGCAGTGGTACTTGTCGCGCAGCGCCTTCACCTGCTCGACCACCAAGTGCGCCGTCATCCCGCGGTACTGATCGAAATAGCCCTGTCCGTGGTCGCAAAACGTACAGCGGCCCCAATAGCAGCCGCGAGTCGCGAGATACGGAATGATCCGCTCCGGCACGAAATACTGATCGAGCGGAAAGCCGTCAAAGTCGGGAAGCGGCAGCGCCGTCGTCTTCTCCGTGTAGACCTCCGGGCTCTGGCATACATGGCCGGCCGCATCCCGATACAGGAGGTTGGGTACGGTGGCGATGTCGCGCTGGCCGTTCAAAGCCTCAATGAGCCAGAGCAGCGCATGCTCGCCT
Organism: uncultured Nitrospira sp.; assembly: GCA_964416255.1. GTDB lineage: Bacteria > Nitrospirota > Nitrospiria > Nitrospirales > Nitrospiraceae > Nitrospira_D. The sequence goes on along the minus strand of CAYQDJ010000029.1, from coordinate 29,691 downwards.
TCATACAGGATCGCGGAGTCGAACACGTCTTGAAAGAACCGCTCGTGATGCGGCAATTCTTCCTGCAGCCGCGTAATGACGTTGCCGCCGACCACCACGTGGACGTGGGGAAACGCTTCCTTGATCATCTTGCAGAACGTCAATCCGGCCAACAACTGCATCTGCGTGCCGATCGACACGCCGACCACATCGGGCTGCTCCTTGCTGATCGAGGGCAGGACCAACTGATTGCAGATATCGCGATAGACGTTGACCTGCTCATCGTCCAAACAGGCAAAGACTTCCTTCGAGACGCCCGGCCGATAGCCGAGGTTGCTTTCCATCGGATAAAACACGAGCGAGGCGGGATAATACGCTGCGGAGATGTACTGCATGACCTCGCGGAACGTATTGAGCGCCCATTCGAGCCGGTCGGCGTCATAGAAGCGGTCACCGCGCACTACCCGCTTGGCGTCTTCGGCCCGCTCGGCCAGATCAAACACATCAACGGCATAGGCCTGCTCCACCACCGCTTTTTGATCGATCTGCTGATCGGTCAGGGTCCCCGCGTGGTCTTGGTCCTGGAGCGGCTTTAACTGGATCCCCAATCGGGCTTTGACCCAGATGAGGAACTCCATACTGAAAAAGTGGTCGTACATCTCAATGTTCACGTCGCGCTGGACGACGTGATGTCCGGCCTCCCGGAGCACGGCGGTCAACGACGGCAGGGCCAGATATGGCGCCGTCGGCACCCATTCGGGCGGGAATAGGAGCATGACTTTCGACCGCTTCCGTTCACCCGCCACCGGGGCGAGCCCGTCAACCTGTATGAGTCCGTTACTGCTCATGGCTGTTCTGCAACATTGTCATGTACATCTCTACTGTTCAATTCCAATTCGACCGGGACTCTCACAGTGAGCACCGAGCCTTGGACATTTGGTCATTCACATCTTTCCGGCCAGTGTCGGCGTCACTCCCGCGGTTTTCATCGCCTGATACTGCAGGTCAGGCAGCTTACCCAGGCCGAACCGGCAGATGTAGAGAAAGATGTATTCGCGGATATAGAGCCGCAAATCCCAGCCGGGGTTGTGATTGCGCTCGAACTCCTCGAACACCCGCTCGGCCTCCTCGATGCTCATGCCCTGGTTCACCGTATAGTAGTAATCGAGGGCGAGATCCCAGTCGGCATTCTTATAAGCGGTCACCCCCCACTTCTCGGGATGCTTCGCCACCGGGTTGTGGCGGCCAAGGTCGAACGTCCCGAACCCCAGGGAATGGACGTGGTCCTTGTTCTGCTCCAAAAATTCCACCGACGACCAGGCTTCCTCTCTGGTCTCGCCGGGGAACCCGAAGAAGCCCATGCAGTGGTTCCAGATCCCGGCGTTCGCCGACAATTGCAAATGCTTGCTGATCACGTCCGTCGTCGTGGCTTTGTCCATCAGCTTGAGCACCCGCTCATTCCCCGACTCATAGCCGAAGTGGAGATACCGGCACCCCGAATGTTTGGCATCCTGCCACACGCCGTCGTCCAGCAGGCTCTTCTCGAACCGCATGTGGGTCGTCCAGAAGATGTCCATGTCCTGCTCGATCAATCCGCGCGACAGTTTGCGAAAGAGCGCCGGCGGGTAGGACTCGTCGGTGAAGTGAAAATGCTTGGCCCCGTACTTGTCGCGCAGATATTTTATTTCGCCCAGGATGTCCTGAATCTTCTTGGATCGGTACCCGGCCGTGTAGCCTTCGCCGTGGTCGCAGAATTCGCACCGGCCCCAATAGCAACCGCGCGTCGCCAAATACGGCAGGATTTTCGTCGGCACAAAGTATTTCTCCAGCGGCAGGCCGTCGAAGTCCGGCGGCGGCAGCGCGGCCATGTCTTCCGCGAAACTGGTCGGCGAGGTTTGGACGCCGGACTCGTCCTGATAGATCGTGTTGGGCACCTCGGCAAAACTCCGCTTCGCGCCGACCGCGGCCACCAGCTGCACAAACGCCGTCTCCCCTTCATAGACCACCGCGCTGTCGAAGTAGCGGAACAGCGGCGAGGTGGGCAACACATCGCGCAGCCGCGTGACCGTATTGCCGCCGACCGTCACATGGATGTGGGGGAAGTGCTGCTTGATGAGGGCGCAGAAGGTCATGGAGGAGAACATCTGTTGTTGAAGCACGATCGAGATCCCGATCACGTCCGGCTGCTCGGCTTGAATCGCCGGCTTCACCAGATGCTCGAACACGTCGCGGTAGACATTCACCTGCGTGTCGTCCACCGCATCCATCAGTTCGGATGAGACGAAGACTTTGTAGGACAAATCCGTTTCCATCGGCGGCATGCAGATCCGCGCCGGGTAATAGACCATGGAGATCACGGAGGTGATCTCGCGGAACGTGGCGATGGCCCACTCCAGCTGATCGATGTCGTAGAAGGTCTCGCCTCGGATGATCGCCTTCGCCTGCTCAGCCTTCTTGATGAGTTGGTCGATCCGCTGCCTGGTCAAATCGCACAGCGCGATCTGCAGCTCTATCTCATCGGCGCTCAGGTCCCGCTTCTTCGAGAGCTTACGGAGCCGATCGAGTTGCTGCGGCACCCGGCGCAGGACCTTCTTCAAAAAGTTCTCACTGAAGTACCAGTCGTACATCTCGAGATTGACGTCTTTCTGGATGACGGTATGGCCGGCTTGACGGAGGACGGCGGTGAGAGACGGCAAACTGAGATAGGGCTCTGACGGAAACCAGTCGGGCGGGAAGATGAGCATGACTTTCATCTTCCGCCCGCCGGCGGCCTCGGAGGCCCGACGATGCAATAGGACGAGTTCTTTGGAGGCCCGTTCACCCTTCGAATACTCGATGCGCATGCAGGCGGCTCCTCTGTCCTCTCTCCCGGCACATAGGCGCGCCGAAACTATCAGAATGCCAATGGGTTAGCGGTTCAGAGCGCACATTCTAAGCGCCCGATTGAAAGCCGGTCAAGGGTGGAAAGTGTGGAAGGGCATCCACGCTGGTCTGTGCTCCCCGAACGCGCACCCTCGGAAGAACCTCGTTCGACGGGCGCAGTAAGACCAGCGTGGATGCCTTCCTCCTTGCCCCATCCTGCCATTGACAAAACATCTTCAAACGACCCCTGAGAAGCCTCACGTCCCAAATCCCTTGGCAACATAATTCTGAAACTAGGAAACTCCCTAGTTTTTTGAAATTTATACCCTTACCAAAACTTCTCTGAGAGCATGAAGTCCACTTGATGGGTTCACGCTTTGGAGGAGGGCGGCGGTGAGGAACTGCAATGCGCGTGTGCCTGGTGATGATGGCTCGCCGACCAACCAACGGTGTGAGCCCCAGTGAGTCCGGCGGGGCTGCCGGCCCTACCGGCATCGTGGCTCACCAGAATACGATGCCGCCTATCCCGCGGCCTGATGCCGATCATCCTGCTTTTTTCAATTGCCTGCTCGCCCGAACACGCGCCACCCAATGAACAGGATGGCATGGGCGGTCCCAGCACTCCCACCGCCTTTCTCATGCCGGGGGAAGAAACCCCCTGCCATTCCGAGGACAACTGCCCGCCACTGCCCTATCCGACGCGATCGCCCTACCGCGTCAAGGCCATTCATCCCGATCTTTGGGAACCCGATGAGATCGCCGCTCAAAATACCGGCGGCGTCTCGATCAACATGGTGTGGGCGGTATGGGAGCCGCTTCCCAAGAGTCCGCCCTGTGAGCCTGTCTGGGAGCGCGAATATGAGGGCCACTGTTTTCGCATTGACGGGAATGTGGACGCAGCCATCACCGACTGGACGGCGCGAGGGATCACGGTCACGGCCGTGGTCTACGGCGTTCCGGCCTGGGCCCGTGTCGGCCGTGTGTGCTCGCCGTTTGCGCCCGGCTTCGAAATCTTCTGTTCCCCGAACGACTCCGCCGATTACGGCCGGTTCGTGGGCATGCTGGCCCGTCGCTACGACGGGCACCATGGTCGCGGACGCATCGCCGATTTCGTCATCCATAACGAAGTCAACACCAACCACTGGTACGACGTCGGATGCGGGCACGGCCTCCCCTGTCACACGCAAGCGTGGATCGACGCCTATGCGGCGGACTGGACGGCCGCTTATGACGCCGTGATGCGGGAACAACCAACGGCCAAAGTCCTCGTGTCCCTCGATCATCAATTCGGCACCACGTTTGATCGCCCTGCTGCATGGTATCCGGTCCTTTCCGGCATGACCTTTTTGCAAGAATTCGCGACGCGCGTCGGTTCCCGCGCCTGGCGCGTGGCATTCCACCCCTATGCGGCGAACTTGTTGCGCCCGGAGTTCTCCGCCGACGACTTCCCCTTTGTGACGTACGGCAACATCGGCGTCCTGGTGGGCTGGCTGCGGCAGATGTTTCCCACCGTGCCGTCGTCGTGGGAGGTCCAACTCACGGAGAGCGGAGTGAATTCGCTCGCACCGTCCTCGGAGAACGCCCAAGCCAAAGGGGTGTGCGACTCGTTGGCCAACGTGTTGGGGACGCCGGGCATCGAGAACTACGTCTACCACCGGATGAAAGATCATCCGACCGAGACCAGGGATGGGTTGGGCGTCGGGCTGCGGCGCACCAACGGGGCGGGGAAGCCGGCTTGGATCACCTGGTCAATGGCCAATCGGAACGATCTGACGCCGCCCCGGCTCTCCTGCGGCTTCGAGCACCTGCCCTATGTGAAGCTCGTGCGCGGCGTACACCCTACCCGAGGCCATTGGGCCTCGACGCGGATTCTCCCACCCGGGTTTACCGCGGAGGGAAGCTGGCGATTGCTGCGCGAGCCGGCGCCCGGCACCGTGCTGATCTTTGAGTGCCGGATTCAGAATCATAACTGGCTCACCACCGATCCCGGCTGTGAAGGGCAGTTCCCCATGGGACCGGTCGGCTACGCCTACGAGAATCCGGTGGAAGGCTCGGTGCCGCTCCGCCGCTGTCGTGTCGGCCAAGGCACCGACCACATCATGGCCGCCCACTGCGACGGGCTCGTCGAGGAAATGCTGCTCGGCTATGCCATGCTCTGATCAGGGTAGAGACCAGGCATCCATCTCGCCGTGCTGGAACGAAGCGTCAGCGCCGTGAATGTCGAGCTTGGGAGAAAACTGGGGTGGGCGCCTGGCGGCGGGCTCTAGTGTTGTACGTACATCTGCACTCATTTTCTTTGCAGCCGCCACACATTCTCCTTGGCGGGGCATTTGCCCTTCAATCCACCTGAGACATTCGTGCTCTCAATGAGCGTGACCTCATAATTGGTTGCGTACTGTCGTAGTACTTCCTCGTCACTCACTGAAAACGGAGGACCGTCCATCACCCGCTGGTCGTAGTCATAGCAAATAATCAACTGCGGAGCCTTACCGGTGACCTCTGTGAGGTGCGCGGTATATCGGTTCCGCATTGCTTCGGGGAAGGCCACCAACGCAGCCCGATCATAGACGGCGTCGACTGGGCCAAGCATCTTTCTCGACACCGCAAAGATATCACCCACAAAGATGTCGAGATGCTTCGCGCTCCACCGCTCGACGTCACCAACCGTCGCGATGTCAGGTTGGACACCAAGCTCCATGAACAATTGCTCAATGGCGAGCTGACTTAATTCAGCTCCGGCCACACGATTGCCGTTGGACAGGAGCCACGAAATATCAAGCGTCTTCCCGCACAACGGGACAAACACCCGACCGCCTTTGGCTAAAGAAAGCTCGTGAACATGTTTGACGAGTAAGGGGTTCGCTTTGCCTTCGTGGAAGGGGATCTCATTCTTCTCCCACCGCTGATGCCAAAAATTGGGCTCCATTCAGACCTTCCTTCTACACATGCTACACATGACGATTCGTATACGGAGTGCGCGCTGGGTCAGGATTTTTGAGGGTGTTGAATCAATTGTCAAGGGCGCATCGCTGCCGAGGCCTGGTCCCTAGACGCTTGCGGGGGACAGACCGGCGACCATTTGCAATGAGGGACAGGAACGATAAAACCGTCTCCCTGCTCCGTGTGGTCGAGGAATGCGACGATGGAACAGGATCAGTCCGAAATAAGGCTGCGAAGACAGGCAAGGATATCGAAACAGATCATTCACAACAAAGAAGCCTGAGAAAACACTCCACAACCAATGATCGCGTCTTGTAGAATCTGAGGGCGACCCGAAAACCAGCCGGTGCTCTGGCCCGCCTGGTGCCTCGGTAAGGGACTGCCTCCGCCGTTGAGCAAGCTCTCACATCGGAGTCTTCATGGAATGGACCTCGTTTCTCACCACCATTGAATTTCTGGTGTTTGCGCTCGTCGTGGGCGTCATCGCCAAAGTCATTATGCCCGGGAAGGATCCTGGTCAATTGATCGGCACGACGGTGATCGGGATCGGGGGCGGCGTGATCGGGGGCTGTCTTGGAGGCCAGGTGGGTCTCACCGGTGACTCCGATTTCGTCGCGTTTGTCTCCGCAATCATCGGAGCACTCACACTGCTGCTGCTCTATCGCTGGCTCACGGCCTAACGGACCATCAAGAGCGATGTGATCCTGACGTGACCAGCCGGTCTTTACGCGATTCGATTTCGCCGGATGGGAGTGCGATCGACCCTTCGTCGCCGAAGGCCGAGGCGGACCACGGCCCTTGGGCCGGCTCACTCGGCATCGTCAAAAATAAAACGAAGGGCATGCGATCACCGCTGACCTGCTAGCGGCGTCATTCACGTCGCTAGTGTTCAGCGGGAGGCCTGGCCGAGCAGGTCTTCCGTTCGATCGAAGAGCTCCCGCAACTTGTCCTTGGCTTGATTCAGAATTCGTTTCTGATGCGCCGACAAGGTCCGCCCCGCCCGATTGATATGGAAGTTCAGCATCGACATCGCTGATTGGCACGGGCTACCCTTCCGGCGTGCACTGGACTCGGCAGAGCGCTTTAACGACAACACCACCTGTCGAGGGCTCCGCTTCTTGAACACGCCGGGCTCCAGACATCGTCGATCAGCGTTGCATGATGGCCTCAGCGAGCACTTCTGCCACGATTTCGTTTGCCTTGGCCGAATAATGTTCCCCCACAAATAACTCACTGAGATTCCCTTTCACCCGGGCATAGAGCCGTTGAGCCGTCTCCACGGTCACGCTCCGCTGTTTGACGGCCTCCAGCAGATCCTGATACGGCAAAGGACGTGCGGCACTCACATAGTGAAAGTTCCATTTCGGAATCAGGGTGGCGACGAGAAAGGCTGCGCCCTGTCGCTCAACATCGGATTGGAGATCGTCCAAGATCGCGAGGGCCAGTTGGCTCGGCTCATGCTCACGTGCATAAAATGCGGGGTCGTTCTCCTCCGCCGACCACTGGCTGACTAGTGCGATAACGGCGGCAACCAGTTTACTCCTCAACCAGATATGATCTTCATAATCTGCCGGTCGATAGTAGTACTCGTAGCGGCGATTTTCCCATCTCTCAATGTGGCCGTAGAGGTCAAACAGTTCGTCCGGCGGCACGGTCGGAACATTGATCGCTTGCAGATGGCGACCGTCCAGAATGAAGCGCGGTTTTGAGAAGGGCATACGAGAAGGCTTGTAGTAGAACATTCTCAAGATGTTGAGATTGCGCTTCACGTTCTCGGGTTGAAAGCCGAACATGACGAGGTCCGGATGAAATACCGCACCTGACGTCTTCAGGAACTGGATCATCTGGCTTTATATTCTTTGCCATCGCCGTCTCCACCCTGTTGACCCTATTATGCAGTGCAGCGGTAAGCAGCACGAGGCATCGGACTGCCATGGGTGACCCGTCGATCCACACGGGGAACCTCGCCGAAGGGGCACACAACCAGCAGAAGGCCTAGATCGTGGCATGCCCACGAAACGCCTGAAACGGACGGTGCCCGGAACGCTTTCCTGACGCGGGCCGGCTTTCGCCACAACTTACCGGGCACGACTTCGGCAAGGTAGCCCCCTTCTCACGGAGAGCACACCGCACCGAACACTCAGCCTCATCGGGAACGGACAGATCCGGCAGAAGTCACGGAGCCATCCTGATTCCATCGCATGATGTTGCCGAACCCGATCCAGCGCTGCTCCTGGCATTTCGCACAACGATAGACTAGGCCCGCGATTAAAAGTAGAATGGCCCCGTTCTTTTCGTCTCCGCGCATGAAGTCCTTATGAGTGTGCGGGCTTCTCGTTGATCAGCAGGGATAGAACAACGTCCCGGAGGGACCACATGCAAAAAACCCGCATCATCTGCACCATCGGCCCGGCCACGGAATCCTACGAAACGCTCCAGAAGATGTACGAAGGCGGCATGAACATTGTGCGGCTGAACATGTCGCATGGCGACCATGACTCCCACGCCAAGGTCATCCAGCACGTCAAGACGCTCAACAAGAAGGTCAAGTTTCCCATCCCCATCCTCCTGGACACCCAAGGCCCGTCGATCCGCACCGGGAACCTCTCCAACGAACTGAATCTGCGTCAGGGCGACGTCGTGTCCGTCACCACGCGCGGGCCAATGGATGTGGAAGAAAGCTCCATCCACATCGACTACGCCGACCTGCTTGAGGCGGTCAACGTCGGGGACAAGATTACCGTGGATAATGGGCTGATCAATTTTGAGGTTCTGGAGAAGCAAGAGCGCCATATGCGATGCCGTGTCCTGGATGGCGGGCTCTTAAAGAGCAAACGCCACGTGAACCTCCCGGGCATCCGCGTCAACCTGCCGGCGATCACGCAAAAGGACACCAAGGATATCCTGTTCGGCCTGGAGCGGGATGTGGACTTCATCGCCCTGTCGTTCGTGCGCGAGGCCAAAGACATCCAGCAACTCAAGGCGCTCATGGCCGACAAGGTGGGACGGGTGAAGATCATCGCGAAGATCGAGGACCAGGAAGGGGTCCGGAATCTGGAAGAGATTCTCAAAGAATCCGACGGCATCATGGTCGCGCGCGGAGACCTGGGCGTCGAGATCAACATGGAAGATCTGCCGAATGTTCAGCGCACGATCGTGCGATTGTGCGCCGAATATGGAAAACGCGTGATCGTGGCGACTCATCTCCTCGAATCCATGATCCACAATCCGCACCCGACCCGCGCCGAGGTCACCGACGTCGCCAATGCCATCTATGAGGAAGCCGATGCCGTCATGCTGTCCGGGGAAACCACGGTGGGCAAGTATCCGGTGAAGTGCGTCGAATACCTGCGCAAGATTGCGCTGAAATCCGAGAGGATTCCCGGCTTGCAGTTTGCGAAACACCTGCGCAACACGGAAAACAAACAGCAACTGGCGGCGGCGGCCGTTCAGCTGGCCGAAGGGATCAAGGCCAAAGGCATCGTCGTGATCACGAGACGGGGCATTATGGCCGACCTCGTCGCCAACTGCCGTCCGTTCTCCACCAACATCTACGCCTTCACCAACATGAGCCAGCCGCGACGCACCATGATGCTCGATCGGGGTGTCTTTCCCTTCAAGATCGATTTCAGTGCGGACCCGGAGAAGACTCTCCAAACGGCGTTTCGGATCCTCAGGGACCGTGAGCATTTTCAGGTGGGGGACAAGGTGGTGATCATCTCGGACGTCCTGGCCCAGGAACGGGTCGACTCGATTCAGATTCGTGCCGTTCCCTCGGACGACATGCCGCCCGAACTATCCTCCGGGGCACCATAAGCGCTCGTCATGTTCGAGAACGTTCGCACAGGGGGCACAAACGTCCCTCGCTGCCGAACATGAACCGGTGGCAGTGCCCCTTTCGCCACCCATGGCGGGCTCTTATCCAGGCCCGGTATCTTTCGGTGATGGCTCGCCAAGGCGCTCGCGGCGCGTGGGCACGGGCCCATTCACAGTCCCTCACACCCATGACAACCATCCATCGACGGCAACAATTGCTCCATGGCTCTTCACTCGACTGTCACGACAACGACACTGGCCCAACGATTGCTTCCACTGATTTACGGAGGTGCTAGCGGTGATAGGGTGTGGCTCAACCAGGCAGGCAACCCAATCGCATCGGACCGCTTCCGGCCCTGTGTCTGGTCTTGCTTGGATAGTGGTTCTGTTGGTCAATCTGATCGTCGTAGGCGCTCCCTCCGGCACCACGGCGACCGTCTACCAATGCCTCGATGGAACGGGGAAAACCGTGCTCTCAAACAAACAGTCTCGGCTCCATCACTGCCGGGTCATTCTCAAGGGATCGGCCGCACCTTCGAAGCCCCCGAGTGCCGAGCTGACCGGGCCTGGTTCGCCCCCACCCGTCACAGCTGAAACACCGTTCGACCAATCGGATGTCCTGTATATGTCACCGAACCCACCGGCTGACATGCAGGCTCCCTGGGTCGGCGAGATGACGACTCCCGATGAGAGGATGCCGTCATCACCATCGCAGGCCCAACCCTGTCCCCCTGGGCTGAATCCCTTAAACCCGCTGAGCAGCCCTCCCTGTGTGGGATTCAATCCGTCCAGCGCGACCCCGCCGGAAGCCGCCCAGAACCCGCCCGAATAAGGGGTGGGCGGTAGATTGACGATGGATCTCTCGTCAGGGACGTGATGGAGAAGCTCTGATGTCTCGGACGTGGGAACGGTCCTGCGCCGATCCAGGTCGACACCCGTCAAATACCACGTAAACAGCGCGTTCTGATGTCTCCACCGGGGATTTGGATTTCGATTCATGGCGGTGAAGGCCTGGTGAACCGCGGTGGGCAAGTCAAAGGACCAGGCCGTGACCGGCACGGCCCCCGCCAGATGCAGCTCGAGCGAGGCGGCCAACAGCGCCACGGTCACCTCGTCAACGTCCGCCCCGCTTCGCGTGCGGTACTCCGCGGCGCCGCGCAACCCCTCTTCAAGGTACGTGACGGCATCCTGGACACGTCCGAGCTGGAGCGCCGAATAGGCCATTTGATGCGAGGCCGCCGCGGCATCGTGCAAATAGGTTTCGAGTCCTCGGTCCCGCCACAGCAGACGCAACGAGGCTCGCCGCGCCCTGAAGTGGGTCAGCGCGGCTTCATGATCGCCGTTGCCACGGTACGCCTGCGCGAGCAAGCCGTCCACGATCGGCCGATAGTCGGCTTTGGTCAACCGGACGGCAATCGCGCCGGCAGGCTCCGTCCGGCGCATCGGCTCACGGCTCTCCAACAGCCGTTGAGCCTGGGCGAGCGCCTCGACGGCTTCCGGATAGCGTTCCAGCCGCAAGGCCGTCGCCCCTAAGCCGATCGCCCCCTTCAATCGCTCCGCCAAACTTTCCCCCGCAATGACCGGAAGCAGGGCCGCATAATCCTCGAACGCTTTCTCGTATTGCTGGCCGACATATTGATAAAACGCGGCGCGATCGAGCACGAGGATTTGATACTTGGACAAGGAGGGGTGCTGAGACACCAGCGCCAAGGCGGCGTCGATATTCGCCCCGGCATCGGCATCCTGTCCGCGATGGTAATGGCTCCGCGCTTTTGCCAATCGGAAGGACAATTCCGCGGACGGATGAAGAAACGGAAGACGCTCGCGTTCGTCAAGATGCAGCAGCGCCAAGTGATGATTGCCTAACGCCGCCTGCAGCAGACCCAATTCGTGCAGCAACGCCGCCTTGCGCCGCACATTGCGCGGAGCCAGATCCAATGCCAAGTAGTACCGGCTGTGTGCGATCATCGCCATGCGTTTGTCGCCGCTATGATGGAATTCCCGGTGCGCCAGATAGCCATAGAGATGGTGTACTTCCGGGCTGCGCGGCAACGCCGTCACCGCCGGGGCGAGAATCGCCATATCTTGCTCGACCTCAGCGCGATGGCGCTTCAGGTCGCTCAACTCCGAAAGGCGCTGACCCCGCAAATACGCCCGGATAAACGCCAGCTCGGGCGCCTTCGGTTGATCCGCGAAACGGGCTTCAGACGCGGCCAGCAAGGTCTGCCAGGATTCGCCGGCCCGCAGTTTGGCTTCAAGATAACCTTCGTGCGCTTCCAACGAACGGGTTTGCCAGATCACCTCGTCGAATAAGTCGGCCGCCGATCCCAGACGGCCTGCGCTGAGTTCGACATAGGCCCGCTCCAAGACGATATCCGCCAAGATCGCTTCCGCATGTTTCCGTTCGGGATGGCCGGCCTGCACGGTCGCGAGCCACACTTTGCCCATTTCATACAACACCTGCTCATAGTCGCCATGCGCGGCCGCATCGATGACCCGCAGCGTGACGGCGCGGCGGCGCTCAAAGCTGCCGGTCGTCTGCAATAAGGCCGCCACTCGCTCCAGGCTCGATCGTTGGGTCTCCGGGGTCGTCGCCAAGACCACACGCTCCGCTTCCAGCAACCAGGCCAGAGCACTTCCCGGACGAGCCTCGCGCAACCGAGCCGTCACCAGCGCCGAGTGTTCCGATCGGGGGCGGCCCGACAACACCTGGCGTCGATACGCATCGGCATAACGCAGTCGGTCCCGCTCGGATAACGCCGGGTGATCCGACAACTGCCGATACAAACGGAGTACTCGCTCCCGCTCGTCGAGCAGGCGCAAGAATTTCTCCTGCTGCAAGGCGATGACGTGGAGTGTCAGGGCGTCGTTGACCTGGCGGAGATCCACGATGTCCGTCATTCGCAACGCGCGGTCCTTGTCGCCCAGCACGTCGACGATCTCGCCGGCGGCGAGCATGGCCAACGGCTTCAAGTCGGGCGGAAGGCGTGTCAGGAGTTCCTGCAGCCGTGCCTGTCGCGCGGTTTGCCGCTTCGCGAACTCGGCGCTCACTTTTCCGTGCGGCAAGCGCTGCTCCTCGCGCCGAAAATTCACCAGCTCCTGCAGCACAGACACCCACCCCGAAACAAACCCTTGCGCCCGGTCCACCTGCTGGAGTTGACGCAAGTGATATTCGGCCGATTCGTATTCATGTAACGCGAGGTGCTCGACGATGATGCGTCGCAGCACGCCGGTCTTGCGTTCGGGGTCGCCGGGTTCCGCCAAGAGCCGCTTGAGCAGCAGCAAGCGCTGCCACGGGTCGCGAGCCGCCGGAATTTCAGCTTCGATGCGATCCGGCGACCACTCCCGGGGCACCAAACCCGTGGGCGGCAGCGAATAGATTTGCAAGTACCCGCCTCGCGCACAGGTCGCAATCAAGCGGTCTTGCGCCGGCGCCGGATATTGGCAATTGCTGCGGCCGCTGGTGAGTTGCTCATACGAGCCTTTCTGGATCGGGAGCGGCCGGTCACCCTCAAACCGCGCTCGAAAGAGAATGCCGTTGTCGTTCCCATCGATGTGCCCGTCGAAATTCGTGTCGTTCAAGAATTGCGTGAAATACAGGTAACGGCCGTCCGGAGAGAACGCCGGGAACCCGCTCGCGCCCGGCATGTCGGGCACGTACTGCTGGACCGCGTCCCGTCCGTCCACGCGATGCAAGGCGAATCCGGGCGCCGCCTGCGTGATAAAGCTCAACCGCCGATCCGCATCCTGATCCAGACGCACGTAGACCAACCATTGTCCATCCGGGGAGAGCGCCGGAGACGCGATGTTTTGCCGCAGGACCAGCTCCCCTTGATCACCGCGAGCTTGGCCGACGGGCATTTTTCTCAGCTCGCGCATGTCGAGCAAGCCGGACCGCAGCAGCGCCCCCACATGCCGGCTATCGGGAAACCAAAACACATCGAGGGCCTCCGTGCCTTCCTGGGTGAGGCACCGGCGTCGCCGCTCCTGCAACTGATACAGACACACATCACCCCCGGTATTTTCTTGGTAGGAGATATACAGCAGGGTGGTGCCGTCCGGACTCACACGGGGATGACTGACGTCCGCGTTATCGTCGAACACCAGCTCCGGCGCATTCTGCACCAGATGCTGGCGGTGGACCTCGGCGGTCGAATTGGCTTTGCTGATAAAAAACAACGTCAATTGATCGCCGGCCAGTTCCCCCTGATAGTGATCGAATCGGCCGGCGGTCACGCCGGTCAACGACTCGAGCCGATCCGGCTCCTCGGCGGACGCGGTGGACGCCACGCCGGCACACAGCCAACCGCCCAGCAGGAGAGCTCCGGCGACGACCGTCAACATTCCTTTACATGCCACCGGCCTTCCTCATCTTGAATCTGCCCGCCACACACGACGGTCGTCACATGGCGTTGGCGCCACAGGGCACGAACCGTCTCCTGGGGCTCGCCCGGTTTCCGCTCATGCAGGTAGCGCCACAGTTGTTTCCGGCTTCGGTTCACGCGCTGAATGGCTGCGCTGGTCCGGATCGTCGCCGGGCCCTCGGTGCAGGCGTCGGGAGTTTCCACCAATAACCCCGAGCGCGCTTCGCCAATACAACGCCTGACCAACAGATTGTCCAAATAATCCAGCTCGCTTACCGGCAGTTGTTGCAGCTCGACCAGTTGCCCCAACGCATCATGACTCATGTCCACCCCGGCCTCTTCCAATTGACCGCGCGTCACATGCACCCCTTTGGGCACGATCGCGGACTCGCGTAAGGCGTTGACCAACGGCAACAACTCGCCGCTGGCCTGCTCTTCCAACACGGTCTTCCGGTCCAGCATGACGACATCGGGCGCGCTGATACACGCGCTGACACTCATCAGAATCCCCGATGCCACCATCATGGCGCCGCGGCTCATCGAGACGGCGTGGCACACCGATCGCACCATAGGCGTCTGTTCCTCCTCCTTGGGACCCCGATGCGAACGGCCGGCGTCCCGGCTCCTAGGGAACCTGCCCGTTCTGTGAATCGGCCCACCGCCGTAACAACGGTTCAACATGTCGAGTCATGAACGGCCCCAAGGCAATGCCGCGTATCTCGCCGACCGTCAGCAACCTCCCGATCCCCCCCAACTCGACTTTCAACGCGGCCAGTCCTTGCGCCATTTCCATTCGGGCGAAATTGGGATACCCGAACGCCAATGCGAACCGCAACCGATTGAGCCCGCCGTCTTCGCGAAACGGATCGAGCAGATCCAACATGTCCTCCAAGTGCTGGCGGCTCAACCGCAGGATTTGGATGCGTCCATCCAGTTCCAACTTACCGGGAACGAACACAAAGGCCATGTTTCCATCCAACGGCTCTTTGCTCTTGCCGACCCGCACGCCGGTGACGTTGCCGCGGAAGGTGATCTGCTCGGCTCCGGGATAATAGTCGAAGATCAATTGGCCGGAGATGGTCCCCTGTTCCTTTTGAATCTTGAGCTTGCTCAACGCAAACACGTTATTCTTCACGTGCAGGCTCCCGATGATGGGCCCCATCGTGCGATCGTGCCAGCGCAGGGTGCCGATCTTGAAGAAGCTCTGATTCGCCAAGAACGGTTGGGCATCCTGGTAGCGGCTGCTCGAAAAGTGGTTGCGCTCGGAATCATGGACCACCGTGATCCCGTCATCGCTGTCCCATTCGAGCGTTTCATCAAGATGAATCCGGCCGCTCAAGGCCTCGAGTTGCAAACCGGCTTCCGGAACCGTCAGGCTGACGTTGTCCATGTGCATCGAGGCCGCAATATTGAACAACATGCCGTCGCTGGAATACACGGTCAACGGAGCCGTAATCACTCCGTGCCCGTGAAACGCCCCTGCCGGACTGCTCAATTCTTCCAGTGATTGCGTCAGCGTCCCGCTCAACGTCAGCTCACGCAGCGACGGACTTGTTTTCTGGGCCGGCGAGGGGCCGCCCCCGCCGGCGGGGGCGGCCCGGTTCAACGACTTGCTTAAGGTGATGTGTGTGCCGCCGCCCTTGTTTTGAATCGTGAGGTCGTCAATGATGAACGACTCCAGCCGGCTGATATGGGCCCGCCCGGTGATCGTGACGTCGGAGACGGGATAGGACGGGGCATAGCTTTGCGTGACCTGCTGCACCTCCGAGGCCATGCGCACGCCGACATCGCCATCGGCCAGGTGCAAGGCGTCGGCGCCGAAGAGGGCGTGATGTTTCATCGACGCCAGTTTGAGTTCCTCGCCGTTGTGAATGATCGCAACATCCGGAGCGTCGACATCCAGGCGGCCCGTCACACGGCCCGCGCGCTGCGTTCCTGCGGCCCTGAGCCGGCCGTGCGGCACGTCCACCGCCGTGGCGGGACCGCGGTACACCACATGGTGAAGGTCCAGCGTGAGTGACTGCTCCGCCGTCACCTCATGCAGCGGCCTCCCCGTCAACTCCGGGACTGCGTGATCCGCCCGCATGGTCAACAAGCCGTTGATGGAGCCTTCAAGCAACAGCGACGCGGTGAATTGCGACCAGTCGATCGGATATTGTTCCTGCATGGGCTTCGGCAGCCAGGTTCCGAATTCCCTCGGGCGGTCGATGGCGAGACGGCTGCGATGGGTCAACACGCCGGATTGGGCCTCGAAATTCCCTTGAATCGACAACGCGACGGCCGGATCCATCTTGAACTCGGCTTGCACCGTCACCGCCGTCCCCGCCCGTCGGGCGTTGGCGGTCAGGCGAGGGTGGCGGTCGCCTGCGACGCCGTTGACGCGTATGCGTCCGAAATCGACCTCCAACCTTGCACTGTGCGAGGTGTTCCTGCCGCTGTGTTGGGCATGCAGTTCGATCGCAGGCAATTCAACCGACGCACCGGGACGTCGGACGGCGACGCGAGTCAGTGTGGCCGCCACCGTATGGCCGAGTTCGAGCGTCTCGGCTCGTGTGAGGTGTCGATACCGGCCCGCGACGGACATATCCAGGCCCGTCTGTGCCACGGTTATCCCTTGGGACTCCAACTCAGGAAGCCAGTGGGCGAGTGTGCCCAACCTGTCGGTTTTGAGGGCCACCTCGGCTTCCGCTTCCTCATCGCTCGCCCACGCCGTGACCGCGACAGTCACGTCGTCGACGGCACCATTGATCCTAAGCCTTCCGGACACCGGCACGATGGAATCGTGCGGCTTCACGTCATCCGCGTTCCACTGAAAACTCGCCTGTTCGAAGACCCGTTGCCGCGGGTGGGGGGCGGCGCCGACAAGCAATGTCGCGGCGCTGATCGTTCCGGCGGCGGAGGATGGGTGGTGCACGTCAAACGACAAGACAGGACTCTCGAGCCGAACCGTCACGTCTTTGACGCTGATCATCCGGCCATTGCCGTCCCGGTACGTCACCTGACTGACCGGTGCCCCTATCATCACATTACCGCCTTTGTCGGGATCGATGGTCCCGCGCACATCAACCGACAGGTGCTCCAGATCCAACGACTGCCCATCCGCGGGGCGCCACTGGACTTCACCGGCCCGAGCAGCCACTTCAACATGGATCGCCCGCTCATTCTGGCGATCGGACATAAATCGGCCGTTTATCTCCATCGCCCGGCCATCCCAACCGGGAAGCAATCCGGCCTTGATCTTCAACAACGGATCAAGATGTGCATGGCCGCTTCCCACAAGCCGCGGCACCAGGGAATGATCCGAAAGCTCTGCGGAGAACTCCGCTGACACCGCGCCTTGCAGAACCTCGAACCGCTTCACCACCGCACGGGTTGTCCCGGCATCGGCTGCAAATTCGGCGGCCCCTTCGATATCGACCACGCGTCCACTGACAGCCACCGACGGATCGATGGTCTGCGCAAGCAAGTCGGCGACGGCGGAGAATTCAACCGACCGGCTCTCGGATAAGCGCACCGTGACCGCCACCTGCAGATCGGCCAGCGCACTGTGCCGGCTGCCGATGTCGAGAATCGTCAGCCGGGTCGGCGCATCGTCGAGACTCGATGTGAGCCTCATGTGAGCTGCCGCATGGCCCGGTTTGAGGAGGCCGTCCAGCGCGAGCCGCAGGCCGCGTAATTCGAGCCGGCGAAGCGGTGTTCCATGTGAATCGAGCTCGGTACGGGCCCAGGCAAGATCCCCAACGGACACCGCGTTGAGTTGCACGGCACGAGGCAACCAGTCGAGCCGGGCCGCTTTCGAAAGCGGTTCGGGCGATTCGGACGGTGCGCGTTGGGAAGACGCTCCCTCGCCGACCAGGTCCCAGGTCGACGGGCCGTGTTCCTGGACCACGTCGGTCAGGCGCAAGTTTTCGACTTCGATATGGTCAACCCGAATCTCCTTCGTGAATAAAGATCGTGTTGACCACTGCACGGACAGACGTTCCAGTTCGAGCAGCAGGGGCACATGATGCCGGTGCATGCTCGGCGAACTCACTTTCAACCCTTCGATCTGCAATCGACCGGCGAGCGGCGCCAATTCCAGCCGGTGATAGTCGATGATAATATCGTGCGGCAACGAGAGATAGGAGTTGAGCCACCGTTTGACATAGGGCTGATCAAGTTGTGTGAACACCACCTGGTACCCCAACACGAAACCCAGCGCCACAAGACCGACGGCCCATACCAACACAGACCATCCGCGCCCGGCCGATGATTCTTCAGACTCCTCGCTGCTCATGAACAGAATCTTCAGATCCTCGCGTCGGCACCGTCGAGACGGAGGTTGCTACCGTGTGAAAAAGTCGACGTGTGCCATGGGGCGATCGCCGCACCCGTAACACCCCATGACTCGAAAGTCTGGAAGTGTATGCCTCGGCATTTTCTTTCGTCAACAAGGAGTTCCGATGCCATTGGAACATGCGGCTTTGGCTTCGAACCCTTCACAGACTGAGTCGCCATGACCCACCTTCCGATTTTCATCACCGTCACAGGCACACATCAATGGCTCAGCTATACTTGACTCACCAGGGAGGTTCTCCAATGAGACAATACGCCGCAATCGCGATGCTGCTCTCAGCGCTGTGGGGATGCTCCAACACCGTGTGGGTCACGGTCCCCCCGCGCATGGACTTAAAAAACCTGGGGGCGCTCGGGATCATCGAATTCACCTCCAATGCAGACCCGAGCATTAACCAGTATGCCACCCAGCGATTTCAAGAGCACGTGCAGGGAGCCTATCCGGGCACGCCAATTCTCGAGTTGGGAACCCGTGACGCGGTGCTGGAGTCGGTCGGTGCGATCCAGCTGGACACGCATGCGATCGCGACCATCGGCAAGAAGTACGGTGTGGCGGCGGTGTTTCTCGGAGACATCCGGTATTCCGAGCCCAACACGGACGTGCGGCTGGTCGATCTCACCAAACTCGAGGGCGGGATTCGCACGGAGGTCAAAGGGGACATCTCCGCCAAGTTGCTGGAAACACAAACAGGGGCCAGCGTGTGGAGCAGCTCGGCCTGGGCCAAACGCCAGATCGGCCGCGTCACGGTCTCGGCCACGGACCGCATGAGCGCCACGATGCGAGACGCCAACCCACGGAGAGACATGGTCTCGGCGCTCATCTTTCATCTCACCGAGGATTTCCGCCCGAAGGCCGTGCGCCAACGAAAGGACTGACGTTCCCCAATTTTCCTGCAACGGTTTGCTTTCTGATCGTCCCCCCCTTGTACAGGTACCCTGGCCTTGTTAGGGTAACTGAGATGCTCGCCTGGAATCGAATCGATTCGTTTGTACTCCGCGACATGCCACCCATGGAAAGGAGAATCACCAGTGAATAACACCGTCTCAAACGGCAAAGTGATTGCTTTGGAGTACACACTCAAGTTGGATAACGATCAGGTCGTCGACACCAATGTCGGGAAAGATCCCCTGACCTACACGCAAGGCGCCAATCAGATTATTCGAGGCGTCGAGGCGGCGGTCGAAGGTATGGAAATCGGGGAAGCCAAACAGGCCGTCGTGCCGCCAACTGATGGGTATGGGGACAGCGACCCCGACGCGTTCCAGGAGATTCCCAAGGAGAAGCTGCCTCAAGAGATCGCGATCGGCACACAGCTCCATGGAAAGGACGCGAATGGCCGCGAAATTCGACCGATCGTGTCAGCCATTAAGGACAAGACGGTCCTCTTGGACTTCAATCATCCACTCGCAGGTAAGACTCTGTATTTCGACTTAAAGGTGGTCAACATCACGTAAGAGGCGGTGTGCCACAGAGCGGGGCCGGAGGCTTGCAGGAGGCAGTCCGTTCACGGCGCGCCGCGGCCCCCTCCGCGACGGTTGATCCGCAGATCTGGCGAGGGCGTTCCGCTCACTACCACGGGCGAAGATCGCGCCGAACTGCGGCTCGCTCACTTGACTGCATCGTGACGGACGTCGAACCGATCGACATCGTCGTCACAATCCAGCGTGAGCGTTGCATCCACCCGCACCGGTTCGGTCAGGAGGCTGGTTGGAGCAAAAGAACGGGTGCCCCGACTGTTCGTCTCCATAAGAAGAACGCGCCGGCGGTCTCAACCTGACGGACTGAGTGCGAGTCCATGGATATTCTTTCCCACGGCCTCTGGGGCGGGATTGCCTTCGGCCGAAATAGCCGCACCAGCTTTTGGCTGGCGTTCGTCTTCGGGCTGGCGCCGGACCTTTTCTCGTTTGGAATTCTGTGGGCGGCCGCCCTCCTCGGTCTTTCAGAAGCGCCCGACTTCAGCCATGGGACTCCTCCGGAAGCGTCAATCCCTCGGTACGTCCATCACCTGTACAACCTCACGCATAGTTTGGTTGTGTTCCTCGCTGTGTTTGTAACCCTGTGGGGCGTGTTCAAACGTCCCTTGTGGGAATTAGGAGCCTGGGGTCTGCATGTGCTGGTGGACGTGCCCACCCATTCCTATGCATTTTTCCCAACACCGCTCTTTTGGCCGCTCTCCGATTGGAAGTTCGACGGTTGGCAATGGATGACCCCCACCATCATGATTCCCAACGTTGCGCTGCTGTCGCTATTCTATGCGTGGTACCTCTCGCATCTGTATTGGAGGAGGAGGACAAGGACCGACGCACCTCAGCGAGCCTTCTGAGGGACATCGGGAACATGCGGCGGAGTCGGCGGAACGGCAGGCGGCGATGCGAACGGGCGTTGATGCAACTGTAACGGCGGTCCTAGATTGAACCACTGACTCTGCGGTGGCTGCACGGTGAACCGACGGTCACCCCCGGGGGGATCAATGACCGTGCCCACATTGCCGGCAGCATCCTGGTAAACCTGCACTCCGCCCTCGGGCCCAAGGGCCTGGTTCAGACGCTCATTGAATCCCGGGGTCGCCAATGGCGCGTCATCCGCGGTACGTGCCAGAGTGGAACTCCCGAGGATCACGAGCAGGATCGTCGTCATCCAGCAGCCGGCCATGTAACATTGTACTGCCGTCTGTTTCGCCTTGTCGGCATCGTTCTCGCCCCGCCTACACGTTGTATGCAGGAGCCCTGTTTTGCACGTTCGCGATCATGGGACTGACCTTGTCTCGTGTACGGCGGCAGTAACGATGTCCGCCCTGCTATACTCCGCGCCGTGACCAGACGATATGATCACATCGACCTGAGGGTGCGCAGTCTGGCCGAGGTGCGTGACTTTTACACCACGCTCCTCCCCGCACTGGGGTTCACCCAGCAGGTCGAGGTCGAGGGCTGGCTCCAATTTGAATCAGCCGGTGGAGACGGAACGGCTGATTTCTTCGGAGTCACGGAATCGTCCCATCATGTCGCCAACGAATGCCGGATCGCCTTTTGGGCCGACAGTCCCAGCCTGGTCGATCAGCTGGCGGCAATCGCCGTTCAAGCGGGCGCGCGACAGGTCGAGGGCCCCGGCTATCAAGAGGGGCCAGGTTATTATGCCGTGTTCTTCGAGGATCCCAACGGCAATCGCCTGGAGATCTGCCATCGGATCGAAGGGGCTCGGTGAGTCGAAGCTGCTGGATCTCCGACAGGACCACTCACGCCTCGGTCGTTACAAGACACCCGACTCACTCAATAAAAAGCACGCCAGTCGTGAATGCTCGCATTGCGGTTTGCGCCGGGACACCGGCGCATGGTTCCATAGACAATGGCAGTGGCGTTTAACCAGGAGTCGCGCACATGGAACCACGGGACATCTACATCACGAAGTTCGATCTTGCCCGTTTGAAAGAACTAGTCGACGTAGGGATCGCCTTCAAGGAACGAGACCGGGAATATTTGGAAGGGTTACAGAATGAACTCGACCGCGCGCATGTCGTGGAGCCCACCGCGATTCCCGATAACGTGGTCACCATGAACTCGCGGGTTCGCCTGAAAGATATCGGCAGCGGCGAGGAGACCATTTATGACTTGGCGTTCCCGTCAGACGCGAATATCGGACAGAACAAAATTTCGATCCTCGCCCCGATCGGTACGGCGATTCTCGGATACCGCACCGGTGACACGGTGGAATGGGAGGTGCCGGCGGGAACCAGGAAAGTGCGCATTGAGGAGGTTCTGTATCAACCAGAGGCAGCCGGCCGCTTCGATCTGTGACGGACCTAAGCCGTCTGTTGTTGGTGTGCGGACCACGAACGAGACGCGGTGGCGGCTCTCAGGCTCCTGAGCCCCTTACAAAGTCCGACATCAAGGCTTCCTGGAAAGCCCGGACCCACCGGTCCATGGAGATGCTCTCACTGGTCCGATACCCGTCGAGGATTGTAGACCACCCCGCCGCGCTTCGCATATTCGCTGAACAGATCCACCGCTTCCTCTCGGCATCGATCTCGAATCACCGCGATGCCTCGCTTGTTCAATTCGGTGATCCAATCCTTCGGCTTCGCTCCTTCATCGAATCCAGACGTCTCGGCATCTTCCGTTCGAGCCCCGCACACCAGGCTCCGCACGCCGGACATTGCGATCGCTCCGAAACACATGGCACACGGCTCACAGCTGGTCACCAGTTGATACGGCAGAGGGAGCGTGCCGAAATCGAAGGTCCCGAAACGTTGTTGCGCGTTGGCGAGCGCCACCATTTCCGCGTGGGCATGGGAACAGGTCGTGCTCGTGACGAGATTCAGTCCGACAGAGACCAGCATGCCCGTGTCCGCTTCGAAGATAGCCGCGCCAAACGGCCCCCCGGTTCCTTGCTCAACTGTCGAGCGGGCTAAGCCGATCGCCAACCGCATGCGATCGTGCAATGAGACGACCGGCGTCTGCTGATCCTCCATGACCCGTGCAGCCCAGAGAGGGAGTTCGAACGGAGAGCGCGGGATTGGGAGTGGAGAAGTGCTCATAGGGGAAGACGCCTCACAATGGATCGCTCCCAGACATTCTACCGATTCGAATGCTCGACGCAACCCTATCTTGGGGCGCGTTCGACGCGCCCCCTCAACGTCGTGTAGACACTCGCGAGCGCATACCTAATTGTGCGACGGATCGCCGGACGTTAGACTGCCCCGGCACATCGACGTGGCGGGCAGCCCGCCGCAGAGGAGCATGTCGCAGAGGAGGCGCCGATGTTTGATTGGATGACACAGCCCGAGGGGTGGATCGCATTGGGTACTCTCACTGCCTTGGAGATCGTCCTTGGAATCGATAACATCATTTTTCTGACCGTGCTGGTCGGCCGGCTGCCTCAACAGCAACAGGCATTGGCCAGGCGATTGGGCCTGGGTTTGGCGATGGTGGCGCGGCTGGGGCTGTTGTTCTCCATCGCGTGGATCATGAGCTTGACTCATCCGTGGTTCACCGTCTTCAGCTATGACATATCCGGCCGCGACCTGATTCTCATCGGGGGCGGATTGTTTCTCCTCACCAAAGCCACCCATGAAATCCATTCCAGCCTCGAGGGCGTCGACGAGCATGCCGCCCCGCTGGCGGCAGGCGGCCTCGGCCTAGCGCTGCTCCAAATCGCACTCCTGGATATCGTGTTCTCGCTGGATTCCGTCATCACCGCCGTCGGGCTCGTCGAGCACGTCTCCATTATGGCCATCGCCATCGTCCTCGCGGTGATCGTCATGTTGATGGCGGCTCAAGCCATCGGAGAGTTTGTCGATGCCCATCCGACCATCAAGATTCTGGCCTTGTCGTTTCTCATTCTTGTGGGGGTCACGCTGATGGTGGAAGGGTTCGACGTCCATGTGCCGAAGGGCTATATCTATTTTGCCATGGCGTTTTCCGTGACCGTCGAGATGCTCAACATTCGCATGCGCAAGAAACGAGCGGCACCGGTCAAACTCCACAGCAAATACCCGGGAATCCGTCGGCCGGGGTCCCCTGGGAGCAGCGCCTGACAACCCCTGGCGTCCGACTGGGTTTCCGAAGATCCACCAAGCCGTAATACCACGCCCTGCCGGGGTTCTGCCTGATGTACGGACTCGGTCTTCCGGCGATACTGTCAGTCTGTTTTTGAAGCAGGTACACGTGAGGTGCATCCCATGCCCAGCCCACAGTCGGTCATCATGCTGGAGCTCAACGAGTTGACTCCGGTCTTACTCCACCGGTTCATGGAGGCCGGCCGGCTCCCGAATTTTGACCGGTTTTACCGGGATGCACAGGTCTTCACCACCGATGCCGAAGAAGCGCCGCACCGGCTCGAACCCTGGGTGCAATGGGTCACTGTCCACTGCGGCTTACCCTACCAGGAACACCGCATTTTCTACTTGGATGACGGGCACAGGTTGAAGGAGAAGTGCCTCTGGGACATCGTGTCCGACGCGGGATTTCCCGTGTGGGTCTGCGGGAGCATGAACGTCCGATACGACACACCGCTTCAAGGGGCGATTGTCCCCGACCCCTGGAGTTCCGGCTCGATGCCGTCGCCTCCGGAACTGCTCACGTACTACCGATTCGTGCGGCATCATGTGCAAGAGCACACCAATGAAGAGGCGTCGTTGCCGTTGAGCGAATATGTACGATTTCTCTCCTTTATGGCGGGACATGGCCTGTCCATCTCGACGGCGGCCGCCATCATCCGGCAACTTGCGGCAGAGAGATCCGGCAGATCCCGCTGGAAGCGGGCCACCATCATGGACCAATTGCAGTGGGATCTGTTTGCCTGGTATTACCGGCGCCTCCGACCGCGCTTCGCCACCTTCTTCCTGAACAGCGTCGCGCATCTCCAACATTGCTATTGGCGGGAAATGGAACCCTGGCATTTCACGATCAAGCCGACGGCGGAGGAGATGGCCGAGCATGAAACGGCCATCTTGTACGGGTATCAAGAAATGGACCGATTGATCGGTCGGTTCATGAAGTTGGCTGGGAAGGACGCCACCCTGGTGTTTTGCACCGCGTTAAGCCAGCAGCCATGCCTGGTCTATGAGGACGACGGAGGGAAGTGTTTCTATCGTCCGAGACAAATCGAGGAGGTCATGCACCTGGCCGGCGTGCGAGACCCCCATTCGGTCAGTCCGGCCATGGCGGAGCAATTCCAGTTGCGATTCAACAGCGAACAAGATGCCCGTGACGCGGCCTCCCGGCTGGGAACGCTTCGTGTCGGCAACCAACCGCTGTTCCAAGTCGACTTGAAAAGACAGGAAATCTTTATGGGATGTGCCATCCATAGCAAGATTCCACATGAGGCCGTCATCTCGGCCGACTCCGAACAGTCAATCCCGTTTTTTCAGGTGTTGTATCAGGCGGAAGGGATCAAAAGCGGGATGCATCACCCAGACGGCCTGCTCTGGATTCGGCGGCCAGACCGATCTCATACCGTGTACCCTGAAAAGGTCCCGCTGAGAGCCATTGCGCCGACCATGCTCTCCCTGCTTGGGATCAGGACGCCCGAGTCCATGAAGATGGCGCCGTTGCTCTCAACAGAACCCTCTCACGCCTGACGCACAAAGCCCCCGGAACCGGCAAGGGCCCTGCGAGGCGTCATTGGTTCGTCTTTCTGGTCATTTTCTCGGCGATGTGATCGATCTTCCGTCGTACCGGCCGCGGCATCGTCTCTGAGCGAATGGTCCCCGCATACCGCTCACATTCTGACGCCGAGTACACCCGGACATGGTACTCCCGCTCCAACTTCAGTTGCGCCGCCTCATTGCCGCCG
>CAYQDJ010000029.1:0-4094 GCA_964416255.1 uncultured Nitrospira sp. | reverse complement strand
CGATGCCGAGGTCAAGACGGCTTACCGGCGGCTGATGAACCAGCACCACCCGGACAAGCAGGCTGCGCGGGGCATGCCTGAGTCCATGCTGGAAGCGGCGGAGGAGCGCACCCACGAGATCCGCGCCGCCTCATTGCCGCCGACAGCGGCCCGTAGCAACGAGCGACGTTCTTCCAATTCCGGATCCAACATAAAAGCCGCCATCTCATCCTCCTTGATAAGGGTGCTCTCCGACTGGCCGACTTCCGTTCCCGCAGGGATGTCACGCCGTGCCGGTGGGCGGAAGGGCGAGACCGGTCGTACCCAGTGGCGCCTGACCGAGCAGGCGCGAACTTCGACCATGGACGGAGGCCCGGGATCGGGTCACCGCCATCCGCTCGTACAGGGCGACATAGTCTTTCACCATCCGCTCTACCGTGAAGCGTTCGTCGAACGAGTCCCGGCAGCGCCGGCGTTCGATGAGCGGCAAGCGGTTGATCGCCGCCACCATGTCGTCCAGGTTCTCACAGATAAAACCCGTCACGCCGTCCTCGATCAGTTCGGGAATCGATCCGCGCCGATAGGCGAAGACCGGCGTCCCGCACGCCAGCGCCTCGATCAACACGAGGCCGAACGGCTCCGGCCAATCATAGGTGCAGAGCACGGCCGCCGCCTCTCCCAGAAAATCGCTTTTCTCCGCATCGGTGATCTCCCCGACGTACTCTACGAGCGGGTGGTCTAACAGAGGTTCGATGTGTGTGTGGAAATACTCACGATCGACCGGGTCCACCTTCGCGGCAATACGAAGCGGAAGCCCCACCCGTTTGGCGATTTCGATCGCATGATCCGGCCGCTTTTCCGGACAGATGCGCCCAAGAAACGCGAGATAGGCCCCAGGCCCGGGATGAAAGGAATAGAGATCCGGCAGACCGTGATAGACGGTGCCTTGCCAATTGGCATGCGGCAGCGGCCTGCGCTGCGCGTTGGAGATCGAGACCACCGGTTGCTCGGCGTACTCTTGAAACATGGGAATCAACTCGGGGAGATCTAATCGTCCATGCATGGTCGTCAAGACCGGCGTCGTACAACGGCGGCTCATAGGGAAACTTAAAAAATCCAGATGGGAATGAATGATGTCGAATTGTTCAGCGCCCACACCCATGGCATGTTCCTGCATGAGCAGGAGCGGCGCCTCACGATTGACCGGCCCGCTGGCATGCAATCGGAGCGCTCGGGGACAGGCCGCTCTCAGATGCGCTGTGGTCTGAGAATCTCCGCTGGCAAAGAGCGTGACATCATGGCCCTGGCGAACGAGTTCTTCCGTGATATAGGACACAATGCGTTCCGTTCCACCGTAAAGCTTGGGCGGCACGCTTTCCCAGAGAGGGGCGATCTGTGCGATTTTCATGTGAGACGATCCTTTCTTTTGACGGCATCCCCGGATGAGGACGGACCATGAGCGTGACGTGGACGACCAGAGCGTTTGCTCGGGAGTATCAGAGCGATTACGACTCTCACATCCGGTTAGCCATAGGTTCTGTCGCGCGCGCAATGGTGCATGCAATGTGCCACAATCAGACGATGCAGATCGGCTTGATACTCCGCCGTTTTTTTCAGCCTAGAGATTTCGCTAGTGGCCGTCGCCTTCAAGATGTAGGTGAAAAGAGGCACGATCGAGCGGTTTTAAGTCGGATGACTCCTACACTCCTTCACAGGGAGAGGGCGACACATGGCAACGACCACCACGCGCACCATCGCTCTGCTGGTTGTGGGCGCCGCCATAGGGCTGGGGCTCATCACATTCTCCTATTACAGCGACATCCGACAGGCTCGAGACCGTGCCTCCCGCGGCAGCCGGATGGCCCATACTGCCTGCGGTCCGATTGAATACGGTGTGACAGGCGACGGTCCGCCGGTACTGGTGGTGCATGGAGCCGGTGGCGGGTTCGATCAAGGCCTCGAATTCGGAGCACCGCTGGCCGAGCGGGGTTTTCGCATCATCGCCATGTCTCGTTTTGGGTATTTGCGGACGCCGGTGCCGGGCGATGCTTCTCCGAACGCCCAGGCCGACGCACATGCATGTCTGTTGGATACGCTCGGAATCGAGACCGCTGCGGTGGTCGCCGGCTCTGCCGGCGCCCCGTCGTCGTTGCAATTTGCCTTGCGGCACCCATCGCGAATCACGGCGCTGGTGTTGCTCGTCTCCGCCGCCTATGTCCCCCGCCCGGATAATGGACCATCTGTGCATCCGCGGCCGGGTCTGCAGGTCATGGTGGATGTCGCATTGCAGTCGGATGCTTTCTTTTGGGCGATGAGCCAACTTGCTCGTGAAACCGTCGTCCGCACGATGCTGGCGACGCCGCCCGCCGTGGTGAGACAGGCGGCCCCCGAGGAGCAGGCGCCCGTTCGGCAAGTGCTGGACCACATCCTGCCGATCTCGCGCCGCCGGATTGGATTATTGAACGAGGCCGCGGTCATCCCTTCGCTTCCACGTTATGAACTCGAACAGATTACAGCGCCGACCTTGACGATCAGTTGCGCCGACGATTTATTCGGCACCTACGACAGCGCCCGATACACCGCCGCCGTCGAGCAGATCCCGAGAGCGCGATTTCTCGGCTACCCAAGCGGGGGCACTTATGGGTGGGACATCAGCAAGAGATCATGGACGAGACCGCCCGGTTTCTGGACGCTTCTGAATCGTCCCTCTGTCAGCGGGGCGATGGCGTTGCAGGCCACACGCTCCGTGGCAGGAACGAACGAACCTGTTTTATTTCATCGGAGCTGAATTCGTGCAGTGTCAGATACGTCAGAAGAATCACCGCGCCGATAACCGCCAGTTTGGCCAACAGCAAAAATCCGGTGGTCGGCCACATGACTGTGACTCCATAAGTCAGGACACTGATCACCATGCTCCGCCACACCGTCCCGATAGGCGGGACAATGGACCACAAACGGTGAACGACGCAGAGGGACGCCGCCGCACCGACGACCTGACAGAGCGCCGTCGCCGCTGCTGCCCCAGTGGCACCAAACCGTGGGACTAATAGGACGTTTCCGACGACTGCACCAAGAACCAGCAACGCGCTTAAATACAGGGTGAGCCGCGTGAGTCCCGCCGCGGTGGCAAGAACGGCGGCAACCGACACCATCATAAACGCAAGGGCTCCCATCATGAGGATGGCCAGGACCGGTGCGGCGGGCTCGAATGACTGTCCGAACACCCATGTGACGATTTCGGGAGCAGCGCCCGCAATGAGTGCTCCGAACGGAAACAACGCAACCACAAGTCTGATGGCACTTTGTCCAATGTCTTTTGCCTGCTCGAATTTGTTCTCTGACAGCAGACGACTCACCGTCGACAGCAACAATGGGGAAAGCGACGTTCCCAATAATCCCGGAAGAATCGACAAATTTTGTGCGGCGCCAAACATGCCCACCTCTTCAATAGTCCCGCCGAGGGCTTTCAACATGACCAATCCCATGCTGGAAAAGACCAGTAGCAACAAGGAGGACATACCGAAGATAAGGCCAAGCGCATAAAAAGGGCGGATCGGTACGGCTAGGTGGCCCATGACGGGAGGCTTGATGTACCGGCGGTTGATCGCCAGCTCGACGGCGACCGCGCCCAGGCTTCCGAGGATGGCCCCTTGAACGGACAGGCCGATTTCCACAAAGAACAGGATCAACACCAGCCTAGCCAGCCAGCGTCCGGCATTGGCCACAGCTTTTTCGCGAAAGCTGCCCATGCCCACCAGGAGGTTCTGGTGTCCTTGTGAAAGGCTGCTGATCGGCAGGTGCAGAGCATACAAGGCGAGATAGGGCGCGATCCGCGGTTCATACAGCAGGTACGCGATGGGATAGGACAGCAATCCAAGAAGCATTCCGCCGACTACCCCGGCCAGGACGTGCAACCGAATCACTGTTGCACCGACAGGACGCCAGTCTTTCGCCTCACCCACAAACTTGATTGTGGTGCGGGAAAAGAACGCGTTGATGCTCAACTCGGCCCACCCGAAAAGAGTCGTGGAAAGGACGAGCAAACCATATCCGTCGGCTCCGAGACGTCTGGTGAGAAACGCCGCGGTGATGATTCCTGTGACCGGTAACAGAAG
>CAYQDJ010000028.1:25927-33715 GCA_964416255.1 uncultured Nitrospira sp. | reverse complement strand
CGATGGACCTGCCCGGCATCGACGCGGGCGTCGCGCTCGCCGCGCAGTTGGCGGTTCTGCTGCTCCAGCTCGCGGTTCTGCTGCCAGAGGGCGACGTTCTCATCATGAAGACGCCTCCACTCATCAGGCCTTGAATGGCGAACCGGCCGTGCGCCTCTTTCCCTTTGCGCGCTCCCGGAAAAACCCGGCTGCGTTGACGGCTTGGGCAATAATAAGCAAGGGCACACAGGCGATTGCCTTTCCGAATGGGATCTTCCCAAACGGATACGTGAGCATATTGATATAGAAGGCGGGCGGCTCAATTTTCATCGGTTGGTGTCGCTGGCGGGCTCGAACCAAATGGTAATAATAGGCACTACATCCATAGTGAAAATGTTGGCGGAGAAACGTCGTCGCCGTCAGGTGGTGTGAGTGATAGACCACGGCTTTCGGCGCGTGGATCATCAGATAACCCTGATGCTGCCAGCGATCGCACAACTCCCGATCTTCACCCGCCGATCGAGAGAACGACACGTCGAAGCCCCCGACATCGCGAAAGTGCTTGGTCGGGAACGCCAGATTACAGGAGGGGAAAAACCGACCCCGACCGGCACGGCATTGATAGTACGTCAGGAGGTAAGAGACGAGCAGTTGGCTCGCCGTCGAGTAGAGATTCTGGGGCAGCGCGTTATGCGTGTCCCCGCCGACCGCACAATCGGGCGATCCCGTCAATTGTGCGGCCAAGTTCTTCAGCCAGTCGCGCGCCGGCGCACAGTCATCATCGGTGAAGACAAGAAATTCGCCCGTGGCCTCACACGCCCCTCGATTTCGCGCCGTGGCCGGGCCGGCGTTCTCCTGTCGCAGAACCCTGAGCGAGAGCCGGCCTTGGAACCGGCCGGCCAAGTCGTCCAACGGAATGGCTCCTCCGTCATCCACCACGATCACTTCAAACCGATCGTGCGGATACTCGAGACACGTACAGGCTTGAAGACAGACCGCAAGCTGTTCCGGGCGATTGTACGTGGGAATCACAATTGAGATGAACGGAGACTCTTGGCTCATGACGACCTGCCCGTGGCCCTTGTCGTCGAGTTCTCGGCCGATAATAGCTGAGAGGCGGACTGAATCTTGAACCGGTTCATCGGCCGAGAACGGCCTTCGCCCAGGAGCGAGAGGAACACCGGGGCGAAATCCAACGGGGACACGTCGCCAACGTCTCCACGTGCCCCGATGGACGGCCCGGCGGCCGCGACAAATCCATTGAACGAATGATAGCTGCTTCGGTCATAATGGGGCCTCGTCTGGAAAAGCTCGGCCTTTGGATGCCTCACCCGGTCCATAAAGTAGGCTGTGCTCTTCCACTCGACAGACAGATCAGGGAGGACTGCCGGGGGGCCGCACCCAAATGCCTCGGCTGTTCTGATCACGGTGTCCACGGCCGGCTGACCGCTGCGCACATCGATCAACTGCCGGAGATCGGCTTCAATCTGATCGAGAAGACGGTCATAATCCGCACCCGGTTCGATTATGCCCTGCGGCTCGCGTCCACGAAGATTCACACGGACAAAACTTGTGTAAAGCGCCGGGATGGAGAACGCCTTGGTGTTCGCCCAATTTGTTTGCGTGCGGAATCGGTGGGTCTCCAACTCCATCTGCACACGTCGTGGAAGAAACCGACTGAGTCGCGCACGCACCTCCGGCCGTATGGTTCGACGAAGCACCGAGAGCGGATTCAGGCAACCTGCACGATGATGGGAAGGCACCTGGTACCCTAATTGCCGGCAAAACGCCTCGATAAGGCCTGTGGTGGAATGGAGATCCTTCATTCCAAAGAGCGAGATGATGAAGACATTCGCCTCGGCCGGCCATTGCCTCAACAACACACCCATTGTTCGATCGATCGCTTGATACACATCCCGGATCGCCGAGCTCAGATCGCATCCGGCGGTCATGGCCTCCACGCAGCGATTCCCTCCGGGGCGATAATCCCATAGCCGGTGACCTGCCGTGTGTGCCTCCACGAACGTAATCACCGCCACGTCACTTCGTTCTTGAGTCAACACGCGTCGGCACAGCGCCTCTTTTGCTTGGACGCGTTTGATCAAAAGAGAGTGTGCGGCCACATCCTCGCGTAACGAGCTTGCAGGCTTGAAGACTTCTACCGCCCGTTGCGACCCCACGTGGCGCTGGACATCCTGTACCACCGTCGCTGGTTCGGCGGACGGAGCCCGCATCGCCGTGTTGAACTGGTGTTGGACGGCCCAATTCGCGAGTTGGACGCCTCGTACGCCAGGAAGGGGCTTTGTCTCGAGCGCATCAATGGTCACGACCTTCTTCGATCCACCCAATAAATGGGACCAAAACGGCAGAACATGCGCATCCTGCGCCGAAACATTATGGAGATCATACGTGCCAGGGCGTAAGTGACGATCGTAATAATGTCCGTGCTCACTGCGCGACACGCCGCTGAAGAGAGTCAGCCAGGCGCCTTGGGTGGATATGAGTTCCGGACCACTGATGGTCCCCTGACATCCGCGTCGCAGGATTGCCGCGATTGTCGGCAGGTATCCTTCTTGAGCCCACGTCCGGATCAATCCTGGGTCAGCCCCATCGAGCCCAAAAATGACCAACGGAGGTGTGTTCGGGTCGTTAGCCATGAGCCAGTCTCTCGGAACACTTAGATATCGCCGTGCTCCCTAAACCATACGACAGTACGTTCAATCCGGCACTCCCTCGGCAATAAGTGGAGGAGATCCCTGAGGCGTATCGCAGAGAGCGCGAAAATTTATCCGCATGGCGTCCGATGGAACCCGTGCCGCCCATGACAAGAACCTTCATCGAAGTCGTTTCTGTCAGACGGACTCCGCCCACCGCCTCATGGCCTTCGGTGCCAGCATCGTTGAATACATCCCGGCCATCTCCGCTGTCCGCGCCAGACAAGACATACCCACCACCACAGGCAGGAGCATGAGGCGTTGAACCGGTGGAACATCCAATAACCGGCTCACCCTCAGCCAACAAGGAACATCCAGAAGCATATGCCACACCAAGGTGACGAGGGGTTCGAAGATTGTGGTTCGAGCGATCCACTGATTCGGATATCGGTCGTTTAGTCGTCGCAGCATGAACACCTCGTAGCCGTATCGGAAATGAAGACCTTTCAGCCAATACAGCCACGAAAAATAATGGGTCACTCGCTGTCGAGGCTGCAACACAAGTTTTGCTCCGCCGTCAAGAAAAGACCTCATCAAGAGGGGAGCTCCGCAGAGGCGGCCGAATGTCGTGTCGTATTGGTGTCGGCGGAAGGTCTCGACGCGGAGGCCGAAATTATGGTCCATAAACCCGACCGGATATGGAAGCCCTCTCTCCGGATCGATGGTTTTCCCCACGACCCATCCCCATGTGATGGAGGCTGCCGCCAAGCGTGTCGCACAGTTCCATTCCCAACTCGTGCTGCGTTTAAATAGGCTGAGGCCGATCGCGACATCGCCGCCGCTTCGGATGCCGTCCACGAGGGATGAAAGCCACGTGCGATGTGGGTGGACGTCAGAGTCGGTGAAGGCCAGAATGTCTGCGGATGCAAACCGTGCTCCGTGAGTCTTGAGTTGCAGATAGGAAAGCCCGGTGACCTCGACGGCGCGAATGCCCCAAAACGGCGTGCCTTTCGCATACAGCGCGTTCCATTCTTTCACTTGGGCGGGCGATCCCATCAGGATGATCTCTATCTGATCAAGTGGGAAGTCTTGCTGTTGAAGCGCCTCGATCGTGTTGACGGCCTTCCCCAGGTCACGGGATTCGTTATAGCCTTCCACGATAATGGAGACGACCGGCTTATCGAGCAGGTCTCTGGTCATTCCTAGTTTCTCCCTATGGCCGGCCGGGAGTGTCCTTCCGGTAAAGGAACGACGACTGAGGGTCCCGCCGCCAGTTTTTCATACAGGGTTAAGAACTGGTCACATTGACGAGCCAACCCAAACCGTGTTTGCGCTCGATCCCGTCCTGCGTCGCCCATCGCTTCCGCCTTGTTTCGGTCGGCCAGGACCGCGATCAACGTTTCTCCCAACACTGGGGGATCATTCGGCGGAACCAAGAATCCTGTGTGCCCGTGCTCCACAATCTCACACAACCCACCCATCGCGCTGGCAACCACCGCGGTGCCCCTCATCATGGCCTCAACGGCTACCAAGCCGAACGGCTCGGCCCATCGAGACGGCACCACCTGCACCCAAGCTCTCGCAAACCTAGCTTCCAACTCTCCCTTGGCGACATGACCGAGGAACACAACGTTTCCGGTGAGGTCCAACCGTTCAGTCAATGCCATGAGCTTGGCACGTTCAGGCCCTGCGCCGGCGATGAAAAGCTGAGCCTCCGGGATCCGGCGTGTTACCAAGCCGAACGCCCGGAGCAGAACGTCGACACCCTTCTCCGGAACCAGACGACCGGCGAAGACGGCAACCGGCTTGGCCGCCAACACACGAGAGATGGGTTCGATCCCCACTCCATTGTGAATCACCTCAACTGGTTCCACGCCATCGGCCAAAAGAGACGCTTGTACGGCAAAACTATTGGCCACGATGTGTCTGAACACATGCCGCCACTTCTTCCAAAGCCACGTCTGCAATTGCAAGACGACCCAGTCCTGCAGAGGCACACAGCGATTGCGATAACACGCAAGGCCCGAAGGTTCACGACACGGCGCGCCGTCCGGCAACAGCTTCGTCCCGGTCAGACAGATCGCCCGATACCAGACGACGTGGTAAAGGGCGGGAACCCGCCGGAGAAGCGGCAGGATGAGCGGAGAGAGCTGCGTGAGAAACATGCGGACATGCACGACATCCGGTTGAAATTCCCGCAACACGCGGCGCAGCTTGAAATAGGCCCAGGGATTCAACGTCTGCAACAATGTCCGAAACCGCGACAACGTTCCAAGGCAAACATAGTCGGCGGTCCGCGAATCGGAGAGCGTTCCGGCGGAGCTCGTGAACAATCGGACGTCGTGGCCCTGCCGTCGCAATGCGTCTCGCAACGCATATGTCAGCATCTCGGCTCCGCCAATGGGCGCCCCATAGTCGTTGAGGAGGAGAATCTTCATGAGCGCGGGCGAGCCATTTCAAGGACTCGCCCTCATAGTTCATTCCGTTCGCGATGCCATGCGATGGCGTCGCGAATGCCCGCCTGCACGGACACCTTTGGCGCAAATCCTAATTCCCGCTGAGCTTTGGCAATGGACATCACCTTGTCTGACAGGAACAGCTCGTACTTACTCGCTCGCGGCAACTCTCTTCCACACAGCCGATACAGCATGCAGTTGGCCCCATGAAACATCCGATAGGGGAATCTGGGCACCCTCAAGGACGACAGTGGCACACCCAACTCTTCGGCGATCCCGGTGACCAGTTCGTTCACGGTCACAGGGTGTGCACTCGCCAGATTGAAGATTCGTCCTTCGATCCCTGGCGTTTCTCCACACAGCCTCAAGCCCTGGACGACGTCCGTGACATGGCTGACATGCGTATGATTATTTCCCGGTCCGATCACCCGGAAGCCGCCCGACGCAATGGCGAGAAACAGGCCAATAAAGCTTGGCGATCCATACCCCAGCACACCGGGGAACCGCGCGATCACCACCGGCAGCCCCTGTGTTTGATGCGCGGAGAGGAGCCGCTGCTCCGCCACCAACTTTGTCTCGGCATAGGGGCTATCCGCCTTCGTCCGGCTCTGTTCGTCAACCGGCGGATCATCAATCACTCCGTAGACGGCGGCGGTGCTGCAAAAGACCATTCGTTTGACCCCGAACTTGAGCACCGCCTCGGCCACCAGGTCGGTCACCACGACATTGGCCTCATAACAGATCTGTTTGGAGGGGGCGGTCCGGCCGGTGACTGCCGCGAGGTGATACACCACCTCCGAACCGTGCATGGCCCGTTCAAGCGCCTTCTTATCTGCAAAGTGACCACGTATTACCTCAGCCCCTTGCCGCTCCAGGCGTGAAGCATCCGACGATGGCCTCACGAGCGCATTGACACGGTTGCCGTGGGCGATCAGGTTCTCCACAAGGTAGCCGCCAAGAAATCCCGTCGCTCCTGTCACGAAAACGTTCATTGCGCTCTCCGGTGCGTCGCCCTCACAAAAGCGGGGTTCCATCCTACGAAAGGCTATTCAAGGGCACAACCCACATAACGAGGGGGTAAGACACTAGACCTACTCACCGACGCAATGCGTATGCGGCAATCATTGACACCTCCCAATCCTCTGTCGACCTGCGACCAACATCACGATAGACCAAGCCAAGAGCACACAGTAGAATGGCCGGGCTATTCCAAGCCGCCGTCTTCAGGAATTCTGGCCACTTCATCCGAGACCAAGGAACTAGGCTGGGACTGCTCGGGTGAGGCCTCGATGAGGCATGGCACTGCACCGCAATCAGCGGTTTTATCCGAAGCAACAATTCTGCCTCCGGCCGTGAAAGAGGTGTTCGTGAAGTTCCTCGCTTTCTTCGATGGATCGCTCCGCCGGGAGCGGGATCGGATCAGGGTTGAGATACAGGGTATTCAAGGATTGCTCCCATTGTTGATGAAACAACGGAACGGTTACCGCTGGACAACGGCGGATCGAGCACAGCTTCGAAGCCATTTGCGCAACCTGACGTCCCTCGGCCCGTATCTACTGGTCATACTAGCTCCCGGCTCCTTTCTCCTGCTGCCTCTTTTGGCCTGGTGGCTGGACCGGCGACGGCAGAAACGACCTCCTCCCGAACGTGCTGCCCCGCTCCCTGCTCTGCCCGTACAGGATGCGGATCGGTCTTCGCCTCCGGCGAATCCCTAGAGAGACCGACATGGGACGGGCCATCGAGTCAATTGGCCATCCCGCGTCCTCGGTCGGTTCCAGGATGGTGCATCCGCTGCCGCCGGTACAGTAAACTGAGGACATGGCTGGGAAATATAGCTGGAATTTAGGAGGCACCCCCATGCGGAAACGGATCATCGATCAGGTTCAGAAAGACACGGCGCCTTCCGATCAGGATTGGCTGAACGTGGAGAAACTCGCGGAGGTGGAAATCACTTCAGAGGACGAGGCTCATCCCATCGAATCCGCGTTGCTGCCCGGCCGGTCTTCCGGGTGGCGGGCCGCCGGGCCCGGCAAACAGACGATCCGGATTCTCTTCAGTCAACCGCAACGGCTGCGGCGGATCTGGATGAATTTCGTAGAGCCCGGCGCTGAACGGACTCAAGAGTACCTCCTGCGGTGGTCGCCGGATCATGGACAGTCCTTCCGGGACATTGTTCGGCAGCAGTGGAACTTCAGCCCCGACGGCACCACGACCGAAACGGAGGATCATCAGGTGAACCTTCCGGCGGTCACCGTGCTCGAATTGAACATTATTCCTGACATCCGCGGAGGCGATGCACCCGCGTCGTTGGCGCAGTTGCGGCTGGCCTGACCCGAGGCCCAATCGTTTACCGGCCGACTTGCCCCTTTTCCGATGTGACCGTGACTTGGAACCTCCTGACCGAATCGGCACGTTGCGTGCGCCGCTGCGGGGGGCCCGCGGTGCGGTCATACAGGCAGAATCACGGTATCGGGAGTTGCCGATGCCGCCGGCATGCCCCTCTGTTGATCGAACGGCAGACGGAGTGGCAAGATTCAGAGCGGGAGATCGTATGCTTACCTCGCTTCCGGCGGCAAGAGACCAGCGCATAGACTGTTGCGTCTGCCGCGCGCCGGCCGCGCGGACCTTTCTCACCGTCGAGAGACATTCCTATTGGCGCTGCGATGTCTGCGAGGCGACCTTTCTCGACCCGGCGCATA
>CAYQDJ010000028.1:0-25917 GCA_964416255.1 uncultured Nitrospira sp. | reverse complement strand
TGACCCCTTCGGCAGAGCACGCACATTATCTCCTTCACAAAAACGATCCAAAGGACCCGCGTTACCGGCGGTTTCTGTCGAAACTCGCCATCCCTTTGCTGGAGAGGCTCGCCCCACGCCATCGCGGTCTCGACTACGGCTGTGGCCCGGGTCCCGCTCTCGCCGCCATGTTGCGCGAGGCAGGGTATCCGGTGGACCTGTTCGACCCGATCTTTTTTCCCGATCCAACGCCGTTGAGCCACACCTACGACTTCATCACGTGCAGCGAGGTGGCCGAGCATTTCTATCGTCCGGCCGATGAATTTGATCGGTTGGATAGGCTGTTACGGCCCGGCGGCTGGCTCGGGCTCATGACGTGTCTCCAGACCGACGACGCACGATTCGCGGCCTGGCATTACCGCCGAGATCCCACGCACGTGGTGTTTTACCGTGCGGCAACCTTGTACTGCATCGCGGCATTGCGGGGTTGGCACTGCGAGACCCCGGTCAAGAATGTGGCGCTCATGCGAAAGCCCGGCTCTGTCACAGCGTGACGCTGCCCCCTGGAAGCCAAGACACGCTCGGATTCCGCGAGAACCGTCGTGCCCTTGGTCCCCCGCTTGGTTCTGAGCGCCCCTGAGTGCTTGCAGTTCCTGTCGATGGGTGGAGGCGCCTGGTCAGACGAAGGCCCTTGCCGAGTATCTCCCCGACCGTACGGTCATCACCCTAACGACCACCTCGATACTCGCGTCGTCGAAGGGCAACCGCCTCCGCGTCAGCTACCTCCAACCGCCCATGGCCTCCCTACGCCCGCACTGCGGGGACGCCACATCATCCAGCTCCCGCGTGAACAGACCGGTCGGTGATGGACGAGCAAGGCGTCGCGTGGGTCATTCACGGCCCGGCCGGCGATCGTGGCTTTCGCAACATGGGATAGATGGACGGTGAGGTTCCCACTTGAACGGCACCGAGCACTTCAAACCCGTGACGTTCATAAAAAGGAACATTCCTCGGGTTGGATGATTCCAGATAGGCGGGCGTGTGGTCACGATCGCACTGGACAAGAGCCTGTTGCATCAAGGCCGAGCCCAGTCCTTTGCCTTGGTGGATTGGATCGACGCCGATGAGCGGCAAGTACCAATGGGGGGCGTCCGGATGATAAAGACCCATTTGCTCGAAGACCGCTAAGGCATCCTGACGTCTCGGTCCCGGCATCGTGCGCTGCAGGAGGTTCACGACCGCGTCCTCGTCAGGCTGGACATGAGGAGGCAGCCACAGCGCAGCCCCAGCGTAGCCGTTCGCGAAGAAGGCGGTCCCCTTCGCAAAGGCACGGCCGGCAAAGGCTTCGACGAAGCGCGGGAAGACATCGAGATACTGCGACGGATTCGGCCATCCCCACCGCACAGCCGGGTCGGTGGCGAAGGCCAATGTCACCACGGCGATCGTCGGTATTTCGTCCGAAACTGCAGCCCTCTTGAGTACTATCGAGGATGTCATAGCGCGGGCAATGGTTGGGCCAGCGTGTCCCTTGTGGGACCTCGCGTAGTATGGCGACGAGAGTTCTATCATTTCTCAGCAGCAGCTTACCGCTCTCGCCCGGAAGAAATCGAGGCCTGGGCGATGCGCTGCTCCGGCGACATCTCGACGCGTCCCGTCTGGCTCCCAGCATGGCTCGACCACTCCCCAGCCACAACACGATAGATCGGATTACCGCAGACAAGTACAATGCTCCTCGTCGGCTTCCACCGAGGGCGCGACGCGTGACTGAACCGCTCACACACTTCTTCGGCCCCGAGATCCCCCGGACGATTGCGCGAATGATTGCCGCCATCGATCCGGCCTTCCCTGCGGCCCGCTTTCTGCGCACCGCTCTGGACGGATATGAGCCGCTCGCGCTCATGCCGCGGGGGCGGCACATCGCCCGAGCCCTACACGAACATCTGCCACACGACTACGCGCGAGCAATCGACATGCTCCTGGCTTCTCTTGGCCCGGTCATTCCCAAGCCCGAAAGGCAGCGGGGTATGGGACCGTTCCTGTATTTGCCGCACGTGCTGTTCGTGGCGGCGTATGGCCTCGACCATTTCGACATCTCGATGCGTGCGCAATATGAGTTGACGCAGCGCTTTACGGCTGAGTTCAGCATTCGCCCATTCCTTGAACGGTACCAAGCAGACACGCTGGCGCGACTGGCGGCCTGGGCGACCGATCCCAGTCCGGACGTCCGACGGCTGGTCTCGGAAGGGACACG
Source organism: uncultured Nitrospira sp. (assembly GCA_964416255.1). GTDB lineage: Bacteria > Nitrospirota > Nitrospiria > Nitrospirales > Nitrospiraceae > Nitrospira_D. Next base: position 23,687 of record CAYQDJ010000028.1, on the reverse strand, counting down.
GCCGCGCTTGCCTTGGGCCCCGCGGCTGCGCGCGTTTCAAGCCGACCCGGCGCCGGTCCTGGCCTTACTGGAGATGCTGAAAGACGACCCGGATCTCGATGTGCGCCGATCCGTGGCCAACAACCTGAATGATATCGGAAAGGACCATCCGGCATTGCTCGCCCAGATCACCGCGGCCTGGATGCGGAACGCCACCGAGGCGCGCCGACGGCTGATCCGCCATGCCTTGCGCTCCGCCATAAAACGGGGGGAACCGGAAGCCTTGCGGGTGCTTGGCGCCGGGCATCCCGCCCGCGTCCTGATCCGTAGGGCATCCGTCACGCCGCCGCGGGCGCACATGGGACAATCGGTCGTCGTCTCGCTCCAAGTGGGCAACACGCGATCGAAGCGACAACTGGTGCTCGTCGATTTCCGCATCCATTTTGTGAAGTCGAACGGCACAACGGCTCCGAAAGTGTTCAAGCTCAAGAAGCTTGTGCTGGCGCCGGGTGAGTCCGTCTTCCTCAGGAAGTCGGTATCGCTCAAGGCCCTGACCACCCGTAAGCACTACCCGGGTCGCCATCGAGTGGAGGTGGTGCTGAATGGTCGACCCAGGCGGCTCGGCACGTTTGAATTACTCAGGACCTGATGGTCGCTCGGTCGTTTGACCAGACATCCGATTTATGGGAACGACCGCATTTCCTGCTGCCGGTTCCGAACGATGAGCGAAGGTCTTCCTGATTCATCGATACTGAGGACCAGCCGCGTTTTTCCATCCACATCCCGTACGGCCAGGCCGGTTTCCCGGCCCACGCCGATCCAGACCCCTCCGGCATCGCGCTCATCGCGAAGCTGGATATACGGTTGTGCATCCGCAGAAAACCCCATCGTCGCCCTTGTCCGCCCCTGTGTATCAATCAATTGCATTTCATGTGTACGCACCACCTGGAAAGTCGTCTGATCCGGCTGGCGGGCGACGCCGGGGGTGCTTGTGATGAACGAGACCGCCATCCCCCCGATCGCACCGGCTGCCACCGCAGCCAATACCATCCCCTGTACCCCATGAACCATGTTTGCCCTCCTTCGACATGTGGACGAATCGTGATTTCATATACCGACGGCATTCCGAAATCCAGGCCTGCCATGGCATCACATCCGATCGGGCAAGTGGCTCGAATTCAAGTCAGACGCGCTCCTGAGCATTCATCCACTCGGTTTTCGTCTTCCACCCCCGCCACCGTCACATCACGATGGACCAGTCTGAGGGCACCAAGTAGAATGGCCTCCCATGCGTCACGGTTGGTCCTGAGTGCGCGTGACCTGATTACACAACCAGCGAGGAACCAGCAATGAACCGCACACGGTGGGATATGGCATCGCCCCGGATCGTCGCCGGGACTCTCTTGATCCTCTTGACCGCAGGCACGACCGGTTGCGTAGCGCTAGTCGTCGGGGCGGCGGGAGGAGCCGCCGGCGCCGTCTATGTCATGGGAAAATTGACTGAAGAGGTGAATGATGACCTGCCAACGGTCCATGAGGCGACAAGGTCCGCACTCAAGGACCTGGAATTAAGGCTGACGGAGGACCGGGCCGATACGGTATCCGCTCGTTTGGAATCCGAGTTCGCCGATCGAGCCCACGTTTGGATCTACTTGGATTCGCTCGGAGAGGCCAGGACACGTATCACCATCAGGGTGGGACTCACAGGGGATGAGGGGCGGTCCAGAAAGATTTTAGACAGGATCACGGCTCACCTGGGACCTCGGCAAGCACCCATCTGAGTCTCTGAAGAGGGCGCCGGCCATTCGACCCGGCGCCCTTCAATCCGCTCTCACTATTTACGATACCTTACGATGCCGGCTCTTCCACCTTCAGAACTTTTAAACTCACCGTCAACGGTTTTCCGGCCAGCGGGTGGTTGAAATCCAACACCGCCGTGGTGGAAGACAACTGCTGCACGGTAGCCGCACGCCCTTCCTTGTCGCCAACCACGTCGCCTTCTTTGATCTCCGGCGGCAAGTCGTGCTTCTCGACCGTCTGTTTCCGGCGCTCGTCATATGGGCCGAACCCTTCATCCGGGCTCAGTTGAAATTCCTTTTGCTCCCCCTCCTTCATCCCCGCCACCTGCTTTTCGAACGCCGGGAGAATTTCGTGTTGGCCCTGAACGAATTGGGTGACGTCTTTGTACGCCTCTTTAGGGTCATCAGGAACCGCAATAAAGTATTCCACCGTGACACGCGCACCCTCCGTGACCATAGCTCCGGTGCCGGCACCGTGGCTTGTGGACTGACCGGCGGATGACGGTGACTGCATGGACTCGGACCAGGCCGTCCCGCCGGTTAAGAGACCGGCCGCCACTAACATCGCGAACGGAATCTGTCGAATCCTGTTCTGCATCGTCCTCCTTCCGGCCGACTACTGCCCGGAGCCTTGACCCATACCGCCGCTCTGCCCGCTCTCGCCGGCCTTGGCAATTGTGGTAATGTTGTTGTTCGTGTCGACTTCGACGCTCACTTGGTCACCCTTCTTCAGATCGTGTTTCTTGAGCAGTTCGGGATCCTTCACGTGCAGCGTCCACGACTGTCCTTCCTTCGTCTTGATGCTGATTTCCTGCTTACTGGTATCGACATTTTCCACAATCGAACCCGTATATGTTGTCGCCGGACTCGCCGCCAACGCCACTGCCGGCACCCACCACAATCCCACTGCTAACGCCATAAGATACTTCATGTCACTTCCCTCCTGTTATAAGTGAACATTTGTCCTTTTGCCTGTTCTAGGCAAGGGACTTGCCAGAGGGTCGACTCGACAAAGCTGAATATTATTCGTCAGAAAGAGATTTCGGTCGGGTGAGCGCCACTGCCGACTCCATGACAGGTCGTCCGCAGCTAGACAGTCTGTCCGTAGACGACTTCCCTGCCATTAAACACCGAATTCCTCACGTATGAGCATCATGACCGGACGCCAAGACGTGGCCGGTGTACTCGGTGAGTTTCACACTGTCGCCTGAGCAGATCGAGGCTGAGCGAGGTGAGGATAGCTATGCGCACTGCTCAGAACCCGCTTTATTTTAGAGTATCTTTGTCCCGAAGAGGATGGCGGCATCTGCCCGAGTCGCGGTGGGAGCGGCCGCAAACAGCCGACGGGTCAGCAGATCCACATACCACATCCCTTGGAGGGTCGTACCGGAGAGAAAACAGGGGGGACCGCCAAACGTGATCTGATAATCAAAGACGTTGCCGTGCGATCGCGGCGTCACCCTTCCCGTAAAGGTGCATCCGTCTTGCTCGCTTCCTTCAAAAGTCCCGTCAGCAAGCACCGTCACCGTCCCGGACTGAACGCCGCCGATTCGACCGGCTTGCACTTGGTACACCCCCGCCATCGTCGCCAGGATTGGAGTCGGATCATCGAAGACGATGTTGTACGAACTGGTGAAAGATTGGATGCCGCCGCCTGGATACGCGATCGAGCCATTCAGGAATTGACGAATACCGTAGCCGGCGGAGACCGTCGCATTGAGGACATTGCCTCCGACGACAAAGTCCCTGGCATTGTCCGACGTGAAGGTGCCGTCCTCCGATGTTCCGCTCCCTTGGATGACGCCGCCGATGACGGCAGGGTTGGCCACGGCGGAATAAAAGAAAAAATAAGTTCCATCCTCGAACACGGCCGCCGTGAGAGTCCGATTGGTGTTCGTCTCCCCTTGCCACAGGCCTTCAGGCACAGTATCGACGGTGGGTTCTACGATGGGATCACAGCCGGGCAGTAGCGCCAGGACGATTCCCAGCAAACCGACGAGAAACAGTGTCATACCCTCCTTCTCTGACTGGTCACTTGATGCATTCGGACATGCTACGCCAATCATGCTGGCTCTGCCAGAGGAAGGTTGAATCAGGAGCCGCAGTGCGTTGGGGTCCTCAAGGACTATCAGACCGAACGTCCGGCCCAGGCGGGCTTGCGATTCCGGGGCGGCGAGAGATGAAAGGTTTCAGACCTGCTTCCGCTGCGGACCTTGTCTTCCGTATGATCCTGATTGTGGATGTGACCGTGTGCGAGGCTTCTGATGATACTTGTGAATGTCCAACTCGAGGGCCTTCCGCCAGGAGCCCTGATCCTTCACCCCCGCATAGCTGTCTCAAAAAACAATCCGCGATTGATGTCGCCGATACTCAGCATACCAACAAGCTTGCCTTTCTCCACGACAGGGATTCGGCGGAAATTCTTGAGCCCCATGTAAGAGGCGGCCTCGAGGACTGGGTCATAAGGCCTCACCGTGAGCGGGTTGGTGCTCATGATTTCCTCCACTTTTCTCCCCAGCACTTCGGGATAACCGTCTTCCATCTCGACAAAGTCTCGGGAATGAACATTGTCATGGATGTAGTCGCCATAGTTGGGATAGAGCGGCAACAGTACGTCGCGCAGCGTGACCATCCCAACGAGCCGCGCATCATCCTCTACGACTGGAATCGCCCCACAGTTGCGGTTCATCATTTTCACGACGACAGACCGGACACTATCCGTTTTTGCGGCCGTCACAAGCCCCGTGGACATGACATCATGAACCCGCATGGCCTCCTCCCCTTTCCAATGCTGCTCACTCGACTCACGTATCGACGGCGCACCCCATTCGCTGCACGCTGCCATCCGGGCAACCCGCCCCTCTCAGCAGGTCGCCCGTTTGTGGCGCTTGGGACGCCGAATAGATCTATCATGGTGGGTCATGGGCCCGCACGAGACGCGGACTGAGGTGGGCGACTCATCAGACGCCCGGCGCTGCTGGTGCTTCCTCCCGCCGCATTGGCGTTCGGTCGCTCATCGGTGGTGTCTTGGCAAGTGTCCCTACGCGGGAAGGCGACGGCCGATGGAGGCCAGGCTATGCTACTGACGAGAGGCCCGCCCGTGGATCGGCGGGCCAGAGTGGTCCGGTGGAGTCAGCGTTTCCATCTTCCACCTCCTTTGGGCAGACTGAGATTCGTCAGCCTTACTCCCCTCCCGCCATTATGTCAATGGGGGGGACCCCAAAGCTGGATCCCGCTCAGCCGTCCCAGGTCAACGGGGCAAGAAGGCCAAAAACCACCGATGGAAGGTGATCGTTTCAACCTAGGGGCAACGCCAGGTGCGCGGCGCTCTCAAAAGATTCAGTCTTTTCTAGATAGGCGCGCGGCCACAACCAGACCCTGGAGGATCTATGCAATCGCCCGAAATCATTCCGCCATCATCCGTGCGGGTGCCTCGACACACGGACCAGGCGATCAACGAACAGATTCGACGGAGGACGGACGCCCATGTCGCGTTTTATGCCGGCCACGACCGAGCCCGGTTGGATCTCCGGCTCGAGGAACTCGATCGTGAATGGGATATCGAACGGGTGCTCGAAGCCAACGCGGCGACCGTCTCATTGATCGGCCTGAGCCTCACCCGTTTCGTGCACCGGCGATGGATGCTCCTCCCAGCAATGGTCGCGGGATTCCTCCTGCAACATGCCGTCCAGGGCTGGTGTCCGCCTGTCGCGCTGTTCCGGCGATTGGGCGTACGCACGTCGCGTGAGATCGATGAAGAACGTTATGCCCTAAAAATCCTGCGAGGAGATTTTCACCCGCTGGGCGCGGATGCCGGTCCGGCGGTCCACGACGTGCTCGAAGCGGTACGTGCCTAGGGCGACTGCGAGACGATCTCGGCATAATACTGCTCGAGCGCATCCCGCTGACCAGGCCCCATGATCACCAGCTGCCGCTGGTCGTAGGTATTGGCGCAGTAGAGATACGGGAACCCTTCACCGATGCCGAGTTCAACGTGCATCTGACGGCCATCGCCTGCATCGCGTGTCGTTTCCAGCTCCACCTGTCGATGGCCGAGCCGGTTCCACGCCTCCTGGGCCGACGGCCGATGATTTTCATACAAGGGCCCTGGAAGATCGGTCGCGGCTGCTGACAGATCCGGTGGTTCAAAGAGACGGCCCTCATCCGGCTCCGGCGATTCATCCCATGTGATCCGGCCGTCCTGCGTCGCTCCCGCGACATAGAAGGGGCCGTCGTCAACCACCTCCTCCACTAGTACATAGCGCACCCATTCCGGTTCGCTGATGAGCGCCAGCCCTCGCGCGGCAAGCGCCCGTTGGAAGGGGACTCGCCGGGCGAGGGTCCTGGTCTTTTCAAAAACCAGCACACGCCCGGATGGAGCGAGCGCGGCACGGAGCCGATCGAGCCTAGCCCCCAACCCCGTCCGCGCCTCAAACGCCTGTTGGGATTCCGGATCGTGCGCCCGTTCGAACGTCGTCCAATTGCGACTGGGCACCCCCGGATCATGCTCCGCTTGCACGAGCGCGTGGGTCGCGACAATACAATCGCAGACACCCCCACTGAGAGGCTGCTGCGCGGCATCCAGGCATTGGAACCGAACGTTTTGCAGACCCAGTCTCTGCGCCGCCTCCTGAGCCTGTGCAATCGAAGCGCGGGAACGATCGACTCCGACTACAGACGAGTCGGGGCACACCCGTGCATAAAACGTGGTCAGAATTCCAACCCCGCACCCAAAATCAAGGATGGATCGCGCTTCAGCCAGGCGCGACGCCACTCGCGCGCCGACGGCCAGATAGTAGTCATACCGCTGGCTGTAGAGCACGGGAAGAATGGCGGGATCCGCCGTGGCGTCATAAAAGGCCGCTTCGTCGGCGTCCGTTCCGCGGCGCTTCCGTTCCACGCATCGATGCAGCTCGCCCAATTGCTCCGGACGAAGCATCCGCCGCTGCCACGCAAAATACTCGGCATCCTCGGTGAACCGCGTGAGTCTCCAGGACTCGAGATGAGCCGCCAGCGCCTGTCGTAAAGAGTTGGGAGGCATCACCCTGTGGGTCTCGTGAACCGCGCGCAAGGACGCCGCCACGTCCTTGCGCTCCAGGGACCGGCCGTGTGGAGCATGCGTTTACGGTCGTTTGAGCATGATGGCGTCGAAGTAGGCCTCCGGCACCGGATGCGGCAACCGCAACTGGCCGGTCCCGAACGCGACATACTTCTCGCAGGTGAGTTGCTCGAGCCCGATCGGCCCCTTCGCATGCAAACGGGATCCGCTCAATCCGACATCGCTCCCGAATCCGTAACTGTCTCCCGCATGCAGCCGCGAGGACGCATTCACCAATACGGCACTCGCGTCGACTTCGCGCGTAAAACGCATCGCCGCATCATATCGAGTGGTGGCGATGACGGCGGTCATACAGGGTCCGTGCTCCACGACATGCGCCAGCGCCTCGTCCATATTCGCGACCATCTTCACGGCCAGGATGGGCGCCTGATACTGCGTGCGCCAGTCGCGCTCTCCGGCGGCCGTAATCGCCGTGTGCCCGGTCATGGCCATCTGTCCCATCAGCGCCATCGTTTTCGGACAGGCCCGCACTTCCACCTTGAATTCGTTGAGGAGCCGGTTGACCAAGGGAGGCAGGAATTGACGGGCCACGATCTGCTGGACCAACAACGTGTCGAGCGCGTTCGCCGCGCCGGCGAGCTGGACCTTGGAATTGATCACCACATTCTGGGCCAGCGGGATATCGGTCTCCCCATCCACATACATCTGCGTGAGGCCTCCGTCCGAACAGAGCACCGGCATCTTGGCCTGCTCCATCACCACTTTGCGGAGCCCGCTCCCGCCACGCGGAATAATGCCGTCAAGGCTCTTGCCCGACCGCATCAGTTCGAGAGCGACCTCCTTCTCCGGCCGATCAAGGAAAATCCAGGCTTGCCCGGACACCCCGCTCTGCGCGGTGGCCTCACGAATCCCCGATTCAATGGCCTGGTGCGTCAACATCCACTCCGACGCCCCGCGAAACACGCAGAAATTACCCGACTTCAGACACAGCGCCAGCGACTCGACCGTCGCCAGCGGATTCATTTCCGAAATGACCCCGATCACTCCGATCGGTACACGAACCCGGCTGACTTGCAGCCCATCCGGCCGTTCCCACCGGCTGGTCACGGCTCCGACCGGGTCCGGCTGATCGGCGATGAGGCAGAGCCGATCCGCCATTTCCTTCACATCGCCCGCCTTCATCCGTACCCGCGCCACCGCCGCCTTCATTCGATCTTTGTTGACGTCGCTCTCATATGATTTCCCGACCGCGTCGACGTCTTTCTCATTGGCAGCCAAAATGTACTCCTCATCCTGGAGGAGACGATCGGCCATGGCTCGTAACGCCCGGTCTTTGACATGGCCTCGCAACACCGCGAGTGCTCGCGCGTGCAATCTCACGTCTTTCAATAGTTTATCAAGATATAGCTTAACCGGTACTTCAAGCATGGAATCCACCCTTTTCTCAATAGGGCCAACGTGACGAAGACACCGCGAGATGACGAGGGCTCGCGACTATAGCATGCGATTTTTTCATGAGTAAAGGCGCGCGCATGAGACGCGGGTATTTGTCAGGAGTGATGGTGATCCGGTGCCCGTGCACCTTGAACGCGATGAGCGCCTCACGGCTCCCTCTCCTGTAAGGGCAAAATTTGCTACAATGCGGGCCGAGTACGGTGATGGCACAAGGAATCTGATGATTGACCTTCGAAGTGATACGGTCACGCTACCCACGGAAGGCATGCGCAAAGCCATGGTTTCCGCCGACGTTGGGGACGACGTGTACGGCGAGGATCCGACCGTCAACCGTCTCCAAGAGACGGCGGCGGCGCTGCTGGGCAAACGGGGCGCGCTGTTCGTCCCATCCGGAACGATGGCCAATCAACTCGCCATCCGCGCACACACACAACCGGGGCAAGAAGTGATCGTCGACGGCACGGCTCACATCGTTCGGTATGAGCAAGGCGCGGCCGGTGCCCTGGCGGGCGTCCAACTCCACTGGGTGCCCGGCGACCGCGGCATCATGTCGGCCGAACAGGTGGAGGCGGCCATCCGGCCGAAGGATGCCCACACGATTCCCACCGGCCTGATTTGCCTCGAAAACACGCACAACGCGGGAGGCGGAACAGTCTATCCCCTCTCCACCATCGAAAAGATACGGGCCCTGGCGCTGAAACATGGCATTCCGATGCACCTCGACGGAGCCCGCCTCCTCAATGCCGTCGCGGCCACGACCCTTCCGCCCGCCGCCTACGCCCAACACTTCGAAACCGTCTCATTGTGCCTCTCGAAAGGACTGGGTGCTCCGGTAGGGTCTCTGCTGATTTCGAGCGATCTCCCGCTGCTCGAACGGGCCCGCCGGTTTCGCCGCATGTACGGAGGCGCCATGCGCCAGGCCGGCGTACTCGCCGCCGCCGGCTTGTATGCGTTGGAACATCACGTGAGCCGATTGAAGGAGGATCATGGGCATGCCAAGAAACTGGCCCGACTGCTCCACCAGATCCCCTCGGTGGAGATCGCTCCTCACCAGGTGGAAACCAACATCGTCATCTTCAACATCCAAGATCAGCGACGCACGCCCAATGAGATCGTAGTCGCCTTGCGCGGCCAAGGCGTGCTGATCAACGCGATCGGCGGGCATCGATATCGTGCCGTGACGCATCTGAACATCTCCTCCAAGCAGATCGAAGAAGCCGGCGCCGTCTTCTCCCGTGTGCTTTCCCTGGCCCCGTCACGTTGACACTCCGTCCTTCGACCCATAGAATGCCCGACTAGAATCGGAGCAGTCATGTCCCTGGACGCCGTGTCGTTCCAACAGATCAGCCGAATCCTCGAGGTGACCGATACACTCGGCCTCAATCGTGAATGGGTCGAAATCCCGCTTTCGCCCGGCAGCCCCGGGAACGTGCGCCGTCTCCAGAATGGGAAATTGGAAATCATCGTCGACGCTGATCAGCCGTTCGACCAGTGGTTGAGCGTGCTGCCGGAACAGATTGCGCGAGTCCAACAGCCGTAATGGATACCCACGCCGCTTCCACCGCCCCGACCCGCGAAGAGCTCAATGCCGAACTGCTGGCCGTTCCGGAACCGCCGGAACAGCCGGAAACGCCGCCTCCTCCGGGGTTTGAGGACAGCCTGGAGATCGCCCAGCGGCATGTCAAAGGCCGTCGCGGCGGCGACCTGGTCGGCGTCATCCTCGTCGGCTCGGGCGGCCGCAAAGCCGTCACCGCTCACAGCGATATCGATCTCATCGTCCTGGTGAAAGGCGAGACAGACGGGCATGAGGTGCTTCGCATCGGGAACCGACTGGCCGACATTCGGTATCGAGGCTACAAGGAAGTGGAAGAAGAATTGGCCACTTCGCTGCGACTGCCTTCGCTTTTGAGAAAATGCCGCATCCTGCACGATCACGACGGCATCTGCGGCACGCTGATCGATAAAGCGCACCAACGATTCCGTCACGGACCCCCGCCGGCCTCCATGAACGAGCAAATCCGCCTGAAAGCGGACTGTCTCCATTGGTTGGGCAAAGCGCAAGACCTCGAAGACAAGCCGGGTACCGCGCAATATCTCCTGACCCTGTTTTACGAAGATTGCATCCAGGCGTTCTTCCGGCTGCGCGGCTATTGGTTGACGGCACCGGTGGACGTCCATCGGTTCATGTATTCACGCGAACCGGCCTTGGCAGACTTGGCCGGACAATTCTTGACGGCCGCGTCCCTTGCCGACCGGCTCACCGCCGGCCGACACTTTGCCGATCTGCTCTTTAAGGATGTCCCGAATCCCGCGCGGATCGACTAACGGAACTCAGCGCATCCTCGCCGTCTTCGCACAGAGGACGGTCTATCACACAACGTGACACGCACCGGCTCATGATAAGATGCCGGGACGATCCATCGCCGGTACAGATACGAGGAGTCACTATGGAACTGGGATTCATTGGATTAGGCAAGATGGGCCTGAACATGGTCACCAGGCTGCGACGCAACCGCCATCACGTCGTCGTCTACGATCGAGCCGCCCAAGTCGTCACGCAGGCGGAAAAGGAAGGCTGTGTGGGCGCATCCTCGCTGGCCGATTTGGTCGGCAGGCTCAAGGCCCCCCGCGCCGTCTGGGTAATGGTTCCTTCGGGCGCCCCGACGGAAGAGACCATCCAGGCGCTGGCTAGCCTGTTGGAACCGGGCGATATTATCGTGGACGGAGGCAATACGCGCTTTCATGATGACGTCCTCCGTGCGGCCGACCTCAAGAAAAAGCAGATTCATTATGTCGATGCCGGGACCAGCGGCGGGATTTGGGGGCTGTCTGTCGGCTACTGTTTGATGATTGGCGGTGAACAGGCGCCGGTCGAGCACCTGGCCCCGGTGTTTACGACGTTGGCACCGGAGCAAGGGTGGGCTCATGTGGGAGCGGTCGGCGCCGGCCACTATGTCAAGATGGTGCACAACGGCATCGAGTACAGCATGATGCAAGCCTATGCCGAAGGGTTTGAGTTGATGTCGAAAAGCGAGTACCGGCTCGATCTCGCCCGTGTGGCGGATCTGTGGATGCACGGCAGCGTCGTGCGGTCCTGGCTGCTGGAACTGACCGCGGATGCCCTCAAACAGGATCCCAGGCTGGAAGAGCTGAAAGGCTATGTGGAGGATTCCGGCGAAGGCCGGTGGATGCTCGCCGATGCGATCGACAAGGCCGTGCCCGTCCCAACCCTGACCACGGCCCTCTTCACGCGGTTTCGTTCGCGACAGGACGCACCCTTTGCCGAGCGACTGCTGGCCGCGTTGCGAAAAGCGTTCGGGGGGCATGCGGTCCGCAGTTAACTGCCCGCAGCCGAGAGGACAGCATGGCACCCAACCAGCCCCGAGACGACGCCGGGCCGATGCAGGAACCGGCGTCATCCGTCGACCCCTGCACGTTGGTGATCTTCGGCGGCTCCGGAGACTTGGCGCGCCGGCGGTTGATTCCCGCGCTCTATAACTTGTTGCTCGACGGACTGTTGCCCGCGAACTACCTCGTCCTTGGATTGGGACGCACACCGATGAGCGACGAAGAATTTCGCGTGACCGTGCGTGACGGCGTCGTGAAGCACTCCCGGCAGGCGCTGATCGAGGATACCTGGAACGCGTTCGCGCGACATCTCTTTTATCTGGCGGGAGGCATTGACGATCCGCAGACCTATGTGCGGCTGAAAGCGCGCGCCGAAGAACTCGAACGGACTGCTCAACTCCCAGGCAACCGAATTTACTACCTCAGCATTCCCCCCAGTTCCTTCACTCCGGTCTGCGAAGGGCTGTCGGGTTCCGGCTTGGCAGGGACGCCGGGCACACTCTCGCCCTATGCCCGCATCATCGTCGAAAAACCCGTGGGCCGCGATCTGGCTTCCGCGCAGGCCATCAACGCCGTGACCGGGCGGGTGTTCGACGAATCTCAAATCTTTCGCATCGACCACTACCTGGGCAAGGAAACCGTCCAAAATTTGATGGTGGTCCGGTTCGCCAACAGCATTTTCGAGCCGATTTGGAACCACAAATACATCGACCACGTGCAGATGACCGTCAGTGAAGCGGAAGGAGTCGGCACGCGGGCCGCGTATTATGAGGAGGCGGGGGCATTGCGCGACATGGTGCAAAATCACCTGCTGCAATTGCTCTCCCTGGTCGCGATGGAACCGCCCTATTCGTTGGACCCCGACGTCGTGCGGAACGCCAAGATGGAGGTGCTGCGCTGCCTGCGGCCGATCACCGCCAAGGACGTCGAACAATACACGGTGCGTGCCCAATACACGGAAGGCACCGCCCACGGCAAGCCGGTCCCCGGCTATCGTCGCGAAAAGGGTGTCAGACCGGATTCCACCACGGAAACCTATGTCGCCGTGAAATGTTTCGTGGAAAATTGGCGCTGGGCCGGCGTGCCCTTTTACTTGCGAACGGGGAAAGCCTTGCCGTTGCGCGCCAGTGAAGTCGCGGTCCAATTCAAGGACATCCCGCGCATCTTGTTCAACGCCGGTGACGCGTCCCCGCAGGCCCCCAATGTGCTCACATTGCGGATCCAGCCCGTGGAAGGGCTTTCGCTCCGCATTGTCTCGCGCGTGCCCGGCACGAGAGCCCACACCCATCCCGTGGAAATGCATTTCAAGTACGAAGAAGTCTTCGGCCGCCCCTCTCCCGAAGCCTATGAACGTCTGCTGCTGGACGTGATGGCCGGGGACGCCTCCCGCTTCATGCGACGAGATGCCGTCGAGGCCTCCTGGGCCTGGATAACGCAGGTTCTCGGGGCGTGGGAGCACTTGGGACACCGCTGGCTGCCGGAATACCAGGCCGGAAGCTGGGGACCGGTGGAAGCGGATCGGCTGATTCAGAATGATGGTCGCGCCTGGCGCACGCTGTAACCGGTTGTTAAGACCCTGTTGGGCACCAAGCACGTTTGCTGCGAGCGAACAGAGGGCGATGTGAGAACAAAGCTGACGGACTTATTTAATAGCTAGGAACGACCGGTCAGGCCGACCGCGTCAGGTTCAGTCGCCCAAGTCGCCTTTGAGCTGCTCAAAAATCTCGTCGCACCTTCCCACCCCTCCGATGAATCGGACAAAGTCCCCGTTCCGATAGAAGGCCAGCGCGGGCAGCGAGGTGATATCCAGCTCGGCTGGAATCTGTGGATGGTCCTCCGTGTTCATCGTTACAATGAGCAGGGCCGCTCCCACTCGGGATTGCAACCGTTCCAATTCCCCGCTGAGCGCCAGGCAGTGTCCGCACCCCGGCTTCCAGAACTCGACCAACACGGTCTTGTTCGACGACGTCACCCGATCGAAATCGCGGTCGCCCACCGACGGAAGGTTCATGATCGCACCCTCCTGCCGGTCCCGGGCGCGATTCGCGCGATACTTTGGGCCACCCGTTCGCCCAGCAGGCGATAACCCGCTGTCGTGAGATGCAGTCCGTCGTTCGAATAATGCGGGGCGAGCTCGAGTGTGTCCGCCTCCGCCGTCTCCGTAAACAGATCGACGAACGCAAGTTGCTTCGACGTCGCATAGGCCTGGATCAACCCGTTCAAGTGCCGGCGCCGCGCAAGATGCCCGGCGCTCCACGCACGGCCTTCTCGAGTGTCGCTCCCTTCCAGCCGAATCGAGGGGACCGTGACGGGAAGCGGAATCCCACCGCCGGCCAGGGTCTGCTCATACATCGTGACCAGATTGCGAACAATCTCCTCGATCGAAACGTTCCACCCCAGGTCATTCGTGCCCCCAAGAATCACCGCGCAGAAAGGCCGATGCGCAAGCACATCTCGCCGAAACCGCGCGACCATGTCGCCGGTCAGTTCGCCGCACACACCGCTGATTCGAACCTTGGCAGCCGGCCCGAGGGACGCCTGCACCCAGTCCCCATAGGGAGTCGCTTCCCCATGAGGATGCTCCCTCGTCGGGGACTGGAATCCGGCGGTGAGACTGTCGCCGAAACAGACGACACACGGCAACACAGGATCGGACATCACAGGCCCCCCGATTGGTTGGCGCTCATTGTAACGACCGCTCTCCCGCTGGACAACCGATCGCCGGCGGATCGTACCCATGTTTTCAGGCAGGCTCTCATCCAAATTCTGGCGATTTCCTTGACGAAAGACGGCTCTCCCGGTACGTCTACCCTATGCCCGATTTGAAAACGGCCCAGGAGATGATGGCCGCCGCCGTCGCGGCCAACAAGGAGACCGAACACCCGCAGGTCGCGGCGGTCAAACAACTCCTGAAGCTCCTCGACAAGGCCTCCAAGAATATCCGCACATTCGGCTCGGCCAACCCGGTGGCGCAGCGCTTTTTCACCCAGTTTTACGAGGCGTTAAAAGCCCATCTCGCCACGTACGCCACCCTGTCGCTGTTGGTGCAACGGGCCGAATTCTTCTTTCTCGACGAATCCGTCTATGGCTCCTCGGCGGATTCCTCCACGGACAACCTGGCCTTCAAACTCTACTCGGACGGCGTCCGTGAATTGACGATCCATGAAGGGATCTTGGAGGAGGACCTGCTCTTTTTTCTGGGAGCGCTGTGGGGTACGCCGGATTCCACCAGCAATGAGGACGACGATATCGTCACCCGTCTGTGGGAAAAGAATCTGCCCACCATCACCCTCGTCACCGCCAATGAAGTCATCAAGATTGCCGACCTCGAAACCATCCTGACGCCCCAGCAACAGTCGACCCTCAACGCGCCGACCTCATCGCTCCGAGACGTGGTGGCGCAGGAGCAAGCCAAAACAGCCGGGGAAGCCTCGCGTGCCAACCGGTTGAAGTCCGGAGTCATCGGGTATGAAGTGTCCGAGAACGAACTTGCCGCGCTGGTTGAAGAAGTGCGCGCGGAATCCAGCCGCGACTCCCTCGCGTATATTTTCGACATTCTGACCGCCATTCTGGCTTCAGAGCAATCGCCCGAATTGCTCACCAAACTGTTTGACGTTTACGAAGGCCTGATCGACTCGCTGATCCAGCAAGGGGAATGGAGTCTGTTGGAACAGGTCTTGTGCCTGTTGTTAGAAACAGACAGCGTCCGTCCGGATCTCTCGGAATCGCACAAGCGGAAGCTGGAGGATCTCCTTCAGGGACTCGGAACCCCTCAGCGGGTGAAATCCATTGAACAGTATCTCACCAAGACCGACAACCCGAAGACGGATGGGCTCCAAACGGTGCTCGCGATGATGCCTGCGGAAAGCAGCGGTCGGTTGTGCGAGTTGCTTGGCAATCTCAAGAATCCGACTCACCTCACGATTGTGGCCGACGCTTTGGGGCTTGTCGGGAAAACGCAACCGGAGCCTCTGTTGAGGTTATTGGCTGACCGACGACCCATGTTGGTGCGCCACCTGCTCGGCATCATCGTCAAATGGAACAATCCCCAGCATGCCGACGCCGTCGAAAAAATTCTTCGGTATCCGGATGCCGGCATCCGGCGCGAGGTGGTTCGCGCCCTGGGGACACTTCGGCCGCAGGGAAGCGGCGCGAAGTTGGTGCCGTTGCTCAACGATGCGGATGAAGGCGTGCGTTTGGCCGCCTTTAAACTGTTGCTTACCGGCAAGTACTCCGCCCCGTTTGCCGTCTGGCAACCGGTGGTCGCCGCGGAGGACTTCGGTGACCGACCGCCCGCGGAGCGCCGCAATATCTTCCACGCCATGCGAACGACCGCCGGTGATGAAGCGGTGCCTTACTGGACGGGCTTGCTTACGGATTGGGGCTGGACGAATAGGAAGAAACGCGAGGAACTCGCGCTGCTCGCGGTCGATGCCTTGGGTAAACTCGGCAGCCCGGCCGCCGTCTCGGGACTCCAGACCGGCCAGCAGAATGGCGGCGGATCAACCGTGAAGCAGGCCTGCACCGCCGCCCTGAACGCCATGTCAAACCCGCGTGCCAAAGCGTCCTGATAAAGGAGCGTATGAGCGAATCCATCCCTCCCCCGACGTTGACCGCATCCGACCCGGCGACCGCAGCCAGTCAACCGATTCTCACGCATGAGCAATCGCTGACCGCCAAAATCGGCAAACATTCGGAAGCCGGCGATCTCTATGATCAACAAGTGCTCATGCTGGGCAGCCAATTGGTCACGCAGTTGAGCGTGCTCATCAAGACATCCCGCATCCATGGTCCGAATAACGCCGCGCTGGATGGACCGGTGGACACGCTCCTCACGCTGGTCAAGACCCTGGCTCACGACGCACCCGTGGTCGTCCGCTTGCAGAACGATTTTGTGTTCCTGGGCCAATCCCACATCAAGGTCACGGCACAGCTCATGCTGGTCTTCTCCACGGTCATCGACACGTTTAATGCCTGGAACATCGGCGGACTATCGTTTGCCCCGTCCGTCTCTTCGGAGGAGCTGCGGACACTGGTCAATCTGCTCGTGACACTCAAGCCGGCCGACCACTCGATCGTCGACCTTCGCGAGGCCCTTCGCACCCATCAGGTCACGGGAATCAACGTGGAGGAGCGGCGAGCCGACGATGCGCGACTGGCCGCTCGGTCGGCCCGGGCGGTCGCCAAACAGACCTATGCCCAAACGGCCGTCGCCGTCAGCGATCTGACCAACAACGTACGCGAAGGCGGGAGCGTCGGGTTCAAGCAAGCCAAACGGGCGATCCAAAATATCGTCGATCTCATGATGAAAGATGAGGCCGCGCTCCTCGGACTGACCACCCTGCGCTGTCACGACGAATACACGCATAATCACTCCGTCAATGTCGCGTTGCTGTCGATGGCCTTGGGCAACCGCGCCGGCTATCCTAAGGTCGAGTTGGCGGATCTGGGGCTTGCCGCCCTATTTCATGATATGGGCAAATCGACCATCCCGTTGGACGTTCTCAACAAGCCGGGCGAATTTTCCGACGACGACTGGGCGGCGATGCGCAATCACCCGACGGAAGGCGTGTTGGGCCTGGCCAAACTTCGTGGGATCACCAGCCTGCCCGGGCGCATGGCGGCGGCGAGCTTCGAGCACCACATGAATCTGGATTTATCGGGCTATCCGAAGCTCAAGACGCCGTGGACCTTGTCGTTGACGGGGAAAATCCTGACCATTACCGACTGTTACGACGCCATGACTTCGTCACGGGTCTATCGACGGGAGCCCATGTCGCCTTCCAAGGTCCTGGCGATTATGTTCAAAAAGGCCGGCCAGAGCTTCGATCCGTTGTTGCTGAAGCTGTTCGTCAATTGCGTGGGCATGATTCCCATCGGCAGCCTCGTCATGCTCGACAGCCATGAGTTGGCCGTCGTACTCAAGCCGGCACTCGACACGGCGGACGCCGAACGGCCGTTGGTGAAGGTCGTCGCCGACGACCAGGGCGCGGCCGTCGAGAACGGACGCGAGGTGGACCTGACCGAGAAAGACGCCGACGGCACCTACCGCTCAAGCATCCTTCGCGTCATCGATAACACCGAGCATCGATTCGATACGAGCCGCTACTTCGCCTAGAGTGCCCGCCCGTCGCTTGACAGGCTGGAACCGCACGGTTATTCTCCCGCCGTTCACCTTCAACCCGCGACTGACTCGCAACAAGGAGTGTATGCCATGCGCATCCCTATCGTCCGAACGTTGTTCGCCGCGGCTCTATTCGCCGCCGCAGGGCCCGCCCTCATCACATCCGCCCAGGCGGCGGAGACGTTCAAAATGGGTGTCGTGGATCCTCAGACGGTCTTGGAGAAATCGAAAGCCGGCAGAAAGGCCCTCGACGGACTGAAGGAGTATGTCTCCACCCGACAAAAGCTGTTGTCCCGAGACGAGGAGGATCTACGGAACTACGAAAAGCAGCTCAAAGACCAGGCCTCGAAGATGAGCGATACGGAAAAGAAAGACAAGGAAACGCAGTTCCGCGCCAAGATTCAGGAATACCAGAAGCGCGCGCAGGAGTTTAACCAGGAATTGCAAGGCAAGCAGAAAGAACTGGTCGACGACTATATGAAGAAAATCTCCGTCGCCACGCAAACCGTGGCCGAAAAGGGAGGGTTCTCGTTGGTGGTCGACAAAGGAAGCGAACAGACGGTCAAGATCGTGATTTACAACAAAGATACAATCGATCTCACGGAGCAGGTGATCAAGGAGTTCGACCGAACCAATAAATGATGGCCGATCCCCTCTCGGCTATTTCATGGGATAGCCGGCCTCCCGCCAAGCCTTGATGCCGCCCGCCATGGACATCACGTTGGTGTAGCCCATCTGCCGTAAGGCATCGGCGGCCAGCACGGACCGAAATCCGCCGCCGCAGTAGAGCACAATCTCCGCCTGGTGGTCAGGGATCGCTAGCTCGATGTCGCGTTCAAGAATCCCCTTGCCCAGATGCTGCGCCCCCTTCGCATGATCCTTCAGAAACTCATGGTCTTCACGGACGTCGACCAAATGAAACTGCTCTCCCCGCGCGAGTTTGGCGTGGACCTGCTCGACGCTGCACTCGTTGACCCGCTGCTTGGCTTGGTCAACTAAGCGCAGAAACCCCGGGCTGTGCTTCATGGGTCCTCTTCTCCAAACAAAGACGGCTGGGATACGCCCGGCCGCCGAAACGTGCGAGGCATGGCATCGGCCGCCTCGTCCCGGAATCCGGCCTTCCGGGCGGCGAACTGGAAGAGCCGTTCAATCGTGTGCCAATACTCGCCGTGGCCTTCCTGTCGACGAAAAAATGCCGAATCTGACAGTCGGCCCCCTCGCACCTCTCGCAGCCGGCTCAAGACCTTCGCCGCACGATCAGGAAACGCCTCACGCAGACGCTCGACAAAGACCGCCTCTACGCTTCCGGACAGTCGTAACAAACTGGCCATGGCCACGGAGGCGCCGGACTGCCTGGCACGTGCCAACAATGCCGGAATGTCGTGATCATTCAGTCCCGGAATAATCGGGGCGACGGAGAGACCGGTGGGAATTCCCGCCTCGGCTACCGCCTTCATGGTTTCGAATCGTCTCGTGATCGATGGAACGTGAGGCTCAATCTTGCGTGCCACCTCATCAGAAGCAAACGGAATGCTGAAATAGACTCGAACCCAAGCCTTGCGATGAAGTTCCATCAAGACGTCGAGATCGCGAAGCACTAGGGCCGATTTCGTGATCACTGCGACCGGATTTCCGTAGGCAGCGCACACTTCCAAACAGGCACGCGTCAGCCCATAACTCGCTTCGACCGGTTGATAGCAGTCGGTGTTCCCGGAAAAGACGATTAACTCGCCCTTCCAGCTTGGCTTGTCGAACGAGCGTCGCAGCAGCAGCGGCGCCTGTTCCTTGATCATAATCTTGCTGTCGAAATCCGTTCCGGCCCCGAACCCCCAATACTCGTGCGACGGCCGGGCGTAACAATAGGCGCAGGCGTGGAAACACCCCCGGTACGGATTCACGCTCCAGCGAAACGGCAGATCCGGGCTGTCGTTCCGGCTGAGAATCTCGCGCGTGGCATCCTCATAAAGCATGAGCTTCGCCGCAGAAGCCGGTTCCAACAACTCCCGTTGGCGAGACTCGAAGGGATTGGGGGGATTAGCAATCGCGCGCATGGGACCATCGTGTCCGCCATCCCGGGGGTTTGTCAATCCAGTTGTGCGCCCCCCTCTTCCACGCGGTCGCGTTGACTCTCCTCTGGTCCGGTGCTAGATTCCGAAACACTATTCACCAAAGGCCGAACGTGCACGATCTCAAGCAGCTCCGTGACAATTTGGACGGCCTCCGCAACACATTGGGCCTCCGCGGTCAGGACGTCGACTGGGACAGCCTCCGCAAACTTATCGACGAACGGAGGACCCTCACGACACAGGTCGAACAGCTCCGCCATGAGCTGAAGAAGGGGTCCGACCAGGTGGCGCAGCTTCGACGAGCGCAGCAACCGGCCGATGAGGCTATGGCCGCGATGAAGGCGCTCGGTGACCGCATCAAAGACATCGACGGGGGCCTACGCGGGGCGGAAGACCTGCTCGGCGACCTGTCGCTGCGCATTCCCAATCTCCCCCATCACACGGTCCCGGTCGGTCACGATGCCGCCGACAATGTGGAGATTCGTCGATGGGGCACCCCCGCGACCTTTACTGATCCCCCTCAACCGCACTGGGATGTGGGGGAACGATTGGGGATCCTGGATTTTGACCGGGCAGCAAAAATTGCCGGTGCGCGGTTTTCCATCCTGACCGGCGCGGGGGCCCAACTGGAGCGGGCCTTAATCACCTACATGCTCGACTGCCACACCACCCATCATGGGTACCGCGAAGTGCTTCCGCCGCTGATGGTCAATCGCCAAGCGATGACTGGAACGGGGCAGCTCCCGAAGTTTGAGGACGACTTGTTTCGTCTCCGTGACGACGAGTATTTTCTGATCCCCACCGCGGAGGTTCCGCTGACCAATCTGCATCGGGATGAGATCGTGAGTGAAGAACGATTGCCGATCCGCTATACCGCCTACACCCCTTGCTTTCGGCGGGAGGCAGGCTCTTATGGAAAAGACACGCGGGGTCTGATTCGGCTGCACCAGTTCAACAAAGTGGAACTCGTGGCTTTCACGACGCCTGAACGGTCGTACGAGGAGTTGGAGCAGCTGACGGGGCATGCGGAGTCCATCCTCCAGCAGTTAGGATTACCTTACCGCGTGGTGACACTGTGCACAGGGGATATGGGGTTTTCGGCAGCCAAGACCTACGACATCGAAGTGTGGCTTCCCTCGCAAGAGCAGTATCGGGAAATCTCTTCATGCAGCAACTTTGAAGCGTTCCAAGCCAGGCGCGCCGGCATCAAATATCGTCCAAGCGGGGGTAAAAAGGACGCCAAGCCGGACTTCGTTCACACCTTAAATGGCTCAGGGCTCGCGGTGGGGCGAACGCTGGTGGCGATTCTGGAGAATTTTCAGCAACCGGATGGCTCGGTCGTGATCCCGGAAGTGCTACGACCGGCTATGGGAGGCAGAGAGCGGATTACCAAAGAAGGATGATCACCGAAACAGTCCTCCTGCGCCTCTCACGGCGCAGAGCCCACCTGCCCGCATTGGAACGGAGGGGTGACGGAGCGGCCGAACGTGCCGGTCTTGAAAACCGGAGTCCTCGTAAGGGGACCGCGAGTTCAAATCTCGCCCCCTCCGCCATCTTTTCTTGATCCGACAGCGGGAAACCCTTGCTTCTCCTAGGCAAACTCCCACTTGTACACCGCCATTTTCTTTGTTTAACTCAATACGGGTGAGGGTGTCCGCTCTAAGCATGCCCACCTTAGGGCGGCAAGAGGTTTCTGCTCCCTCCTGGGGAAACCTGCCTTCACCCAATAAATTCTCGATCCCTCTCAGGTCAAGTCGGCCTCACAAAAATCCATCCTACTTTCGTCGGGCATCAACCCTACCTGAATGGTATGTTCAGCGAGGCCTCTCACCTCCTATCCTTCCCCAACTGTCCCCATCAAGGAACCACTGAGGGAGGATCGCACCGATGCACAAGCAACTTGGCAAAGTCGGAGCCATTCGGCGGGAAGTCCAGGGGAAACCTTGCCGATTCTGCGGCGGACGCACGTACCAATTGATCCTGCGGGCCAACAGCACCTCCACTTCACCGAGTCTCCTGGCCCGCTGCAATCACTGTCAGCGAGCCAGAGGATTTGATGAAGCCGTGGGAAAAGTCTTGTGGATGTAGGTTCCAAGCCACCCATTGGTTTAGTCGTCGTTCATGAACGGGAGGTCACACCATGCCACTGAGTCGTTGGAAGAAATTCCGGGCGCGGGCTCAGAAAAAGAAAGCGATCCAAATGCTGGTCCTGAGCGGCGTCGTCCGACCCAGTCATATCGAGCCCCGCTACTATGTCCCTTTGATCCAACTCAAGACCCGCAACCAGACGTATGCCGCCGCCTCACAGGGACCATCGCCGGGTCCTCGGCCCAAGCAACCACCCACTGCTGCGCCCACGGCCAAGTCCTCAACTCCAACTTGGTCCATCTCGAGTAGTTGGGCGCCTCTACTCAGAAAGACTCATCACGCCTAAATCGAGGATCACAAGCGAGGATTTCCGCTTCCTACCACGAAATTGTCAGCAGGACGCTTGTACCTCATCCGACCGGTGAGGTAATATTGCCCCTCGTCACGGATCTCCCTACCCTGACGACATGTCCCACCGAAATGCGGGCGTGTCACTCAATACGAATATCGATCTGGAGAGGTGGCCGAGTGGCCGAAGGCAACGGTTTGCTAAACCGTCGTAGGGACAAAATCTCTACCGAGGGTTCAAATCCCTCCCTCTCCGCCATTCCGGCCATGCGGTCAAAGTTGAACGGAGCAGGCAGCGATGTGGGCATCGGACTGTGTGGTGGATTGACAGCTGCATCATATGGTAAGCATTTGAGCTCCTACCATTCGCTCTCTCACATGAAAGGATCATGATGCGTAATCTCACACTTGTCGTCACCACGGTGTTTCTCTTGACGGGCACTCCCGCCTGGGCCGCTTCGCCGGAACCAACAAACGACGACCAAAAGACCATGTACGCACTCGGCTTGGCCATCAGCCAGTCTCTGGGCGCGTTTAGCCTGAGCGAATCAGAGCTTGAAATGGTGAAAAGCGGATTGACGGACGGCGTCCTGAAGCGTCCTCAAAAAGTTGACCTTCAAGCCTTTGGACCAAAGATCCAGCAACTTCAACAGGCGCGCGCCGCCGCCGTCGCCGAACAGGAAAAGAAGTCTGGAACCGCGTTTCTGACCAAAGCGGCGTCGGAAAAAGGGGCCACCAAAACGGAGTCTGGGATCGTGATCACGCCCATGAAACCGGGAACCGGGGCCTCGCCCAAAGCCACGGACACGGTGAAGGTGCATTACCATGGCACCTTGATCGACGGGACGGTGTTTGACAGCTCCGTCAAGCGCGGAGAGCCCGCGACCTTTCCTCTCTCGCAGGTGATCAAGTGTTGGACCGAAGGCGTCCAACACATTAAAGTCGGCGGAAAGAGCAAACTCGTCTGCCCCGCCGACCTGGCGTATGGGGAGCGCGGATCGCCTCCGGCGATCAAACCGGGCGCCACCCTGATTTTTGAAGTCGAATTATTGGAGATCGTCTCGAAGTAGACTCGACGGGACCTGCGCTTGGCGACGGTTCCCGTTCCTCCTACTCTCTTGACCTTGACCCCGCGGGGGTTCTGAGGTATCGTCCACACCTTCCGAAGTGCCTCACGTGCCGAGGTAGCTCAGTTGGCAGAGCACAGCCCTGAAAAGGCTGGTGTCGACAGTTCGATTCTGTCCCTCGGCACCACACCTCGTGAGTCCCGCCGGTGTGAGCATTGCCGAACGGCCATACCGTTTATGACCAACGCCCTAAGATTGGACGGGTAACCGCCGTAAGTAGTGGAGGGCAATGGCCGCGGTTGCCGCAACATTCAGCGATTCAATATGCCGGCTCAGGGGTATCGTGAAGCGGTT
>CAYQDJ010000027.1:0-33848 GCA_964416255.1 uncultured Nitrospira sp. | reverse complement strand
CCTTCGACAACGTCCAAGGACGTGGT
Organism: uncultured Nitrospira sp.; assembly: GCA_964416255.1. GTDB lineage: Bacteria > Nitrospirota > Nitrospiria > Nitrospirales > Nitrospiraceae > Nitrospira_D. The sequence goes on along the minus strand of CAYQDJ010000027.1, from coordinate 33,822 downwards.
CATCGACTTCGCCTCCTCGACCGTGATCACGCCGTCTTTGCCGACCTTCTCCATCGCTTCCGCGATCAAATCGCCGATGGTCTTGTCGTTGTTGGCGGAAATTGTCCCGACCTGGGAAATTTCGGTCTTATTCTGGCAGGGCTTGCTGAGCTTCTTCAATTCGGCAACGACCACTTCGACGGCCTTGTCGATCCCGCGCTTGATTTCCATCGGGTTCGCGCCGGCGGTGATGTTCTTCACGCCCTCGCGGAAAATGGCTTGGGCCAGCACGGTGGCGGTGGTTGTGCCATCACCCGCCGTATCGCTCGTCTTGCTCGCAACCTCGCGGACCAATTGAGCGCCCATGTTTTCATAAGGATTCTTGAGTTCGACTTCCTTGGCGACCGTCACCCCGTCTTTCGTGATGGTCGGTGCGCCGAACTTTTTGTCGAGGATCGCGTTCCGTCCCTTCGGCCCCAGGGTCGCCTTGACGGCATCCGCCAGCTGGTTGACCCCCCTGAGAATGGAGGCCCGTGCCGCCTCGCTGTACAACAATTGCTTTGCCATGGTCTTCCTCCCTTAAGTCGAATGTTCGTCGTGGATTAGCTCGCGAAAATGCCGAGGATGTCTTCTTCCTTGAGGATCAAGCATTCCTCGTCTTCAATGCGGAGTTTGCTGCCGGAATACTTGTCGAACAAGACTTGGTCACCGACCTTCACATTCTCTACTTTCTTGCCGACGGCCTGGACCACGCCCCGCTGCGGCTTTTCCTTGGCCGAATCCGGCACATAAATCCCGCCGGCCGTGCGATCCAGCTCCTCGGTATAGGTGACGAACACCCGATCGCCCAGGGGCTGAAACCCCTTGGCGACGTTCTTCTTCTCCTTCGCGGCAGTGCTCATAACGGACCCTCCTCCTGCGGTTAGTTAACTCGGTGAATGTTCCGATTCCAAACGGGTTCGCACTCGGTGGCGGTTCGAAACCCCAAGCAGAAGCCCATCGCAAACTCGGGGTAGAGATAGCCTCCCCCCTCTCCAAGTCAAGAGGCCGGTCAAAAACTTTTTTGGGGGTCGCTCATGTGGTCGTGGGACGGAGCCCTGAACGTACCGGATGGAGGTCCACGCCCGCGTCAGGTTGGGGGCATTAGCGTCTTAACTGGTCGAAATCCTTCAGGTCTTTTTTGAGAAAGTCCCGCAACCGCTTGATGATGCGCGCTTCCAATTGACGCGTCCGCTCCTTGGTAATGCCGTACTTCGCACCGAGATCATCGAGGGTCAACGGCGTTTCGGAGAGCAGCCGGTTGCGCAGGATATCCTCCTCCCGTTCGTCCAGCGTGGTGGTGAACTCGGCCAATTTTTTTCGAAACAGCACCCGCAGTTCATGATCCGCAAGCAGGTCATCGGCGGCCGCTTGTTGGGACGGCAGGACATCGAGCAGGGTGCCGTCGTGTTCCGCTCCGATCGGCTGATCCAGGGACAGCTCCCAATTCCCCAGCCGCTGATCCATCTCGATCACGTCTCGCTCGCGGACGTGCAAGCGGTCAGCGAGCAGTTTGGTGTCGGGGGCAAACCCCTCGCGCTCCAGCTTCGACTTTTCTTTTTTCAAATTGTAGAAGAGCTTGCGCTGATCTTGCGTGGTCCCGATTTTAACCAGGCGGAAATTGTTGAGCAGGTAGCGGAGGATATAGGCGCGTGACCACCAGGCGGCGTAGGCGTAGAAGCGCACGTTCTTGGTCGGGTCAAATTTTTTGATGGCCTGGAGGAGGCCCACATTGCCCTCCTGAATCAGGTCCATGTGGTCGGCGCCGGTATGCAGGTACTCGCTGGCAATCGCCACGGAAACGCGGAGATTCGCCATGATCAGTTTGACGGCGGCTTCACGGCTTCCGTGCGTTCGGTATTCATCAAAGAGGAGGAGTTCCTCTTCTTTGGAAAGGTACGGATAACGGCGGACCTCCGCCAAATATTGTTGCAGGCCGGTGACGGGCGCAACAGCCGTGGTGTCCGGTTTGGCTTGACCCTCGGGGCCCACATCGATGACGGGGGCTCCATTCTTGAGTTCAATTGCCAGATCGTCTTCGGACGGGTCCAGAATCTCCGGCTCAACGGCTTCGTCGGTGGGCTTCTTGGATTCAGGGCGCTGCGTGCTCATGACGAAGTCTTGACTATAACAGAACCGGCAGCAGGCACAAAGGCTCGATTGCCGAGGCCATGATGCAGATTTGAATGCCCCATCCGTGGTTGGACCTGGCTGACGCACGGGCCTGTTGCACGGATGGAAGACGCTCCCCTATGATGCGCTTGTCGCCACGTGCCGCATGCGGGCCATTTCAACTGATCGCCCGCCGACTGCCCGACCAAGCCGGGCCCGGACGCCGAGATCTGGCAGCCACCGGCCTGGCTTTGCACAAACCCCTATGACTCTTGTCACTGCATTACGGAGTGGACGTTGGCCGTCGTTGGCCGGGGCCTGGCTGCATTTGACGGTCAGTTTCATGGTGTGGCTGTTGATTGGCGCCATGAGTCTTCCGCTCGCGCGGGACCTTGGCCTCGACGATCAGGAGCTGGCCTGGCTGGTGGCGCTCCCGTTGCTTGGTGGGGCGGCACTCAGAATCCTTGCGGGATGGAGTGCGGACTGGATCGGGGCCAGGCCCACCGCCCTGGCGATTCTGGTGATTGAATGTGCGGTGCTGCTCTGGGGCTGGCTGGGTGTGACGGATTACGCGCAAGCGCTGGTGTTTTCTCTCAGCCTCGGGGTGGCCGGTGCAAGTTTTGCGGTCTCATTACCGATTGCGAGCCGGGCCTATCCTCCCTCGGCGCAGGGCCTGGTGTTAGGGGTGGCGGCGTCGGGAAATGTCGGCACGGTCCTCATTTTCTTCCTCGCCCCTCGCTGGACCGCCTCTCTCGACTGGCACCAGGTCTGCGGCCTCATGGCCGGCCTGGTTCTGCTGACGCTGCTCGTGTTTATCGGGCTGGTGCCGAAAGATCCGGCCCCTCTTTCACGTTCCGCCCACTGGTGGCACAATGTCGCGGCGCTGCTCCGGCGGCGTTCGGCGTATTGGCTGTGCTTTTTGTATGCGGTCACCTTCGGCGGCTTCGTCGGGCTCGCAAGTCTCCTGCCGTTGCTCCTGCACGAGGCCCATGGTCTTGATGCAATTACAGCCGGGGCGCTGACGGCCGCCTGCGGTCTTGTCGGCAGTCTTATTCGACCATTCGGCGGCTATGTCGCTGATCGACAGGGAGGGCTGCGCACCCTACATTTCGTCTTTCCGGTGATCGTCGCCGGGGTGGTCGCGGTGACGAGTCCCTTGCTGCCCGTTGGGGTCGCCATGATGCTGGTCGCCGCCGGCGCCATGGGCTTTGGAAACGGCGTGGTCTTTCAACTCGTGGCCGAGTGGTTTCCGAAAGACATCGGCTTGGCGTCCGGGGTCGTCGGTGCCGCCGGGGGATTGGGCGGATTCGTCCTGCCCATTCTGGTGGGAACCGTGAAAGGGATAACGGGCAGTTTTGAGCTGGGATTGTGGCTGTTTGCAGGGCTGGGTATGTGTGCCTGGGGGACCGTGATGATCGCCTTGCGAGCCCGGGAGCGGACGATCATGAACGCGTCCCCCTGAGCTGCCGTTTTTCCCGTTGACAGTCGGGGGCAAAACAGGGTTATGTGTGGCTCGCCGGACCGGTCGTTTTTTACGTGCAAAATTCGCTAGTTAATACTTAGCCATGGCCAAGCCCTTCAACAGCATCGAAGAAGCTATCAAGGATATCCGCAAGGGGAAATTCATTATCCTGGTGGATGACGAAGATCGCGAGAATGAAGGCGACTTGGTGATCGCGGCTGAAAAGGTCACTCCGCAGGCCATCAATTTTATGGCCAAACACGCGCGCGGGTTGATCTGTCTCGCCTTGACGCCGGAGCGGGTGGAAGAACTCCAACTGCCGCAACAGGCCGTGGAAAATACGGCCACGTTCGGCACGGCCTTCACCGTGTCGATCGACGCGCGGAATGACATCACGACCGGCATTTCCGCCGCCGATCGGGCGACCACAGTGCATGTGGCCATTGATCCGAAGTCCAGACCCAGCGACCTCGCGCGGCCAGGTCATATCTTCCCCTTGAAGTCGCAGCAAGGAGGCGTGCTCAAACGCGCCGGCCAAACGGAGGGATCGGTGGATCTCGCCAAACTGGCCGGCCTGTATCCCGCGGGTGTGATCTGCGAGATTATGAACGAAGACGGCACGATGGCGCGCGTGCCCGAACTCACGAAGTTCGCCAAACTTCATAAGCTGAAAATTGTGACGATCAAAGCCTTGATCGAACATCGGATGCGCCGCGAAACATTCGTGAAGCGCGTGGCCAACGCGCGTCTCCCGACGATGTTCGGCGAGTTCGAAGCGGTGGCCTTTGAAAACCAAGTCGACAATATCACGCATATCGCGCTGGTCAAGGGTCGAGTGGAGGAGCCGGGTCCGAGCCTGGTCCGGGTGCATTCCGGCTGCCTCACCGCCGATGCCTTGGGATCACTGCGCTGCGATTGCCGGGATCAACTCCACAAGGCGATGGAGATCATTCAGAAGGAAGGGCGGGGGGTTCTCCTCTATCTCAATCAGGAAGGGCGAGGGATCGGCCTGCTCAACAAGATCAAAGCCTATGGACTCCAGGATCAAGGCAGCGATACCGTTGAAGCGAACCTTCAACTCGGGTTCAAAGCCGATCTGCGGGATTACGGGGTCGGCGCGCAAATCCTGGTGAACCTCGGCTTGCATGAGATCAAACTGATTACGAACAATCCGCGCAAGATTGTCGGCATTGAAGGGTATGGGTTGAAGGTCGTGGAGCGTGTCCCGATCGAGATCGCCCCTCGTGACGCTAACGTCAGATATCTGCGCACGAAAAAGAATAAGATGGGACATATCTTAAAAAAAGTGTGAGGTCAGAGAGCCCGCCTGCCCGAGGAGCTGGGCCGGATCGCTGTCTGCGCAGGGGCGCCTGGCGGACGCTCGGAGCCGCGGGGGGAACCCGTTTGGATGAAGCTGCGTAAAGGCTCTCACAATGCGACGGGGATGCGCTTCGGCATCATTGTCGCCAAATTCAACAAGTTCGTGACCGGAAAACTTCTGTCTTCCTGCGTCCAGGCGCTCACCGCGCATGGCGCCAAAGCACAGGACGTCGAAGTGGTGCGGGTGCCGGGCGCGTTTGAGATTCCATTGGCGGCGAAGGTGCTGGCGCAGACGTTCCGGTTCGACGCCATTATTTGCCTGGGAGCGGTGATTCGCGGAGACACGCCGCATTTCGACTATATCAGTACCGAAGCCAGCCGCGGGATCGGTCACGCGGCGCTGAATACGGATGTGCCGATCATCTTCGGGGTCTTGACCACGGATACGGTGGCGCAGGCGATTGAACGAGCCGATCCGACGAAGTTCAATCGCGGAGGAGAAGCGGCCACGTCCGCCATAGAAATGGCATCGGTGCTGCGGATGATCAAGGCCCACGCCGTGGTGCCCGCACGGGCGGCGTCGACCGACCGGCGAACGGTCAAGAGGAAACGATGAGGCGGGTCTTCCGGCTTGGGGCGGGTGCGACTCCCGAATGAGATATGGGCACACGTCACGAGGCTCGCGAGCGAGCGCTGCAAATATTGTTTCAGCACGACATCCACGGCAAGACCGGCGTCAATCTGGCCGAGTTTTGGTACGAATACGCCACGACGGACGAGGGGAAGCGTTTTGCCGAACAATTGGTCGACGGCGTGCTGCGACACAAGCAGGACCTGGATGCGGTGATCGGCCGGCACGCGGCCAATTGGACGGTAAGCCGCATGCCGATTGTCGATCGAAATATTCTGCGCGCGGGATTGTTCGAGTTCTTATGGATGGATGATGTGCCGGCGAGAGTGACGCTGGATGAGGCGATCGAACTCGCCAAAAGCTTCGGTGACGAGGAGGCCTCCAAGTTTGTGAATGGGGTTCTCGACAAGATCCTGGCGACGGACCCCCGCCTGGCGGAAAAACGCGCGCATCCGGATAAGCCGGTGTGGAGGAGGGCGGACGCGTGATCGAGCGATATACCCGGCCCCAAATGAAGGCGATTTGGGACCTCAAGCATAAGTACGAGATCTGGCTGGAAGTGGAACTGCAGGCCTGCGCCGCCTTTGAACGGGCCGGCCGTGCGCCGCGCGGCACCGCCACGAAAATTCGGAAAAAAGCCGCCATCAATGTCGGCCGAATCGCCGAGATCGAGCAAGTGACCAAACACGACGTCATTGCGTTTCTGGAATCGCTGACGGATACCGTGGGGCGGGAACACCGCTATCTTCATATGGGTCTCACGTCCTCAGACATCGTCGATACGTCGCTTGCCATCCAAATGACGGAAGCGCTCGATCTCATTTGTGCCGGTCTCGAAGAGTTGATCGCGGCTCTCCGAAAGCAGTCCCTTCGCCATCAGGACACGGTCATGGTCGGACGCTCGCACGGCATCCATGGGGAACCCATTTCGTTCGGATTCAAGGTCGCGATTTGGTATGCCGAAATGGTCCGGCACCGGGAGCGGCTAAAATTGGTGCGGCGCGAGGTGGCGGTCGGCAAATTGTCTGGCGCCATGGGAACCTTCGCCCATCAAGGCCCTGAAATCGAGGCCTACGTCTGTGCGAACCTGGGGCTCACGCCCGATCCCATCTCCAATCAAGTTGTTCAGCGGGATCGGCATGCGTCCTATGCCACGGCGCTCGCGCTGCTCGCGGCGAGCATTGAAAAAATCGCCGTCGAGATCCGCCATCTTCAACGCACGGAAGTGTTGGAAGCGGAGGAGTACTTCTCCCAAGGCCAGAAGGGGTCCTCGGCCATGCCGCACAAGCGCAACCCGATCCTGTCGGAAAATCTCTGCGGGTTGGCGCGACTGGTTCGCGCCAACAGCCTGGCCGCGATGGAGAATGTGGCGCTGTGGCATGAGCGGGACATCAGCCACTCCTCGGTCGAGCGGGTGATTTTGCCGGACAGCACCATTCTCGTGGATTACATGTTGGCGAAGGCGACCGACCTGATCACCAATCTGGTCGTCTATCCGGATCACATGACGCGCAATTTGGAATTGACGGGCGGCCTCGTCTATTCACAACGGCTCCTGTTGGCGTTAATCGACAAAGGTGCGCAGCGTAAGGAATCTTATGAAGCTGTGCAACGCAATGCGATGGCCTCTTGGCGGGGAGCGGGCGGCCTGTCCGAGTTGGTCGGCAAGGACCCGTTTATCACCCGGCATTTGACTAAACGGGAGATTGCGGCCTGCTTCGAGCCGAAATATTATCTGCGGCATTTCGGCAAGATTTTTCGCCGGGTCTTTGCCGAACCCAGGCGGCGTACCAGTACAAAGCGAGGAGCGAAGCGATGACCGCCTGGCGCGGCTCCGGGGCGCTCCGGGAGACGATCGAGGAAGCCGCTGCGTGTGGAAAAGCCTCAACCCTGAGAAAGAGGGGGTAATGGGCGGGATCGGCGAAATGTTGTACGAGGGGAAGGCAAAAAAAATCTTCGCCACGGCACGGCCGGATCAGGTGGTCCACTACTTCAAGGACGATGCCACCGCCTTCAATGCGCAAAAGCGCGGGACGATCGCCGACAAAGGCGTCATCAATAACAAGATTTCCGAACGCTTGTTCTCGTTGCTCGAACGAGAAGGGATCCCGACTCATTTCCTGGAACGGCTGAGCGACCGCGAGATGCTGACCAAGAAGGTGACCGTGGTGCCGGTCGAGGTGGTCGTACGGAATATCGTGGCGGGGAGCTTGAGCAAGCGGTTGGGGTTGAACGAAGGGGACGTCATCGAGCCGGCGATCATCGAGTTGTATTACAAGAACGATGGGCTCGGCGACCCGCTCGTCAATGACGACCATCTCCGCCTCATGAAGGTGGCCACGTCGGCGGTCTTGCGCGAGTTGCGGGAGATGGGCCACTCGATCAATACCATTTTGAAACCATTTTTCGCCGAACGAAATCTCCGGTTGGTGGACTTCAAGCTTGAATTCGGCGTGTATCATAATAAATTGATTCTGGCGGATGAAATTTCCCCCGACACCTGCCGCCTCTGGGATCTGTCCACCGGAGCGTCCATGGATAAGGACCGGTTCAGAAAGGATCTCGGGAACATCGAAGAGGCGTATCAGGAGGTGCTGAGGCGGGTGTGTGGGTAACGCGACGTGCAAGGGCTCACGGCCGACGAGGGAAAAGGAATCCCAGTGAGGCGTTTGGTCCTGTACGTCCGCGATAATGGACTGATCCTGGCGCTGATGGTGGGCACCGCCGCCATCCTGGCGTTTGCGTTCCTCGCCGAGTCGACCCTGCATCGGCTGGGATTTCTGGTGCTTGCCTTGGTGGGCATCGGCCTCATCTGGGGGATCCGTTGGGCCCGACGCCATCTCACGGAACTGGCGAAGCCGCCGGACACGGGACCCTAGGAGCCTGTCCGACGGTGCCGTTCGTGACGAGGCGAAGGAGGTGCGGCGAACTGCGAGGCCGCAGGCCCGGGAAAACCGGAGGTGTATTCGCTTGAAATGCATTGAGGATTTACTCGGGTCGAGAACGACGCCGATGGATGCAGATCGTTCGCTGCAGTAGAAAGAGCAATGTCGGACAGGCTCCTAGGCTTTGAACCAGGACATCTGCCCTGCGTGAGTCCGGCCGACCAACCGAATCAGGACTCGTACACAGAAGACACAAAGACGGAGACCACAAGAGGCGGGGCATGAAAGCAAAGATCCACGTCACCTTGAAGCAAGGTATTCTTGATCCGCAAGGCAAGGCCATCGAGCATGCGCTCGATTCGTTGGGGTTCAAGAACACCGCCAACGTGCGCGTCGGCAAGTACATGGAGCTGGAGTTAACCGAGTCCGACAAGGCGAAGGCCGAAGCGGACGTGAAACGGATGTGCGAACAGCTGCTGGCCAATACGATCATCGAGGAATACCGGTACGAGCTGCAAGGCTAAGGTCGAGGGCCAAAGCCAAGGCTCGAGATCGTCCCTGAACCTGAACCTTTCGAGGTCGGATGAACATCGGCGTCATCGTCTTCCCGGGGAGTAATTGCGATCACGATTGCGATCATGTGTTTCGCGACGTGCTGGGGCAGTCGGTGAGAATGGTGTGGCACAAGGAGACGTCATTGGCCGGGTTGGACGGCGTCATCCTGCCCGGCGGGTTTTCGTACGGCGATTATCTTCGCACCGGCGCCATCGCGAGGTTCTCCCCGGTGATGGGGGCCGTGAAGGAGTTTGCAAAGGACGGCGGCCTGGTGCTGGGCATCTGCAACGGATTTCAAATCCTTCTCGAAGCGGGCCTGCTGCCGGGCGCGATGCTGCGCAACCGGTCACTCCATTTCGTCTGCAAGGACGTGTATCTCAAGGTCGAGAACGCGGCGACGCCGTTCACCGGTTCCTGTAAATCCGGGCAAGTGTTGAAAATCCCGATCGCCCATGCGGACGGCAACTACTATACCGATCCAGTCATCCTCGCGGGATTGCAGGCGAACGCGCAGGTGGTCTTTCGCTATTGCGACCGGCAGGGCCGGGTGACGCCCGAGGCCAATCCGAACGGCTCGCTCGACAACATCGCCGGTATACGCAATGCACAGGGGAATGTCCTGGGCCTCATGCCGCATCCGGAGCGTTCGGCCGAATCGGTGCTCGGCAATGAAGACGGAAGGATCATCTTCCAATCGATGATCGAGTCGTTGAAGCAGAAGAAGCCGGTCGGAGCGTGACGCGGGACCTGTCCAGCTTGTGCTGGCACGCCTCCGGTGTAGGGACCCCTACTGCTGCAATCCAAAGATGAACAGAAGCGTGCATCTGAATGGCCATCTCCTAGACTCATCGCGCAAGTCCACTAGGTTATTCGTTGGAGTGAAGGTCTAGGATCTGCGAAACCTGGGTTCCTAATCAATGTCTTTGCTAGCCCTTTGGGAAAGATCTCGAAGTCAACTCGAGGACAAGCATATTCAGCAGATCATAGCAATCGCTGGAGCCGGAAGGCTTTTAGACGCTGGAGATACCTCAAAAGAATTTAGAGAATTTCTTTCAAGCATTCCCTCTTCTCTTCTATCGCGATATGCAGAGCAATGTTTGATAGGAAGATTTGAAGGGAGCGGGTTAGCGCTACAGGATGTTGTCAATCAAATTGGCCGCAGGCTTGGATTTCAAGTTGAAGATGGACGGTATCGTGGTAGCTCTGGTCAAATCGGTCACGATGGGCTCTGGAGGTCATCGTTCGGCAATGAGATCATAGTTGAAGTCAAGACCACTGATGCCTATAGGATCGCTCTTGACTCGATTGCTGCATATAGAAAAAGACTTATACAGGATGGCCAAGTAGCTGAAACAAAATCCTCCATTCTGATCGTGGTTGGTCGGCAAGACACTGGTGATCTCGAAGCTCAGATCCGTGGCTCTAGGCACGCGTGGGATGTGCGCCTAGTTAGCGTTGATGCATTGGCTCGGCTGATGTTATTGAAAGAAGCAGTTGAAGATCCACAAATGCTCAAGAAAGTGTCGGAAGTTTTGGTGCCACAAGAATTCACAAGAGTCGATGGGATCATAGACTTGGTGTTTTCGGCTGCTGAAGAGGTTCGGCAGGAAGTTGAGGGGGTTGAGCTAGAAGAGGATTTAACTAAGGGACAAAATAAGAAAGTTCCCCAATTTGTTCCTGTTGATTTCCACGCTGCCTGTGTAAGGCCGGATTGAGAAGGTCCTGAAGCGTCCATTGCTTAAGCAGACGCGTGCCACATATATTTCTGCCGATAAATCTTTAGTGGTCGTATGTGCGGTGTCGCGAGCGCATACCAGAGGAATGTTTTGGTATGCATTTCATCCTTACCAGAAAGACAAATTAGAGGCCGCCGGTGAAGGTATGTTGCCTACGGTTGCGGATCAGAGAAAACTGTTCTCCTTATTCCGTTCAGGGACTTATCCGGATGGCTTGAGGGTATGGACAACACAGCTGGAAGATAGATTCTATTGACATGTAAGCATTCGACAGGAAGGGGAAAAGCTGGTCCTTCGAAGAAGAAAGGGATTCAGCGAAGTAGATCTAACGAAGTACCGGATGTCGTAGAAGATCGTTCATAACAAATGTGATCATGCGGCATGATCGAACGGACGGCGTGCAGTGAGAATGTGTAAATGTAAGCCCGAACTATTCGTTGAGCATCGGGAGTTGCGCGCGATCTGGTCGATGATGGCGAACAGACAGAGTATGCGCGCTAGCTTGAGACGCCGCAGGGGTTCGTGCGTATGATGACGGTGGGAAGGATTCGCCATCGATTGCCGTCGGGCGGGCGCCTCAAGATGTCTTCGCCGATATGAGGGAGCAGGTCAGGAAATTGAGAATAGGTGGGATGTGTAGGATTTCATGAGAACGAACGAACCGATCCTCGGCAAAGACCTGATCGCGCAGCATAATCTCACGAAGGGCGAATACGACAAAATTGTCGGGATTTTAGGGCGCGAGCCCAATCTCACAGAGTTGGGCATGTTTTCCGTGATGTGGTCGGAACATTGCTCCTACAAGAGTTCGCGCGTTCATTTGAGAAAACTGCCGACCACCGGTTCGCGCGTGGTGCAGGGACCTGGTGAAAACGCCGGCGCGATCGACATCGGCGATGGGCTGTGCGTTGTCTTCAAGATGGAATCGCATAACCATCCGTCGTTCATCGAGCCCTATCAGGGCGCCGCCACGGGGGTGGGGGGTATCCTGCGCGATGTCTTTACGATGGGCGCCCGGCCGATTGCGTTGCTCGATGCGCTGCGGTTCGGCCAGTTGGACACGCCGAAGACCCGGCATCTCATGAAAGGCGTGGTGGCCGGCATTGCCGGGTACGGCAACTGCATGGGGGTGCCGACGGTCGGCGGCGAGATCCGGTTCGACGACATCTATGCTCTCAATCCGCTGGTCAACGTATTTTGCCTGGGTGTGGCGCAGATCGACAAAATCTTCCGCGGCACCGCGGCGGGCGTCGGGAATCCCGTGATCTACTTCGGCTCGAAGACGGGCCGCGATGGGATTCATGGCGCAACGATGGCGTCCGATTCATTCGACGATCAATCGGATCAGAAACGACCCACCGTCCAGGTCGGGGATCCGTTTGCCGAAAAGTTGTTGCTCGAGGCTTGCCTGGAGTTGATGGCCCATGACCTGTTGGTCGGCATTCAGGATATGGGCGCGGCGGGATTGACGAGTTCTGCCTGTGAAATGGCTTCCCGCGCCGGGAACGGCATCGAACTGGATCTCACGGCGGTGCCTCGGCGGGAGCCCGACATGACACCGTATGAACTCATGTTGTCCGAGTCGCAGGAACGGATGCTGATGGTCGCCAAGGCCGGCAAAGAGGAAGAGTGTCTCCGGATCTGCCACAAGTGGGACCTCGATGCCGCGGTGGTGGGGCGGGTGACGGGAGGCGGTCTGTTGCGGGTGACGGACCAGGGCCGCGTTGTGGCCGAGATTCCGGCCAAAGCGTTGGCGGATGACGGGCCCCGGTACGAACGACCTTACTCGCCGCCCGCCTATCAGGACATGCTGACCAACTTGAATTATGATGCGGTGCCGGATGTGAAAGACGCGGGCGGCGTGCTGCGCGCGCTGCTGGCCTCGCCGACGATTGCCAGTAAACGCTGGGTCTATGAACAATATGATCACATGGTGCGGACGAACACCACGGTTCGGCCTGGGTCGGATGCAGCGGTGGTACGGATCAAGGGGACAAACAAGTCTGTGGCCATGACGGTGGACTGCAATGGGCGCTATTGTTTGTTGCATCCGTATGAGGGCGCTCGCCTGGCGGTGGCCGAAGCGGCGCGCAACCTGGTCTGTTCCGGGGCCCAGCCGATCGGGCTGACGGACTGTCTGAACTTCGGCAATCCGGAGCGCCCCGATATTATGTGGCAGTTTGTGCTCGCGATTGAAGGAATCAAGGATGCGTGTGAATCTCTCTCCATTCCAGTTGTGAGCGGGAATGTGAGCTTTTACAATGAAACGAATGGACTATCGATTTATCCGACCCCCATGCTGGGGATGGTGGGCTTGATCGATGATGCCGCGCATACGATGACGCAATGGTTTAAAGAGGAAGGCGACGACATTATTCTATTGGGAACCGCCCGTGAAGACTTGGGAGGCTCGGCATATCTCAAAGTAGTGCATGCCCGAGAGCAAGGCTCGCCGCCGTACCTCAACATCGAAGCCGAAAAAGCACTGCATGACTGTGTGTTGACCGTGATTCGCCGCGGGTGGGTCCGGTCGGCGCATGATTGTTCCGACGGGGGACTGGCGGTTGCCCTGGCGGAAAGTTGCATGTCCGCGCCCGATCGGATGCTCGGCGCCGTGGTACAATTACCGTCCGGGCGGCTCCGGAAGGACGCGTTGCTCTTTGGCGAGAGCCAGTCGCGGGTGGTCCTTTCCTCAGGTCCGGCGCACCGGCAGCATATGATGGAATATGCCGAAAGCGTCGGCGTGCCGGCCGCTGTGATCGGGACTGTGAGCGGCTCGCGGCTGAGCATTTATGTGGGAGCCGAACGGTCGGCGGCTACCACCATTGATCTTCCGGTGGCTGAGCTGCATGATGTTTGGGCCTATTCGCTGGACCGTACGTTGGCTCAAGAATGAGAATCCTCGGACGGACGGATTTATGACCACGGACCTTCCCATCTTGTCGCCGGACAAATACCAGGACGAGTGCGCCGTCTTCGGCATTTTTAATCATGAAGAAGCGGCGAACCTCACCTATTTGGGGCTCTACGCCCTCCAGCACCGGGGGCAGGAGGCCTCGGGGATTGTGTCAGGGGACGGCGAACAGTTTCATGTGCACAAGGGGATGGGATTGGTCGCCGACATCTATCATAAAGCGGTGTTGGACAAACTCCCAGGCCACATGGCGATCGGTCATAACCGGTATTCGACGGCCGGGGGGAACGATCTCAAGAATGTGCAGCCGTTGACGGTGAATTTCGCCTTTGGCAACCTGGCCCTCGCCCACAATGGAAACCTGATCAACGCGCAGGTGTTGCGGAATGAACTCGAAGCCTATGGAGCCATTTTTCAATCGACCTCCGATAGCGAGGTCATCATCCATTTGATCGCGCATTCTCGAGCCGATACCTTTCTGGCCCGGGTGATTGATGCGCTGAACCAAGTGCGGGGCGCCTTTTCCGTGGTGCTCATGACGGATCACGGGCTGATTGCGGCGCGGGACCCGCATGGCTTGCGCCCCTTGTGTCTTGGACGGGTGCGCAGCAGTTGGATTGTGGCCTCAGAAACCTGCGCCTTTGATTTGCTGGATGCAGAGTACGTCCGCGAAATTGAACCTGGCGAGCTGGTGGTCATCACCGATCAGAAGCTGGACAGCCACCGGCCGTTCCCCAAAACGAATCCGGCCATGTGCGTCTTTGAGTACGTCTATTTTGCCCGCCCGGACAGCCGGATCTTCGGCGCCAATACCGTCTATGCCACGCGAAAGGCGCTGGGACGGCAGTTGGCCCAGGAGTCGTGGGTGCCGGCTGATATCGTCATTCCTGTGCCCGACTCCGGCGTGCCGGCTGCGCTCGGGTATGCGGAAGGCTGCGGCATCCGGTTCGAAACAGGGTTGATCCGCAATCATTACGTCGGGCGGACGTTCATCGAGCCGGAGCAGTCGATTCGGCACTTCGGGGTGAAGGTGAAGCTCAACGCAGTGCCGGAAGTGCTGAAGGGGAAGCGGGTTGTCGTGGTGGATGACTCGCTGGTCCGTGGGACAACCAGCCGCAAGATCGTCAAGATGATCCGTCAGGCCGGCGCCGAGGAAGTCCACATGCGCATCAGTTCCCCGCCGATCGTGTCCCCCTGTTTTTACGGCGTGGATACGCCCACGAAGAAGGAACTCATCGCGTCGAACCATACGACTGAGGAGATACGAAAATACATCACTGCTGACTCCTTGGCCTATTTGAGCCTCGAGGGCATGCTCAAGTCGGCTCCCGGCACACCCGATCAGTATTGCAACGCGTGCTTCACCGAACACTATCCGATTCCCTTTACCCGCGCAGAAGAATTGCAGCTCGGGTTGTTTGAATCCGGCATGAGTTGACGAGGAGAGCCGCCGCCTGCCGGGTCACCGCCACGAGGAGAGCCGCATGGATTCCCGCCGCCCGCGCATTGAGGTTGATTTTTCCGTGACCTTTTCCGGGGAGGACCGGTCCGGCCGAGGCACCTTGATTAATCTCACGGTGGCGGGCGCGGAAATCCAGAGCCAGGTCGATTGTCCGATCGGCACCCGGCTCTGCGTGCGGGTTCAGACTTCCGGGGCTCGGCCGCCGATTGTGATCTCGTCGGCGGTGGTGCGCTGGAAGAAGGGCGATCGATTCGGGATCGAATTCATCCGGTTTGAGGGCCAGTCCAAACAGCAACTGGAAGAAATGCTCGATCAGCACGATTCGCCGTTGTCATAAACCAGCCAGAGCTTGGTTGCCCCCGTAAAAATCTGCGTGTTAGGATAACGGCAGTTCTTACTTCTTACTTCAAGGAGGTCGTGATGAAACTGTCCCTCTTGCTCAGCGCCGTCACCTTCCCTGTGTTCTTCCTCGCCAATCTCCTCCTGGTATGGGCGTTCGCCGCTCGTGCCGGCATCGGAGGTGAAACTGTTGCGTTCGCCCGAAAATCCTAGCGGGCTCCGTGCCCCGTTTACCGGACACTGAAGAGGGAAAAGGAGATCGTGATGAAACGACTGGCCACGGCACTGGGGGTCGTGTTCTTGCCGCTCCTGTGCGTTCCGCTCTTGTTGGCGGCGGGCTTTTTTAAAGTTGGAGAGAAGGCTCCCAATTTCACGCTGAATTCAATTACGGGTGACACCGTCTCCCTTACTCACCACAAGGGGAAGGTGGTGGTGCTCGGTTTGTTTCACATCTGCGATCCGTGCATGGTGCAGGGAACCAATTTGCAAAAAGTCTATGAGGCGACTCACGGCAAGAACGTCGCCGTCATCGGGGTCAATTCAAACGGGAATTCCAAGAAA
The DNA here is from genome assembly GCA_964416255.1 of uncultured Nitrospira sp. Lineage (GTDB taxonomy): Bacteria > Nitrospirota > Nitrospiria > Nitrospirales > Nitrospiraceae > Nitrospira_D. Next base: position 17,827 of record CAYQDJ010000027.1, on the reverse strand, counting down.
GACGTCGGAGAGTTTCTTTCGGCCTTTCCCGTCCAAGTGACGTACCCGTACCTGCTTGATCCCAACAAGGTGACGGACAAGCTGTACGGCGGTGGGAAGTTCATTCCCAACGTGTATGTCATCGATCAGGAAGGCGTCATCCGGTGGCAGCGTGTGGGAAACATGGATTTGGCCGGGGCAGAGGCGATCGTCGCTGAAGTGGACAAGCTCCTCGCCGGCCCTTCGAGCCAAATGTAGATCCGATGTGAATCAGGAAGAGATCGGAATTGGAAGGGATGGCGATGTCATGGAGGAGATTGAAGCCGGCAGGCAACGGTTCTTGGAGTTGGTGACAGAAGTCGACGGGGCAGTGCAAGTCGTGATTCCTGTCACCCCGTCGAACGGCCTGTTCCTCATCTCCTTGTCCAAAGGCCAGAACCGCAGGTTCATTACCCTGTCGGAAGACGATATTATCGATCTCCCGCAGGAAGCCGACATTGCGGCGAAGGTCGGAAAAGTGGTGAAAGATGCCGTGGCGGGACTATGAGCGGAAGGTTGGGTTGGGGCCGCCTGGATATCGATCGCTACCGTAACGCCTATGAATCAAATCCTTCCCGGCATGTGGCAGTGGTCGAGCTTTTCCGAAGACAAACAGCTTGATTTTAACGGTCTGTTGCTCATGGTCGGCGAGCACAAAATCTTGGTCGATCCTCCCCCCATGACGGCTGAAGCTCGCAGCTTCATCCGGCGCAACGGACCGGTCGATTACATTATTGTGACCAATCGGGACCATGTCCGGGAAGCCGCCACCTACCAAGCCGAGTTGAAATGTCAGCTGCAAGTGCCGGATGCCGACGCTGGCCAGATGGATCTGCGTCCCACCAAGACCTTCAAGGACGGGGAACTGCTCCCCGGCGGTATCTGGGTGATTCATTTGCACGATCAGAAGTCTCCGGGTGAGTCGGCTCTGTTTCTCCAGCAAGGCCGCGGGGTGCTGATCGTCGGGGACGCGTTGATCGGGAAACCGGCCGGTGCAGTGTCAATGTTGTCTGCGGACAAATATGTCGATGTGGTGAAGGCCAAAGAAGGCCTCAAGCGCCTACTCAAATATCAGTTTGAGAGCCTTCTCGTCGGGGACGGAACCTCTATTCTCACGGGTGCTAAACAGCCCGTCGAACGCCTGCTTCAAGCCGTCTAGCCATGCCTCTGCGCAACGGCCTTTCGGAAGAACTCAATCGACAGGGCAACGAGCATTTTTCTCGCGGGCATTACACCGAAGCCTATACCTGTTATGTCAAGGCGCTCGAGTGCGACCGGCTTACCGGAGATCAGCGTGCCCTGGTGGCGACGCTGGGGAATCTCGGCAACATTTGCGCCGTGAGTGGGCGGCGGGACTCCGCTCAGGCCCATTATCAGGAAGTGCTCGAACTACAGAAAATTCTGGGAGATGAGAAGGGTATCGGGACGACATTGGCGAACCTGGGAAACCTTCGTGCGGATGCAGGGGAATGGGAGCGGGCCAGGGCGTATTACCTGGAAGCCCTGGATCTGATGACCAAGACCCATGACGAGCCGGCGAAAGCCGTGTTGTATTCGGATCTCGGCCTGGTCGCCCGGGAGACCGGTCAATTCGACGAAGCGATTCAGTGTTACGAACGGTCGTTGGTTTTAATGCGACGCTTGGGGGACCACGGAGGAGTGGCGGATGCCTGGCGCCTGATCGGCCGCACCTTCTTGATGCAACGACGCTATGAGGAGGCGGTGGCCTGCTGTCAGACGAGCCAGTCCATCGCCGAGCGGCTGCGCGATGAACTCCGTGCCGGCGGCGCCCGCTACGTGCTGGTCCAGTGTTATGAACACATGGGCCGATTGCGGGAGGCGGCGGATCTTCTCGAGCAAGTCGTCTATATGGACCGTAAATATCGATTGCCGAAACTCGAGGAGAATGTCCGCCGACTGCAGGCACTGAGAGACCGGTTGTCGGGGCCCGAACCCCGTTCGACCGCCTACGAGCCCCATCCATGAGCCAGCCTCTTGCTGCTCTCTGGCCGGCGGCCAAGGGCGCCCTCGCCACAGCCTTCCCGCAGTTTGCTGAGTTGGTGCCGGGCGGTCCGCTGGTTTTGGAGCTCGGCAGCGACGGATGGGTCTTGGAAGTGACACCGGACGGCCAAGTCCTCTGTCAGTATGGCATGGCCATGGAAGATGCCATGAACCTCATGTCCGAAGGCACGCCGGAAGATTTAGGCACCGATGAAGTGGCCAAACAGGCGAAGTATTTTATCCAGCAGGGAGTGTCGAAATTCAGGCGGTTGCTTGTGGAATCCGGCTTTACCGAATCCACCGAAATGAATGACGCGTTTGTGGCCGTGACCTTCGCTCGTGGGGTCGATTTTCAGAACCTCGCCAAGGTGGAGGATTTGATTCGGTGGTGCTGCCGCACCATTGGGAATATGGCATGACGCCATCGACGATTACCACGTTTGAGGACTTTCGCGAAGCGGTGGCCGGCTATCGATTGCCCCGCGTGTTGCTGGCGGCCTTGGAATTGGATCTCTTTACCGCCATGGGGCAGCGGAGCTGGACCATTCCCGGCTTGGCCAACGAACTCCGGGTGAGCGAGCGCGGATTGTCGATACTCTGCCGAAATCTGGCGATGGTCGGCTTGTTGAAAAAGAACGGCGCGGGGTACAAGACCAACCGCCTGGCGTCCACCGCACTCAACGCCATGCATCCCTCCTACCGCGGCGGTTATCTGGACCTCATCCAGAGCCATTGGGTGGATTGGTTGCGCCTCCTGGAATCCGTTCGCAGCGGGTTGCCCTTGGATCAAGATATGACGGATCGTCCGGAGTCGCGCCGTCAATTTACCTGGGCGATGCACCATCGGACGGTGGAAATCGCGCCGGCCGTTGCCGCCCAACTCGATTTCCGGCGAGCGAACACTCTATTGGATCTTGGCGGCGGACCTGGGACCTATGCGTTGGCCTTCCTGGCGAAGCATCCGCGCCTGCGTGCCACGGTGTGTGATCGAGATGCCGCCTTAGAAGTCGCGAAAGAGGTCGCCGCCACACACCGAGCCGGTCGCCGGCTGTCTTATCTCCCGCTTGATTTCACCAAGGACTCGATTCCCGGAGTGTATGACGTCATCTGGTACTCCAATGTGCTGCACATCTATTCACCGGCCATGAACCAGGCGATCTTTCGCCGAGCTTTGGCCGCGCTCAGCCCGGGCGGTCGCCTGATCATCCAGGACGCGTTTCTTCATGGCCGGGCGGGATTGTATCCGGCCGATGCCACCTTGTTTGCGTTCTCGATGTTGCTGTTCACCGAGGAGGGGGATACCTATTCGGCGGCGGAGACCACCAAGTGGCTCACAGATGCCGGCTTTGCGCGCATCAGGCTCCGAACGATGAAAAAGGGGAGGGAGGATTGGGAGGGCGGGATCCTGGAGGCGGTGGCGCCGGAAAGACCCCTAAAAACGACCGGCCGCCAAACACGATTAAGAGCACGTTCAGACCCCCGCTGAGACCATTGGTGAGCAGAGCGGGAAACAGATCGGCATCTTTCGTCATGACCTGCACGGTTGTCGCGACGTCTAGGGCCAATCCCACGGTTCCGTACATCACGCAGGCCATCGCCCCCCAACGGAGGTTTTGCCAGATGAGGGCTGCGAGCCCGATCGGGATGAGCACCAAAAAGACCGTCCACATGGGATGAGAGACCTTGGCCTCGAGCCCGCCTTGATGCTGTGAGAGGGTCCACACGCCGAATCCCACCGTTCCCACGAGGACCGCCAGCAGGGCCTTGTTCATGCGTGGACTATACTGAGGCTCTGCACATGGGGCAATGGCCGCCTTGTTGATGGCGAGCAGGAGGTGCTAGGCTGACGCATGATGTCGAGGACGGAGCGCCGTGCCCAGGAGGAGCCGGATCAAGCCTGCCTCTTGGTCTATGACGGGCAGTGTCGACTGTGTGTGGGGACGAAACAGAAGTTGGAACGTATCGGCCTCGGTAGACCCGGCTCCCAGGTTCGGTTTGTTCCCTATCAAAGCCAGGAAGCCAAGCAGGCATTAGGCGCTCGTTACCTGCCTGAGCGTCCCGGTGCCGCGTTTCTGGTGCGGCCGACCGGCGAAATCGACGAAGGGCTTGAAGCATTCTTCCCGTTGCTCCCACACGTTCCAGGAGGGCGGGTGTTTCTGCGATTCCTCAGATTCCCTTTTTTCAAGCGGATAGCCCAATGGGGCTATCGCGTCATAGCGCGACATCGGTATCGACTGTTTGGTGCCGCTGATTCGGCCCACACTCCTAAATAAGCGGGCGGAGCCCCCACTTTCGGGGGGAGTCTTTCCCACAGCGAGGAATTTACCGTCAATCCAGTGTCTTGCAATATGCGGCATTACCTTCACGGAGGGTCTAATGTCGCGCATCTCTTCAGTCGCTGACTCGATCCGTCAACAGGTCCCCGGCTTCCGGCTCATCCGAGGTTACCCCCACCACCTGACATGGTTTACCGGTCTCTGTGTCTGTGCGGTTGGGTTGCTGTGGAGCGGCTCAGGTTGGTGCCAGCAGACCGATGGCCAACCCGCCACCAGCGGCATGATCGTCGCTGCCGGCTTCGGGTATCAGAACCGCGACACCGCCAGTATTGCCGTGAAAGTGTATGATCCCGTCACCGGTGAGATCTTGTCCGAGGACAACTTCGACCTGACTATAAAGAACGAGCCCTCTCACTTCGTGCAGGATCGCATCTTTGCCGGCGGTGTCGGACTGGGCGCCACCGATCTTTCCAATTTTGTTATACGAGTCTACGATGCCAACACCGGACTATTTCAATGGGAGGGACAGCTCAATCTCACCCCGATGGTCGGCGCACCCGGCGGGCAGATCGTGTCGACCGTTAGCCCGAGGCGTGCAACGGTGACGAGGATTCACAATGTGGACGGCGCGGTGCGACAACCGTCCTTCGTATTGCGTGCGTTGGATAGCACGACCGGCCGCCTGGTGTGGGAAGACGAATTTTCCGCCGATGGCGGTTGGTCAGGGCGAGTCAACCGCATTGCCGATCGGATGGGAGCCCTGGGCGGTGAGTCTGCCGTCCTTCCCCGTGTATTTGAATTTAAGATTCAAATGTTCGACTCCCAGGGAGAGGGCCTCCTCTGGGAGGATCATATCGCACCAGACGAGGTCGAAGACAAGGCCCATGACACGGTCGATGATCAGGCGCACATGCTGCCGGCCTGGCCAAACCAGGAGGGGCAGGACCGGACTCCTCAGGGCATCTAGGTGTGTTTCTGCCGAAACTGCTCAAGCCACCGGCTTTGGAATTGATCGTAGGAAACGAACAACCTCGACTCAAGCGCCGATTCGACGGATTCGCGGGACCGAAAGGCAGTAAGCAATCGATCGACCCCTGACATGCCCCAGCGCTCTATCAAATAGTGGGTGGCCGAAATGGCCTCCAGATAAGCCAGATCCGCAACCTGTGGGGGAAGACGTCCCCACGATCCTTCCAAATACTGCAGTGGAACCACCTGGGTGTCGCCGGACATGAGCTGATCCAAATCGGGCCACCTGTTGCCGGCCAGTTCCATAGCCAGACCTTCGTTCAGCCAAGTAGGGACCCGTCCGCCTCTGCCCATCCGGTCATGCACCACGGCGTGAGCATATTCGTGACGCAGGACGTGTTTCAGCCATCCGAGGTCGGTCGTGGCGCCTTGTGTCGGCACGTGAATGCGGCCGAGGACTGGATCGAACAATCCGTCCGCCCATGCCGGACTGCCGGTCGCGCGTTGGAAGGCATCCTTCGTATGCAGGACCACAACCACCGGTGCGGACGGGAAGTGGTTGATCTGCTGGCCGATATCGCGATACGCCTCTTCGAGAATGCCAAGCACGGCAGTCCAGGTGTCCGGATCTTCCGTTCCATCGAATTTCACGACGAAGTGAGGACTGCTGCGAGCCGCCAGTTGGGTCTCGTGGGTCTCAGCGCGACGTATTTTGGCCGTGACCATTTGCAAGTACGAGTGTAAGGCCACATCGTTCTTGATGCGCGCCGCCGCATGGGTCAAATGCATCGTCGCCTCACTGAGTTGGTCGGTTTCGCATAACAGGTCGGCCATGGCCAGGTGGGGGAATGGATCGTCGGGAGCCAGGGACGCCACTCGCGTCAAAAAATCCACCGTGAGCGCGGGGTCTCGCTGGGCCCAATACGCGTGGGCCAAGTTGAGCTGAATGGTCGCGTTCTGTTCGTCGAGTGCGGCGGCTCGCTGGAAGGCCTTGACCGATGCGGCGGGACCTCCTCGTCGTTCATGCTGTAATCCCAGATTATTCCACAAGATGGCGACGAACGATTTGGTCATCCGATTGGAAAGCGTTGAGGCGGGCAGGGCCGACAGTGCGTGTTCTGCCTCAGTCACGTTGCCCCTTTCAATGTCGTCCCGGATGCTGTCCAGCAGAGCTGAGTGGTCCGTCTGGGGGAGGGTCGTGTACTCCAAACTGCGGGATGGCGCCTCCTCAGGCCGACGAGAAGGCGGCGGCGAAGACACGGCGGACGACTCCGCAGGCACCTCAGTCGACTTAGATATGTCCGGAACCGGCGAGTGGACGGGGTGTCTGGTCTTGACGAACAATTGATACGCAACGAACAGCAGAAGGATGGCGGCCAACGGAACAAGCAGATGGATAATATTGCGGCGGTACATCAGAATGCCTCGTGACATGAGTGTAGCATCCTGCAAGACCCAAACAAGCGATCCCACAAATTTGCGCTCAGCGCAAGGCTCTGCGGTGGCTGTGCGTTGATTGAGCACGAAGGATGGCTGTGTTACGATCCGACCTCGTATGCAGACGCCTCCTGTATCGCGCCATTCAAAGCCGTTCCAGGAATGGTTGAACCGCATCGCACGTCCGATCGAATTTGCGAGCCGGGATGGATGTGCCCGCCTGGCGGCGGTCAAAAATCTCAGCACCTTTGTCGATACCCAGATTCTGTCCGCGTTGGCAGACCGCGTGTACCCCCAGGGAGTTGAAGCCCGCCTCATGGCTCTCCGCGACCTCTTTGTGGATTTTCGGCAGTCTTTGCCGCTCGATGAGCAGCGGCGGCGCCTCCATAAGGCGATGACGATTGTGCAGGCCCTTCGCCAGACCGGTCCCGGGGACCTTTCGCAGGAGAATGGAAGGGAGTTCGTCCTAGGCCAGGGGGCGGTGGAGGGCCAGAGCCGGGCCGTGTGGGACCTTCCCGTCCGATTCGTGAAAGGAGTGGGCCCCAAGCGGGCGGGGTTGCTGGAACGGTTGCGCATCGTCACGATCGAAGACGCCCTATGGACCGTACCGTGGCGATACGAAGACCGCTCGGTGATGACGCCCATTGGCAGCCTCGTTCCCGGCATGGTCACGTCGATCTGCGGAATCATTGGCAAGTGCGAAGCTAAACGCACGAAAAATCGCCGACTGACGGTGCTCGACGTGGGGGTGGAGGACCAAACGGGACGGATGCAGGCGGTGTTTTTTAATCAGCCCTTCCTGGAGGATATCCTGACCGTCGGCACACGCGTGCTGATGAGCGGTCGCATCATTGCTGGCCGTCAGGGATGGATGGTGCCGCGGATGGAGGTTTCTCAATACGAAGTCATCGGGGAAGAAACGGAGTCCACGTTGCACGTGGGCCGGATCGTTCCCATTTATCACGAAACCAAGGGGTGGACGTCACGCCAGATGCGCGGGCTCATGAAAACCTTGCTCGAGGAACACGTCGGTGAGCTGCGTGATGCGCTCCCTCCATCCGTCCGGGCCCGGCAACGGTTGGTGCCGATTTACCAAGCATTGCAAGATGCGCATTTTCCTCCGGCAGGGGCCGACCTGGGCTTGCTGGCACAGGGCAAGACGCCGGCGCATCGTCGGTTGGTCTTCGAAGAATTCTTTCTGTTGCAGATGGCCCTGGCGGCGCGGCAACGGTCGGTCCAGCTGGAAACCAAGGGACTGCATTTCCATCCGCGGCCGCCGCTGCTCGACAAACTGACCCGCCGGCTGCCCTTTCGTCTGACACCGGCGCAAGATCAAGTGGTCCGGGAAATTTTCCGGGACATGATTTCGCCGAAGCCGATGCATCGCCTTGTACAGGGCGATGTCGGATCCGGGAAAACGGTGGTGGCGCTTCATGCCATCGTGATGGCTTGCGGGTCCGGTTACCAGGCGGCTCTCATGGCTCCTACGGAAATATTGGCTGAGCAGCATTACCGGAATTTGTCCGGACTGCTGGAGCCGCTTGGCCTGAAGGCGGTGCTGATGCGAGGGAGCGATAAGGCGGCGGTGAAAAAGGCGCATGCCGCGCAGCTCGCGTCCGGAGCGATCCACGTGGCCATCGGTACGCATGCCCTTATCCAAAAAGGCGTGGTCTTCAAACGATTAGGATTGGCCGTCGTGGACGAACAGCATAAGTTTGGTGTGCTCCAGCGGAAGACGTTGATCGACAAAGGCTACAAGCCGGAGGTTTTGGTGCTGACGGCCACGCCGATTCCGCGAACCTTGGCGATGACTGTCTATGGGGATCTCGATGTGTCGATCATCGATATGATGCCGCCAGGGCGAAAACCGGTGCATACATTGTTGTTTGGCGAGGGGCAACGCCGGCGGGCGTATCAAATCCTTCGCGATGAAGTACGGAGGAACAAACAGGCCTATATCGTCTACCCGCTGGTCGAGGAGTCCGAAAAACTCGATCTGCAGGCTGCCATCCAAGGCGCTGAACGGTTGCAGCGTGAGGAGTTTGCCGAGTTTCGAGTGGGCCTGTTACACGGTCGTCTCAAGGCAGCGGAAAAGGAAGCCGTCATGGCCGACTTCAAGGACGGGACGATCCACCTGCTGGTGGCGACCACCGTGATTGAAGTGGGCGTCGATGTGCCGAACGCGACCGTCATGATGATCGAGCATGCCGAGCGGTTCGGCTTGGCGCAGCTGCATCAGTTGCGTGGACGGGTCGGGCGGGGGGCGGAGCAGTCGTATTGCCTGCTGCTGGCGTCGGCAACGATGGCGCGAAGGGCAAAGACGGCTGCGGTGTCCGGAGACCATGAGACGGCTTCTCATGCGCGCGAACGGCTGGAGGCTCTGGTTCGCTCCAATGACGGGTTTGCGATTGCGGAGGAGGATTTGCGCATCAGAGGCCCAGGAGAGTTTTTTGGACTGCGGCAATGGGGTGTGCCGGACTTTCGCGTGGCGAATCTCGTGCGGGACGGCGCGTTGCTGCAGCAGGCGAGACTGGAAGCGTTTTCTCTCATGAAGCAGGACCCCGGTTTGAGGGCGGCCGCCCACCAGGGTTTAAGGGATGCCATGTTGCGAAAATGGGAAAAGAAGTTGGACTTAGGGTCGATCAGCTGATCTGACGACGCGCGAGGCTGTCCGTCCCCTGTGACCTTGAGCGTTCACGCTTCGCCGGAGGGGGCCACGTGGGACTCTTACAACGACTGAAACACGACTTGCGGACCGGCCTCGCCACCCTGCGGTTCGGCACCGCGAAGGCGGCCAATCGTGCACTCGAGGAGACGGAACTGCTTCGGATGCGATTGGAAATCCGCAAACTCGATCAACAGCTGTCCGACCTTTACAAAGACATCGGCGAACGCGCGATCGACATGAAAGAGCGCGGGGAGACGGCGGAACGGGTGTTGTATGATGCCGAGATCGGCCGGCTCGTGCGTGACGTTCAGGCAGCGAAGGAAACCCGAAAGAAGTTGGAAACCGAGATGGAGGAGATTCGAAACGAGCGATGACGATACCGCCTGCGCGTGCGCGTCGTTTGGCTTCCATCGATCTCGGGACCTTGACTTGCCGGCTGCTGATTGCCGATTTGTTTCGGGGTTGTTCCCCTCACCCGATTCACTCCGATCGACGCCTTCTCCGCCTGGGCGAGGGCGTCGATCAGACGCGGCGGCTCAGTGGCGCCGCCATGGACCGAGTGATTCAGTGCCTGCGCGAATGGCGGCCCCTCATTGACGCGTGCGGGGTTGATGCGGCGACCGCCGTCGCAACCAGTGCGGTCCGGGACGCCGTGAATCGGGATGAATTTCTCGACCGAATTCAGCGCGAAGCCGGCTTCGAAGTGGAAGTGATCACGGGCGACGAGGAAGCCCGCCGTACCTTGCTCGGCATCCGTTCAGGCCTTCCAGCCGGTGTGACCGAGATTCTTGCCCTTGATATCGGCGGGGGGAGTACGGAGTTTATATTTGATCTGCCGGGGCAGGCTCCTATGGTTCGCTCCATCGATCTCGGGGTCGTGCGACTTTGCGAGCGACTGCTGCACCATGATCCCCCCACCGATGAGGAAGTGGAGCGGGCGCGCGAGTGGGTTAGGAGCGAAACGAAGCAAGCCGTGGCCGATATGATACGTCATCAAGCGGCGACGTTGGTTGGAACGGCGGGGACGTTCACCACCCTTGCGGCAATGGCGCAGCGGCTTCCGGCCTATGAGCCGGCGAGGATTCAGAACTATCGACTGAGGCTTTCCGACATTCAAGACCTCGAATACACGCTCCTCAGTCGGAAGAAGGCTGACCGGGTCGGCCTACCGGGTCTGGAGAAAAACCGAGAGGAGGTCATCGCCGCGGGTGCGGTGATTGTTCGAACGGTGATGGAGAGTTTGAGATCCGATGCCTGTCTTGTGAGTGATCTTGGATTGCGGGAAGGGGTGCTGCTCGACCTTGCGATGCGGACATGGTGAGGGCGTGCAAGAACTGGGTGGTGCGAGGGAAACAATGGCCACTCGACTACCTAGCGTCGGTACGACGGTCGCACAATGAGCCGCAGGATATATCGACAATGGCCTCTGATGTGCGTGACAGCACTCGCGGAACTCCGGTCGGAGCGGGTGTGTGGCTCTTGTCGACGTGAAGGAGACTCTTGAGGTCAATATGCCGTGCGACATGTTCAGCTAAGAAACGGTTGAAATTTGGGCTGTAGTGGCATTCGTCGACGATAGCCTTTCGGTCAGCCCCCCATAACTCAAATAGATTACTCAGTACGATGGCTCCTTTCCGTGTTCGCGCATCGTTGTAAAACTCGACCCTCTCCTTTCTGGAACGCAGAGCAGATTCTGGCAAAGGGAATCTGTAAAGATGAAGCGGGTAGTTAAATATGGCATCGGGTTGGATGAAGAACAGAGATGGGACGGCATAGTAATCCAAGATGGTCTTGGAGATCTCCCGGTTTTGAAGAAACCTATTCACCAGGATCTCTGGGGTTGGATTCGATAGCTGCGTATCTGTGTTGGTATCGAAGAGCTGATGTCGCATGACATATGCCAACCGTACAATCGGCACCCATCTCAGCTGGTCGGCGATGTTACGCGCGAATTGCCGGTAATCGAATCGACGTGAAAATTCTTGAGTGAACCAGGGGAAATCTTCCGGTGTGCCTGTGTTGACGCCGTCCATGAAGATCACCAGGTCGGGACGGTAACCGAGTCTCAGCAAATCAACAGCCAATGCTGTCTCCTGGCTTGGGTAATAGAACCCCCTGCCGTAGTTACTCACCTCCACCTGCGCTCTCAGTCCCTCTCTGTATGCGTGTTCGTTCAGGATGCGCGAAAGCTGGCTTGGCCATGTATGCTCATCTGAAACGTTATAGCCAAAGGTCGTACTGCCGCCCAGTACAAAAATTCGTATAACTGGCAATCCCTGCGAATGGGGAACATTGATGGTGCGCCTGGCAGGGAATCCCTTTTCATCCACGTCGATGTTGACCCGTTTCCCTTGAAACGGAGGTTCGGAAAACTGCACCCACGGTTGATAGACAAATCCAAGCATGGTGAGCTGATAGAAGTCGTCGAGCACTTCTGCCGCATAGATGTCCCCAATATCCTCGTAGGCTGAATAATCAAACCAGCGTGTTTGATACGGCGTTCGTTTGCGGGTGCTTGTCGGAGACCCGTCCTGGTTAAACAGGGGTTTTCCCGGTGAGCCCTCCGTCTGCCGAACAGCCTCCTGCTCATCCATCGTATCCAGAACAAAAAAGATGAGGCCCAAGAGTATGTTGACGGCGAGGAGCGCGACAAGGAGATTGGTAACGACAAGAGCGCTCGCAAGGTAGATTCGACGAACAGAGCTGATGAACATATGGAATGAGTTGAAAATTCGATTTGGGCCGGTGTGCTTCTGAGAGAGCCGATCGTAACGTATTAACTCATTCGGGTTGTAGAGGAGCAGCGCTCCTGCTTATTTCTGCGAGTACCAGCGATAGCCCTTGTTCTCCGTGAACTGGGCCTTCGGGGCGCCGCCGGGCTTTTCCAACAACAGCACTTTGAAGTCGAGCAGGCCGAACCAGGCGGGATCGGCCACGTCGTGATAATGGCAGCCATGGAGCCGGGGCAGCATCTCCCCGAGGGTCTGTCGCAGCTCTGTTTCGGTGTAGGCTTGAACAATAAACGGTTTGTCCATGGCATGGCAGAACCGTTGAATGGTATACGCGGCCCCGGTGCAAAGGACTTTCGTGTCGGGCTTCAGCCCTAAAAAGTGTGGAAGCGGGAAGTAGCGTTCCTGAAAGCCCAACCAGCGGACGGCTTGGCGCAGATGACCGTATTGCACTTCATATTCGGTGTGCCCCGGCAGCTTCACCGGTGCCGGCCAGCCGTCCTCGATGCCAAACTCCGTCAGGAAGGCATGCCCGCCCGGTTTTAACACCCGCCAGAGTTCAGCGACAAACCGGATCGGGCCGAGGTTAAAGATGACCTCGTCGGGCGGAGTTGCCTCGATGGACAAACGGAGCCGTCGGATCCAATCCAAGGCTTCCTGATGATGGTCGGTGTCGCCTTTTCCCTCCAGCAGTTCTTTTCTACTGAGCTTGACCGGCGTCATGTCGGCCATGTTCTCGTTATCGATGACGAGATCGACGGAGTTGTCGGTAAACGGGAGCGCTTCCGCGTTCGCGCGTGCGCCCACGCAGGTCCATCCTCCGGCTCGAGCACGAGTCACCTGAAGGTTGAGGAAGGGCTGGGTGATATCGAGCGCAATATAGGTGATGGACTGCTTTTCAAACGGCAGCAATTCCTTGCCCATTTCACGGGCCACATATCCGAGCCCGCCTCCGACCTCGAGGATGAGTTTTGGCTTCGGATTGAACCAACCAAGCTTGCGAAGCTGCCGCATGAGGATCCGGCCATAGGTCAGGCCTTGCAGGGCTTCGGTGGGTTCTCGGAACAGATGGGAGACCGTGGTTTCAATAAGGTCAAAATGGCCGTCGTCCCCGCCGGCGTGGGAGAGTTCGTGGTGATGAAAGTCTTCCAGATGTTCCTCGCCCTCGAACCCCTTCTGTCCCGACCAGCCCTCACGGATTTGCTGCAGCAAGATATCCCACTTCGCTTGGTGCCGGTGTCCGCCCGGTGGTTCGGCCCCGTAATAACACAACGAATAGTTGGGCGTGGCCCAGCGCTCGAGGTGCCATTGCCCCGGCTGTCCGTCCGGGCCGCAGATTTTGGCGCCGTATTCCTCCAAGAGGGCGCCCACGGTGATGTGCCCGTTCATACCCCGCAGCATTTCCACGCCCGTGCTGTTGAGGCGTATCAAGGGCACATTATCATCGAGGGGCGCGAACCAATACTCATCTTCGGTGTGCTGGTATGCGACGAGATCGGGAATGCGCCAGGCAAGGAGGTATAGCGTGTCACCGGCGAGGTGGAGCGGTTCTTGGACGGCAGCAATGGGCTTCATGAGTATGCGACAGGTGCTGGGACAGAGGAGCGTACACGACCGGCCGTCCGTCCCGCAAGGTCTCTCTCGACGGGATCTCCGCCCGGCAAGACGCTCGGGATGTGACTTAGCAGGATGTTTGGTAACTATTTTTAAGAACTGTGGGAAAGCAGGACCGCAGGGGGCTGAGACGTTCTTGGAATAGCCCGCAGGCTGTTCAAAAAGGCCGTCCAGTAAGGCCCCAGCAAGCGAAGAGGCGAATCGTACTCTGTTTCGTGCGTTGAGACTCTGAGGGACGCGAGAACGAAGCTGGCGGGCTTTTTCAACAGCCTGTTAGAGCTGGGAGGGCATCTGCGAGTGCTCGGTGACGGTGAGCACCCCTCGCATGATCGGGTGAATGCGGCAATGATAAGCATACCGGCCTGGAGGAAGCCCGGGGACTGAAAACGCCTCTCCGGGCGCCATGGTGCCCGAGTCGAAGGCGCAGGTGCCGCTGCCCTCTAGGCAAGCATTGTGGGTGACCGTGTGGTGTGTAGGCGTCGGGTTTTCCCACCGAATCGGACTCTCGCTGGTGATGGTGGCCGTCACCGGGATGAAATAAGGTGAGCCATCCTCAATGACGATCTGGGTGTAAGGGGGCGAGGCCTCGATCGGCCAAGCCGCGGCCACGAGCCCGAATAGGAAGGTCATGATCACGAAGCGTTTCACCGGTTTCTCCAGTCAATCCATCGATTGGAGTTTATCATGTGATTGGACGAGAGTGGCAGCGGGGCTGGTCTTTTTGAAAAATGGGCGGGCCAGCAGGCTTCGAAAGCCGACGGGTTGCAAGAGCTCGTTGGTTCATGCTAGATGGTGGCCGCACGCCCTACGTGTGAATCTCGTTGCCCGCAGAGGAGGACTGAGTGATGGCGAAGGCAAAAGCAAAAAAGGCAAAAGGGAAGGCGAAACCCAAGGCAAAACTCAAACCAAAATCCAGGGCGACCAAGAAAGTTGCTGCACGAGCATCGAGCAAGGCCAAGGGCGCTAAAACGTCTCGAAAATCCACGGCCAAGAAGACCGTCAAGAAACGCGTTCCGGTACGACGGGCAAAACCCGCCGGCCAGAAACAATCTGCGAAGAAGCCAAAGAAGGCAGGCGGGACCAAGCGGGCGCCTAGCGTCAGTCAGCCGGTAGCGCCGATAAGAGAAACAGAGTTTCCGGAGGAGACTGCGCCCAGAAAACCGTCCACGGCGAAGCCTGCTGTTCCCGTCGAACCGAAAGATACGGATCTCGTGGAAGACCTCGTTGATGATGATCTCGAGATTGAGAGTGATATCGAAGATGACATGCAGGAGGAGTTGAATCTTGACGACGAAGACGACAACGAGGACTTCATTGAAAAATCGGAAGATCTGTTAGACGACCACGACGACTATCGCAATAACTAACGGTGTTATCTTTCTCCTTTCCCCGGTGGGGTGCGGTTTGCTTCCTGGCAGGCGGGCCCCCGATCTTCTCCCGAGCCTGCCCCCAATCGGACGATGAGTCACTTTCTATTTACGGCTGCCACGCTGAGAGAGAGAAGTTCGCGTGACAGCGCCGAGGTTCAGCTCAGACATGGGGTCTGGGGGTGTTGCACGGCCTTAATTCAGCAGAACCTGGCCAAGTATCTGGCGCCGCACTCCCACGGCCTGGTCTATGTGTTGAAAGTCGGTCTCTGTGCCGAGTTCCGCATTCTCTCCCCTGTGCTGTCGTTTCGAGATCTGGATGATTTCGTGCAGGAGGACTTGCGGACGGAGGCTCGGTTTGGGTTTGTTCGGGTGGTCCCGACGCGTCGATGGACCGTGTCGCCTCAAGCGAGTCATGCCCTCTTGCAAGAGGTGCTTCAGATCCCGGATCAAACGGAACTGACGCGACGTCTTACCCTGGGCATGCATCGATTGGAGGAACAGGAATATCGGACGTTGATCGAAAGTTTAGGCCCCGGCACCCCGATCACCCAGCAAGTTTGAGACGGCAGTGTCTTGAAAGGTCAAAATTAAAGGTGCTGCCCGGTCATCAGTTCATAGGCTTGATCGATGGTCTCGACTTCTTTGACGATCACATTGAGGTCCATCGCCACCTGTCTGAGGTTCCAACCGGAGCCGCGGAGTTGCCCGGAGGGAATGAGGATGGTCCGATAACCTTCACGCGCCGCGGCCCGCATTTTGTCCGGAATGCTTCCCACGTATCCGATGTGTCCGTCCGACTCCAATGTGCCGGTGAGGGCCACGCCCTGGAGGAGACGGTCACCCTTAAACAGCGCAATGAATCCCACAGCCAATGCCGCTCCGGCACTGGGGCCGTCGCTGGCTGTCGGTCGATAGGCATGACCGAAGATGGAGACGGTTCCGGCATGGCGGACCGTCGCGGTGCGTTCAATGGCATACGCAAACGCCAGGTCGATCGATTCCAAATTGCCGGCTCCCAATCGGACGCGTCCGTGATACCGGATGAGGTCGGGCGGTTCGGGCTGCGCTTTCTGATCCCATCGTAAGATCATCATCTCAAACACGCCTTCGCCATTGGCATGAATGGCGGCAAGCACAGGCAATTCAATGACAGACTCCCCGGCTGCCGCGGTGGGCAGCATGGCAAGAACAGTGAGCACGAACAGCCGGATTAGGGTGGGGAGGCGACGCATGCGAGCCCTTGTGCAAAAGTGGAGCCAATGTCGCGGTCGGACCGAGTGTAGCAAAGTCGAAGCGGCTGTAAAGTCTTCTCCCGGTTCTTGCCTTGCGAACACGCATCTCGTATAACCGCGCGCATGTTGAAGGTGTGGACGCAACGATTCAGCGTGGTTTCCATCGTGTGGCTGGTGCTGTGGGGATGGACGCCGGCCGGTTCCGAAACCCTTGGCGCGTGTGTGGTGGAAACGTCGCCGGCCACCCCGACGGGCCCGCTGGTCAGACATCTGACGGAGGACTGTTCTCCTACCGAACGGGAAGCGAACGCCGTCAGCAGCCGAACCGTCATGGAGGCGATGGCGAATGGACGGCCTGTCGACCTGGTCGGCGTGGTGATCCACGGTGATCTGTCATTCGATGCCCTTCCCGTCCAAACGACGCAGCTTCCTAAAGGGCTGACTCCGGAGCAACAAGCGGCGCTGGTCCAGCTGAATTCCGAAGAGCTGCGCGTCGTTTCCGTGGCCGTGACGATTCGAAATTCCGTGGTGCGGGGGGCTGTGCGACATCAATCCGCCACCGGCACGCTGCAATTTACCCGACCCGTGAATTTTCAGAGAACGGTTTTTGCGCAGGGCATCGATCTGTCCAGGTCCGTGTTCCAAGGTGCCGTCGACATGTCGGGGGCGACGTTTGAAAAGGAGGCGTTCTTCGTGTACGGGCATTTCGGACACATGCTGAATTGTAAGGAGACGAAGTTTGGTCCGCATACCCGGTTTCACCGGTCCCTGTTCCAAGGACCGGTCAATTGTGCCGGCGCGATCTTCGACGGGATGGCGGAGTTCTTGGAGGTGACGTTTGAAGCGCCGGTGAACCTGGCGATGGTTCGTTTTGGTTCAGGGACAGGCTTTTCCGGAAGCCGCTTCCACCGGCACGTAAACTTTTCCGAGGCGATCTTCAGCCGGGACGCCTTTTTCACCTTTTCCAATTTCGAAGGCGACGCAATCTTTGCCGACGCACAGTTTCTCGCGCACGCGGATTTCTCCGATGCCCAGTTCCACCGGCCGGACGATCTCCTTAAGGCTCGATTTGACCAGCAGCCGGTGCTGACTCGTACCAAACGGGCTTCGCCGGAGGAGCCAACGGCACTGCTCCAGTCGTCTGGCGCGCAATACGCGGTCACTCTGTTTTTCCTACTGATGGCAGCCTTCCTCGTGGCCTATGCCTTCAAAATCAAATGAAGGTTCTTCCCGGATTCACCCCAATATATAGAACAAGGCTTGCCCCATTCCCCAAGAATTGGTATAAGGACGCCCGTGGATCACGGTTTTGAACAGACAGAGCTCCCCTACCAGGTCCGTATCGAGAATTTCGAAGGACCCCTCGACCTGTTGCTCCATCTCATCAAGAAGAACGAGATCAACATCTACGACATTCCGGTTGCCATGATCGCCCAGCAGTATCTCGATTACGTGGAGGCGATGAACGAACTCAATCTGAACGTGGCGGGAGAGTTTTTGGTCATGGCGGCCA